>CAYVXV010000003.1:0-118099 GCA_964455555.1 uncultured Pseudomonadales bacterium | reverse complement strand
CCAGATTCCACACCGAGTATTTACACTCCGTGTCTACGAAAAGGGGTGCTTGACACTTTCAATGGCTTAGTTTGGACTACAGTATATGGAGTAGAAAAATCACTTCATGAATCTCCAAACCGGGAAATGTGTTTGGCAGCTTTAGAGCAAATTCCAGAGAGCAATCAGGCTGGGCTTTTGAGTTATCTTGTCTATTTGTGGCAGCTTATCAAAGCATTCGTATCCAGCATGTTTACAAGTTAGCAATAGAAATATAGAAAAATAGAAACGTGTCATGAGCCGAATAAATAGGGCTTTTATTGCATTCCCGGTTACTGGTGAACAGGCTGAGCAGTTTGTTCAATTGGCTGAACATCTTGAGGAACTGGGATTGCCCTACAATTGGATCCCTCCGATGAGGTATCACATAACAATTGCTTTTTTAGGTTCGGTAACCACTCAGGAGGTTGAAAAAGCGGCAGCAATGCTGGAGGAGGAGCAGGAAAACTATAAACCACCGATGGTTGAGCCCGCAGGTTTAACAGGCTTTCCTTCGGAAACGAAAGCCAAGGTTTTGGCAGTAAAAATTGGCGGGAAAAATTCAACCAGGCTTCAGCGTCAAACCTCTAAAATTAGGCGGAAACTTCAAGAGGAAAACGTTTGGTTTGATCCAAAACCATTTGTTCCGCACATTTCCTTGGGCAGGTCCAGGAAGCGGGTTAGACTTGGGGAGTACGACCATTTATTGGAGGGTTCTCAGCCGATTGAACTGCCGGAGCCGAGGCTTTATGTAAGCGCGCTTAATGGAGAGGGCGATGGTTACAGGCCGGTTTAGCCCTCTTACCCTTCTGTTACCCAATTCCCACTCAGATGACTTTTGATTTAGGTTAAATAACTTTTATAAGAAATCATCAGCAACCGGTTAACAGTAAAATAGTGAAAGACAAGATGAAAGACAAAAAACTGCAGCAGAGTATTAAAAAAGTTTTGGATAGAGACCCGAGGGTGGACGTTAGACACATAAGGGTAGAGGTCAGGGAAGGAGTGGTTAAGTTGACCGGCCGTGTGCCCTCACATACCAGCATCGGTGTTGCGGAGACAATAGTCAGAAAGCATCCTGGGGTGCAGGAAGTTAATAATCTGCTTTTAAGCCAATATTCACCCCTATTTGCCATACCATCTGACCTTGAGGTTCGCGCCAATGTAGAGCGCTTGCTCAAGTGGAAAGGAAACAACTCCAGAGTGTTGGTTGAGGTGTCTCAGGGAGAGGTTGAGCTACAGGGAAAAGTTGTTTCAGCTAAAGCCAAGGAAAACGTTGAGGAGAAAGCCAAACAGGCTGAGGGTGCTCAGAGAATTTGGAACAGGCTCGATGTTGAGGAAGACTAATAATTAAGGAAGAGACGTTTATTTTGGTTTTCCAAATCTCAGAAGGCTTAGAAAATCCAGAAACTGTGTTCTTACAGTTGTCAGGCTATTAGGTTCATCTGATGCCGGCATAGGCAGAAGGTCAAGAATTGTTTCAACTTCGTCTTCAGAGAGTTGGATAGAAATTTGGTCGTGCTCGTTTGTTGAGAGAAACTTTTGCATCAATGCAGATGGCTGTCCGGCATCCTCCATTAATTGGCGAACTAAAGACATTTGTGCCGATGTTAGCTGAATAACTCCTCGTTCCATACTTACATTTTACCCTATCAGTAGCTTTAACTACAAAGCAGCCCCGCTGCGCGGGGCTGCTCAATCAAAAATCATTCAAATTACAGGTAGGAATCAATTAGCGAATAGACGCTCTCAGCTGGTAAGGCACCTGGGATTAATTCCTGAGGCCCATCCTGGGTGACAATGATTGTTCCTGGAGTGCCCTGAATTCCTGCGGATGTGCCACCTTGCATGTGGTCTGTAACCTTCTGTGTCATTTCGCCTGAGGCTATACAAGTTTCAACCTGTGAGGCGTTGGCACCACTAGCAGTGATTGCTGCATTAATAGCATCTGCATTGAGTGATCCACCAAGCGCTGCGTTCTGGTCAAAGATTTCATCTGCAAATCTCCAGAAAGCATTATTGCCGCCAACTTTGGCTACACACTCAGATGCTGCAGCGGCTGGTTCGGCATTGGGGTGAAAGCCAAGCGGAAAGTGGCGGTAAACCCAAGCCACGTCATTACCATATTTTGCCACGACTGCCTGCATAGTCGGATGGAACCGCTGGCAGTATGGACATTCAAAATCGGAGTATTCAACCAGAACGACCCTAGCGTCGGGGTTTCCGATAATATGGTCTTCGGAGTTGATCGCGGGCATGTTAGCCAACTGTTCCTTAGTCGGGCCGGTATCAGATGGAGGTTGAGCAACTTCGGTTCCAAGTGGAGCTCCGCCTCCTGTTCCGCTGCCACCTCTTAACATTTTATTTTCTTTCCAGAGTGAGCCGGAAACAACTCCACCGGCAAAGAAGAGAAGCACCAAAATAATCAAGAAAAAATTATTTGATACGAACCCCAAAAAAGATTGAAGGGAATATGCATTATTAGAAGAGGCCATACTTTCCTTTAGAATAGAACACTTGTTACGTACTACGAAGTGTAGTTCATCAAAAAAAATGTGTCAACATTTAATTGGCTTGAACGGAAGAGTAGCTTTGTTTTGTGAGAATGCTGCTCCTTGGCCATTCTTCAGCAATGCAATTGGACATGCACTCAAAAACAGTGCAATTATTGACTGATTCTGCTTGAACCCTTGTAATTAAGGAAGCATTGTCAGCCTCCGGAAGCTTAAAAAGCAAACTAAAAATTAGGATAGACCCCAGCGAGGCAGCAAGCCTAAGTTTCGACAACCTAGATTTTTTTGATTTGCCCGACTGAATCCGAGAAAGCCGGCTTTGCATCCGAGCCAGGCTGAATTGCGGATATAACCCACTCAAGTTATCTGGTTCAATAAAAATTGCTAAGGCTGATCTCAAATGCCTATTGGTGCCCTGACATTCTTGAGTAAACTCGTCGGCAGCTTGTTCAAAATTGGTTGTCATTCTTTCAAATACATCTTTTAAACTTGGAAAAAAGCGGAAAACATCTGTGGTAGTTTTTCCCAGCAGGAATAGTAAGGCGTGACCCTGAAAACGATGATACTCCTCATGCAGCAGCACGGCTTCCAATTCTTTTTGATTCATCTTTTTGACTGCTGCTTCGGAAATAATCACTCTTGGCAGTCTAATCCCTACTGTAAATGCTTGAGGAGTGCTGCCGGCGACCAGCAAAAAATATTTTCTCTGCAAGTTTGCTTTTTTGCAGACAGCTGATATCCGTTGATACTCAGTTCCGGACGATAACACTTTAAATCCGGACAGGGTAGCCCTGGTCTTATAGATAGATGCCAAAAATTTTATTATTAAAACCAACAAAATCAGCACCAAACCTGCGCCTGCAATATTGTGAGTGGAATGAACCGAGGAGGCATAAAATGCTTGACAACTGGAGACAGCTTTCTCCCGCAGTAAGCCGGCACCTGGGCTGAGCAGCAAGAATACACCCAAGCCCACCAGTGCTATGGTACTGCTAAACACAGCCAGATAACGGTTTTCTAATTTAGTCATGGAGACTCTTGTTGGTCTTGGAGCTCTTTGAGCACCATCTGTTTTTCTACTGACGAGAGTTTTTTGGCTTCATCGGCAAAAGCAACCAGCGCTTCCTCACCGAACCGGTTGACTACACTTAATATGGTTTTTCTAGCCAGCTCATGAATAAATGTTTCTTTGGGCTCAGCAGAATTGTAGTAATAACAGCGGCCTTCTTTGGTTCGTTTGAGCACTCCCTTTTCTACCAATCTGGTCATAATGGTCATAACGGTAGTGTAAGCCAGGTCTTTTTGTTTATTGCCGCTGTTGAGTGCAACCAGTACTTCTTGGACTGAGGCGCGTTTTTTTTGCCAGATTACTTGCAGAACGGATCTTTCAAGAGGGCCCAGAGAATGATCAGTTGTCATACTACAGATTGTAGATAGAAAGACTATTCTTGGCAAGTTTCAATCATTCTGCTTAAGGTTCATCTGGATAATTGTTCATTTTAGACATAGGGTTGCATTAGGGTTTCATTAGGTATATACTAAAAATATGACTACACAAATCCTTAGTAAACGTCAAAAGCAGATTTTAGATTTTATTAAGCAGTACGTCAAAAAAAATAATAATTCTCCTTCGCTGGCAGAAATTGCCGCAGCAATCAATGTTACAGCCAGAGCCACAGTAGTTGAGCATCTTAGTGCTTTGGAAAAGAAGGGTTATATCCGTAGGATTCCCGGTGCTTACCGCGGCATTATACTTACTTTTGAAGATGAGGGTATGGTTGAGCTGCCTTTGGTTGAAGTTCCGCTACGTGGCTTGGTGGCTGCCGGCCATCCGATAGAAGCATTGGATATAGAAGGGACTATCAAGGTTCCCCGCAAACTTGTGCCCCATAAAAACAGGGAGTATTTTGCCCTGCAAGTCACCGGCAATTCCATGGTAGAGGACGGTATTTATGACCGGGAAATTACCATTGTGGAGGCTCGCAGCTGGGCAGATAACGGCGACCTGGTTGTCGCCCAAGATGAAAATAATAATGTCACCCTAAAATATTTTTACCGCGAAAACAACCGCATCCGGTTGGAGCCGCGCAACAGCCGCTACCAGGCCATTTATCCCAAAGAGTGTTATATTTTGGGCTTGTTTAGAGGTATTACTGCCGGAAATGCATCCGGAGATGATAATTGATGTTTAATAGGGTTTAGATATGTTTACAAAAATCAATGAAAAAATTGCTGTAGTTGGGACTTACAATGACTCAACTTTTATTCCTAAAAAATTTCTTTGGCGCAGCCGGATTCTCAAGATAGATGAACTCACTTTTGTGACTGATAGCTCAAATGGCGGCATTAAAAACCGCACCTACAGTGTTGTAAGCGCCGGCAATATTTACCGGCTTTTATTTAACCGAGATTCAGAAGAATGGACCATTGCCGAAGTCTTTTGCGAATAGGCATGGTTTCGTGGCTATCATAGATAGGAGTGGTTTTTTATGGAGGGGCAAAAAGACTGCTGGCTTCACGTTGATATTAATTCTTACTTTGCTACGCTGCTGCAGCAGGAGGTTCCAAGTCTCCGGGGCAAGCCGGTAGCTGTTGTTAAGGATGCCGGACGTACTTGTGTAATTGCAGCATCCAAAGAAGCAAAAAAATTTGGAGTTAAAACCGGTTCGCGCTTGGCGGAGGCTCAGCAAAGATGTCCGGATATTCTGGCGCTTCCGGCCAATTTCAGCCAATATCTTTCAGCCACCAAGCAATTGAAAAGGCTTTTTGAATCTTTTGCCCCAGATGTAGAGATTTATTCCTTAGATGAAGCTTTTATTTGGCACCGGCCGCTGCGCCGGCTTTACCCCAACCCCAGTAATTTTGCCCGTTTAATTCAGCAGCAGATTGCTCAGACTTTGGGCAGTTGGGTAACTGCCAATGTCGGTATCAGCTCCAACCGTTTTTTAGCCAAAATAGCCAGCGAAACAGCTCCCAAAGGCAGTGTTTTTGAAATTAATGAAACAAACCGGGATGCGGTTTTAGCAGGTGTTTCATTTGCTGACGTTTGCGGCATTGGCCCGCGCCTGGAAAAACGCTTGAGGAGAATTGGGATTACCATTCCCTATCAGCTGAATTTTGTTGAGGATATAGTTTTGGAAAAATTTTTTGGACCTTACTGGTCGGTGGAATTAAGGAAAATGGGCCGGGGTGAAGAGCCGGATCTGTTGCAGCGGATTAATGCCAACAGCCATATGAAAAGTGTGGGTAGGTCAATCACCGGCTATAACTTGTGTGATGATGAAGATCTTATTAGAAGAATTCTTTACAACTTAACTGAGGAAGTCATGTATAAAGTCCGCAAAATGAATCTGGCGGGCAGGCTGATAAGCATTTCATTGATGGGCCATGGCGGCAGATATTGGAGCGACCACATTACTCTTAAGCGCTATGTCCGCCATACTCCGGAAATGTTTGAGATTATTTATTTGCAGCTTTACCGCCAGTGGAAGCGGGATTTTCCAATCATTAAGTTTGCCGTCCGCTTAAGTTTGCTTCAGCCATGGCCTGAAATACAAAAAGAGTGGTTTCCTGATTGGTGGAAGCAGGAAAAAATAGCTTTAGCCATAGATAAACTGACCCAAAAATACGGCCTTTTTACCGTAACATCGGGAGTGCTTGCAGGAGTAAATAAAGAACATATTATCAAGCCGGAAGCAACAGGCTTTTTGGGTGACCAAAAATTTCAATTTATGGAGCAGTAAGGAAAGGGCATGGAGAGCGTGTTATTTTTTCTTTTTGCCAAAAAACTTACTGAGGCCGAGTTGAACCAGGGGCCAGGCTGCGATTACTCCGGCTAGAGAAGATGGTTTAAGCAGAGATACGCCTAGGCTAGCCAAGCTGCTGCGTTTGAGTTCTGCCCTAATTTCTTTCCAGCGCCTGTAGGCTATAAAGCTAAAAACAACGATGGCAATGAGAAATGCCAGCCAGCCTAATATATAGACGATTCCGAGGAGATAAAAAATTTCTTGTAAAGTCATAGGTTAAGCATTAAGGGCTGCTTTAATCCTATCATAGTCTTTTTCGAGGTAGCGTTGCAAGGCTGTGATTTGCCTTCTGGGCAGTTCCTGGGTTTCGGCAACATAATCGACAGCATCTTTAACTGCTTTGAGATATTTTTCTTTGGATATTTGGTCCAGCTCAAGCTTGAATGTGTTGAGGTTGTGAGCCAACTGGGCTTTGGCCATCGAGAAACTGGCAGCAGCCTCCGCAGTCTTTTCATTAAAGACATCTTTAATTCGTTCCTGCTCTTCGGGATCAGTTAATATCTTTTCAATTTTTTTAAGCCGCATTCTGTTTTTAAGATTGACATCGGAGGGCAGAATCAAGCTTAAAAGATATCCGGCTGCAACTCCGAAGAGAAAAACCATACCTGTGTTTTGCTTATTGTGTCCCATACAAAACCTTTCTCGATTACAATTGTTCATTTCAGACTAAGTCAAAGGGGTAAGCCGCCAAATATAGGCTAGTAAGAACCTGGTAAGAGCCTAATTTTCTGCTGTAATGCAATATTTGATTGCAGTGGGATACAGTTTTATGGTAAGATGGTAGACACATTTAACATATTCGCCTTGCATGAGTGGCTAATTTTTCTGAGGAATTTTTCTATGCAACAAATGGATTTTAAAGTTGGTGACCAGTTGGTACGTTTTAGTTCCTTATATACTGTTACAGATATCAAGGAAAGAAAGAAAAAAACCGGTACTGAGACGATTTTATATTTTGAGCCCTTTTATAAGAACCAACGCAACGAAACTCTAATTTGTTCTATACCACTTAACAATATCTCTCTTACCTCAATACGCAGACCACTGTCAAAAAAGCAGCTAAAAGAGCTCTACAATGATTTGGCCAGCAGAGAAGTAGAGCGTGTTTCGCTCAAACAAAATGATTTGACCAAAAGGTTGAATGATAATGATCCGGCAGAAAGCGTTAAGATCCTAAAAAATCTTTGGATTGAGAATCAGGATCAAAACAAAACAGTTGCGCCAACTAAAAGATACCTGTTTTCCTTAGCCCTGAAAAAATTTGCACAAGAGGTTGCTTTTGTTGAGTCTGTAGCCCTGGAGGAGGCGGAGGGCATCGTTATAGCTATCCTGGAAAAAACTCCAGATTATACATATTCCGAGTAATCAATTTTCTAAGATCTGTTGCAGAGCCTTAGGTTGTTTAACCGTATATGTTTTCTTATTTTTAGCCAGTATTTTCCGCTTTGTTAATTGGGTTAGTTCGCGTGAGGCTGTTTCTCTGCTGGTTCCGGACAGCGAAGCTATCTCCTGTTGGGTCAGCGGTAGTGGTATTTTTACATTTCCATTGCCTTGTATTTCGCCGAACCGATTGGATAGCATAGTTAGGGTAGAGGCAATTTTTTTTGTTGAATCTCCAAGGATATTGATTGTCAGGTGGGACATCATGCCGTCCACGCCAATAAAAACTCTGACCATTAGGTCTTCCATTACGTCGGGGTTGTTTCGGAGAAAGGCAACTACTTCAGAGGATGGTGCTCTGCGCAGCCTTGTTTTTGAGAGGGTGGTGTAGCCAAACTGATTGTGAAGCCGAATCATGGCTGTGACCATTGGGAAGAAAGTGCCTGGCCGAAAGATATTAAAGGCTGCCTCTTGTCCTTTAGTGCCTACCAAAAGTTGAAGAATAAATCCCTCTTCTAGATAGTAAACATATTGTTGTTTGTCGCCAATATCTATCTCTTTGTTTTTTTTGATTTCAACAACTGGATAATCTTGAAAAAAGAGCTTTATTTTGCTCTTCACACTGCTGCTCATATTGTAATTATACATAAAAAATTGCAATACTTTCTTTTGCTTTTTCTAGTACTGCGATATAGTATAGTGCAGTATGCCCGTTGATAAATATTCCGCCACCTGGGTATCTCACAGTTCTATCAGTGATTTTCTTTCCTGTCCCAGAGCTTATTTTCTTAAAAATGTTTATAAGGATCCTACTACCGGTCACAAGATTCAATTAATGAGCCCTCCTCTGGCACTTGGCGGCGCAGTCCATGAAGTTGTCGAATCTCTTTCAAAAGTACCCACTGAAAACAGAATGAAAGAACCGCTTCTAGAGAAGTTTGAGACGGCATGGAAAAAGGTAAGTGGCAAACGCGGTGGTTTTACAGATCCGGATACTGAGGAACACTATAAAGAAATCGGCAGGGAGATGTTGCGCAGAATTATGGACAATCCCGGATTATTAACAAAATTGGCTGTAAAAATCAAAGGCGACCTGCCTCAATACTGGTTGTCTGAAAAAGATGAAATTATTCTGTGTGGAAAAATTGATTGGATCGAATATTTGCCGGAGACTGACACAGTGCATATTGTTGATTTTAAGACCAGCAAAAAAGAAGAGGATGGCCAGTCACTGCAATTGCCGATCTATTATCTGTTGGTTCAGAACACTCAGCACCGGACAGTTTCCAAAGCCAGTTATTGGTATCTGCGATTTCGCAATGAGCCAGATGAGCAGCAGCTCCCAGATCTTGAAGAAGCGCACGATACCGTTCTTCAAGTGGCCAAGAGGATCAAAACCGCACGTAAGTTGGAAAACTTTAAATGTCCCAATGGAGCTGATGGCTGTCACTCCTGCAAGCCTTTGGAGCGGGTTCTCAGGGGAGAAGCTGAGTTGGTTGGTGTTGATGATTACAACCATGATGTCTATATTCTACCCCTTAAACCTGAGGCTCCTTCCGAGCAGGAGAGCGTCATACTTTAATTTCACTTAGTCAACGATCCGGAGTTAGTGGCAGGTTGTTTGTATTTATCAGCATAGCCCAATAACTTTCACTAAGCTCTTAACCAACTCTCACTTTCAGTTTATATCTCTTTAATAACCTAGTTGTGATTATTAATTAGTGAAGGAGGTATATGAAACATATTACTGCAGGTTTGTTTACGGATAGAGAAAGGGCTTCAGAGGCAGCTGAAGAGTTGGGAGACCGTGGTTTCTCCGATTCGATCTCAATCATAACCAGGGATATGGATTCCGGAGAGGTAGAAACTGAGGTTGTGGACCAAGACGTTAGAGATGGTGCGGCAGTTGGAGCAACAGCCGGAGGGTTCATTGGAGCCATTGCGGGCTTATTAACTGCTGCCGTGCCGGTTACAATTGCCGGATTAGGCATTGTACTCGTGGGTGGGCCGTTGGCAGCTCTTTTGGGAGCAGCTACGGGCGCTCTGGCCGGTGGGCTTGTTGGAGCGCTGGTTGACCTTGGTTTTCCGGATGACACTGCCCAGATCTATGAAGAGAGTATTTATGCTGGAGAGGTTCTAGTTACAGCAGAAACGACACCGGAAAATTCTGGTCTTGCTGAGCAGATTTTGGAAGGCGCAGGAGCACATGATGTGATGACAGTTGCCACTGAACCGGCAAAAGATTCAGATGATAATGCAGCCATGGAAGATGAGGATGTGGAGGTTATCTAGTACAAGTTTTGTTTGACCTCTGCGACAGATGAAATCTCTAGTGGTTGGAGAAAATCCATGAATATAATTTTGAAGGTTTGCTGAGACTGGCTTCTGAGTGGGGTTTTAGCTTCTGCAGGTTTTGGGCTGTTTTGACGTGTAGGGAATAGCCGCTTAGAAAAACAATAAACCCGGAGGCCAAGAGCATAACAGCTGCCAATCCCGTTACCCAGTGAGTAGAAAAGTGAAACAAAGTGCCGCCAACTGCTATTAATCCGGCCATTGTTCGCACGTAAGAAAGCAGTGTCCGCTCATTAGCCAGCTCAGTGCGGTCCAGCGCCAGCCGGTCACGCAACGAAAGAGACTCTGAATCGTAGTGTTCGTAATCAGTGTTTAACATAAAACTATTTGTCAGGGTTTTTGAAACAAATCTAGACTATACTCCTTCATTCAAAATTCGACAAGGGTGTGTTTTAAGATGAAATTCGCCAAAATGCAACGGGTTATGTATACTTAAAATATGACTGAAAAAGCACATTTAGAAACCCAATTAGAAACGCTGCAGGGCAGTTTAAATTTGATAAATGCCCGTTTAAAAAAAAGAACTTCATTTATTTATTTGTTTTTATATGGAGTTGTTCAGGGAATAGGGACAGTAATTGGGGCTACAATTGTAGCCGGCTTGCTTATTGCTATTTTAGCAAGGATCATCGGAACATTGAATTATATTCCCGTACTTGATCAGCTTATCAATCAAGAGCAAGTTCAAGAATCTTTTAGACAGTTCGGAGAATAGATTTCTATTTAATGATAGACGAGTTTAATGAACAAAGCGCATCTTGGCTGCGATCGGTTCAGGGTTTAATTCTTTGATAACCTGTGCCGTGATAATATCCCCTTTTGAAGCGATCACTTCCTGAACTATCCAGGGGATTATATTGTTTACACGCTTAGCATTTCGGATTGGATAGGAATAAGGAGAGGCTTGATCCAGGATAAATCCCAATCTTCTAACATCCGGGCGGAGATACAAGCGTTCTACCCTGTGTTCCCTGACAGCGTCTGTAACATCTTTCCAGCCAACTGCAAAAAATGTGTATTTTTCTTTATCCTCGAGAAATTGTTTTTTTATTGAGTCCTTAACATGTTCTTCAATCACCTCCAGAGAATTTTCCTGAAGCTGCTTATCAGTGCTCATCAGTTTGTTGATGACGATAGGGCTATAGCTGATTTTTTGTTTAAAAAGCTTGTCTGACCACTCTTTGATGTAAGGTTGAAAATCTTTTGAACAATAAAAAACGGCATTTTTCCAGATATTATCCTTTTTTAATAGTTTTTTGATTTCTGCCCCCACTTCACTTAGAAAAACCTTGTTGGCGCTGATTTGTCTTCTGGCCACATTTTCTGATCCGGTTCCATGGTGGACAGCGCCGGTGGGGCTTGGTTTATAGGCCTCAATGTACTCATTATCTGTTGGTTCGTTGTGCCGGTTTTTAAGCTCGGCTGCTTTCTCAAAACTAGATCCTTTAATTGTATAAATAGAGGTTTGGTGATTTTCTATTTGGCAGACAATTGCTAAATTTGTTTTCCTGATCATTCTGAAAAGTGGCGATAAATCAAATATTTTGCCTACATACACATGTGTTTCAGGTGAGTTGTAAAAGCTGATCAATTCGGAGAAAAGATTTTGATTGTTGGTTTTTGCTTGAGCAGGCTCTTTTTCTAACTGCGCAGCATTAAATTGGAGAAACAGGCCAAATCCCTTTGGCCGGGTTTCCATCTGTTTAACCGAGTCCAGCGCCCGAGAGATTATTTTTTCATGCATTCTTGAAAGCGAAGCCAATTTGCTATGCCCTCTTAAACCTGCGAGTATATGAGATTTAATTCTGGTTTCAACGGCAGCATTGGTGAGCTCACCTGCTTTTTCGTAAAGTGAGATGGCATAATTTTGCTCCGAAATAAATTGCCTATTTTGTTCAGTTAACCTTTGAACAAATGAGTTTAGCTGCAGCACGAATAAATCCTTTCCAAAAGGTTGATAAACCTTATGAACGCTCACTATAAGAACCAACGGTTAAAAGGGGTTATATTTGTGGTAACAGGCTTGTAAGAAGCTCTTTTATTCAATGAATCCAACTCACAAGTGTTGGCTTACCTCACTATTACAAGTTGTCCAACTTTTTTTAATCGCGTTAGTTTATGATTCGGCAACTATTAATAGAACAGAAAGGAAAAATGAAGGAAAAGGATTTGCAAAAGCCTCAGCACCTGGACACGGATTCGTATCAAGGTCCTGAAGAATTGGATTCAGAATCTGTTTCCGGTCATCAGACTGGTCTTGAAGAGGATGATGATGTGGCAGAGAACGCACTTGACATGGGATTGTATCCTGAATTAGAGGATGAGGACGAAGATGTACCATCACTAAATATTGCAGAGCAAGTTAGAAAAGCAGAGAAATCCAGAAGGGGAGGTTAGCCACATAAAAAACCCCGGGTAACAGCCTGGGGTTTTCTATCTGTCCAGCTATAAAAAAGTTTAGTCGCCAATCATGAGGGCAAACATTGGGTTGGGTAAGAGTTTAGTAATAGTCAGGGGTCAGGTCAAATCATTGGTTGCCAGCGGGTTGTCACCCATTTTCTCAAGGTAGTCGAGCAGTTCCTGCGTAGATAGGTGGTCGGTAGCCAGGTTTTCATCTCTGGCAGCTACCAGCCCGGTGACTATTTGCAAGGCGCGTTTGGTTTGGCCAATGGGCAGCCAGCCGATTGCACTTGGATATGCTTCTCGTGTGCGTGGCAAGCCGGATACTTCCAGCTCAAAGGTAGCAAAAACAATGTTTATGGAGACAGATGCCGAAATTATATTTTGAAGGTGAATCGGCAAAATCTCTTGTACGAAGAAAAAATGGTTATAAATAAAGTCAACGCGGTTTCGATATATCACTAGTTTATTGGGAAATAAATCAAATGGAAATACGGCGCTGACAGAGTGAAGAACTTCTGTCATTTGTTTTTCCACAACTTCGACTGGTTTTTTTGGCGGTTCGTTCGTGATAATAGTCATATATGTTCCAATTATTACTAAGAGTATGGCTTATAATTCTTAGAAAGGGGTAAGACAGAGATTGCAGTGCGGTAAAAATACCCTGGTCTTTAGGGAGTCTGTAATCTATAATCAGAGAGGAGTAATTATTGATAGAGAAGGATAATTTGGCATTGAGATACCGTGTTCCTATTGCAGCCGTTGGCTTTAGAGAAAGGTATAATTCTCAATGAAAATTGAAGCTTCAAGCAGCATAGAAACCCTCAAATCGCTGGTTGGTACACCGTGGGTCAAACTAGTGTTTGCATATGCGTTCATGCTTTTGACCGTTTCACTCTTTATCTGGTTAAGGCTGACTGTTTTAGGCGGGGTTTCCCGAGATACACCTTATTTGTTTATTCTTTTTAGTGTTTTCATCAGTGCATTTTATGGTGGTTTTGGTCCGGGTGTAGCGGCTACATTGATTTCCCTGGTTGGAATTTATTACTATTTTTTGCCCCCTTATTTTCAGTTTGATTTGCTCTATTCTTCTGATTTCGAGGAGATTATCACTTATATTATGGTTGGTTTTGCCTTTAGCTGGCTTTTGGATCAACAGCGGCAAAGCAGGGTTGATTTGGAAGATATGGTGAAAAAAAGGACGAGCCAGCTTCACAGTGCCAATAAAGAACTTGAACGAAGTAATAGGGAGTTAGAGGATTTTGCCTATATAGCCTCACACGATCTGCAGGAGCCGCTCAGAAAAATTCTGGCTTTTGGAGACCGCCTGCAGACAAAATCAAATTCTGAGTTGAGCGAGGATGCTCAGAAATATCTAGACCGGATTATGTATTCAGCTGACCGCATGAGGCAGTTGGTCGAGGGGCTCTTGGCTTATGCCAGGGTATCTACCCGAGAGCTTCCTTATAAGCGGGTGAATCTGACCAAACTTATCAAAGATGTGTTGTCAGATATGGAATTGGCAATTGAGGATGAAAAAGCAGAAATCACCGTTGGCAACTTACCTGCTGTAGAAGCTGATCCCATGCAGTTGTATCAGGTATTTCAAAATCTGATTAGCAATGGCATCAAATTTCATAAGCCCAACAAGCCGGCTATTGTAACAATCGACGCAGAAATAGTTGCTGACCCCAAGGATGATCATTCAGTAGCGCGGATACGAGTGTCTGATCAGGGCATAGGCATACCCGCTGCCTATCAGGAAAAGATCTTTAATATTTTTCAGCGGCTGCATGGCCGCGGAGAGTACGAGGGTACAGGCATTGGCTTAGCTGTAGTCAGGCGAATTATTGAGCGCCATAATGGAAATATTAGAGTAATTAGTGAAGAAGGTGAGGGAACTATAGTAGAAATGGACCTGCCATTAAAGCGAGAAAAGCATTAAAATAACAGGCAGATCGAATTTAGCTTTGTAAAGGACAGAAATGCTAAAATCAAAACCGATCGTGATCCTTCTGGCAGAGGACGACCCCGATGACATAATGCTGACTAGAGAGGCTTTGGCGGAAAGTCAGGTTGATGGAGTTCTCAAAGTTGTTAATGATGGTGCTGAACTTCTTAATTATTTGAGAAGAGAGGCTGAGTATAAAAACAGCAAAAAATCACCGATTCCTACGTTAATTTTGCTCGACCTCAACATGCCTAAAAAGGATGGTAGAGAGGTGCTGCAGGAGCTTAAATCTGACCCCAAGCTCAGAACTATCCCGGTAGTGATTTTAACAACTTCAACCTTGCCGGAAGATGTTATTACCTCCTACAAATTGGGAGTAAATTCTTTTATCACCAAACCTGTGAAGTTCGAGGAGTTTGTTGACATTATGAGAACTCTCGGGAAATATTGGTTTGAGACAGTGCAGCTGCCGGTTACAAATAGTAAGCGCAGATAGTATGTAAAGATGAAAAATGACAGCGAAAAAGAACAGGTCTCTGTTGTAATTATTGAGGATGATCCTGATGATGTTTTTTTAATAGAGGAGCTTCTCAAGGATTCACGGCTTTTAGATTGCAAGGTCTCTTCGGCTAGTACCTTTTTGGCTGGCATGGAGGCGATTAATCAGGATAAAGGTGATGTTTACCTAATTGATCAACACCTGGGTGCCGAGATGGGTGTCTCATTGATAGAAGAGGCTAGGGGCCGAGGTATTAAAAAACCGCTCATTTTGCTTACCGGCAATGATAGCCCGGAGGTTGACCAGGAAGCCCAGAGGGCGGGTGCTAATGATTATATTCTCAAGTTTGAGTTGACCACTTCGGTTTTGGAAAGGGCTATCCGTTACGGACTCGCTCAATGGAATTTGCTTCGCAACCAAGAGCAGCTGATAAGGGAGACGTTGGCTAGGCTGGAGGCTGAAAAACGTGAGGCTCAGTGGCATTTGCTTGGAGAAAGTTTGCCTTATGGGTTTTGGCTCACTGATATTGAGGGCAGATTGGAGTATATTAGTAGGAGTTTTCTTAAACTCCTTGGTGTAGAGGGAAAAAGCAGTTATCCTGGTTTTAATTATAGTGAGTTGTTGTCAGAGGAATTGCAGGACAGATGGCAGAAAGCACTGCAAAGCGGCGCCAAATGGAACGCGGAGCTGGAGATTACTTCAGACAAAGGCAAAACTGTTTATATTCTTTCCAAAGGCATGCCCATCCGAAATAGTGATGGCGTAATAGTGCAGTGGGTCGGCATCAATCTGGATGTAACTAGAGAGAAGAGGTTGGAAAAACGCAAAGATGATTTTTTAAGAATTGCCAGCCACGAGCTCAAATCCCCAATAACAAGCATACTTTCGAGCCTATATACCCTTAGGGACGAACTGAAAATTGATGACCAAAGCCAGGGTTGGGAGTATGTGACCCGAATGCAGCGCCAGCTGGGAAATATGACTAGGTTGGTAGAGGACTTGTTAGATCTTTCCAAGATCGAAATGAAAAAACTATCATTTTATCCTGAGATTTTTTGCCTCAATGATTTATTAGACGAAGTGGTAGAGCTTCTGGAAGCCCAGACTGATCATGAGATTAGAATTAAAATGCATGATGACATTTATATAGAGGCAGATCGTCAGCGGCTCAACCAAGTAATGGTCAACTTGATTACAAATGCCATCAAATATTCTCCTCACGCCAAAGATGTTGAAGTCAAAATCAGTGAGCAGGGCGGTTCAATTGTTATCGAAGTAGCGGACCGAGGCATCGGTATACCGGAGCACGAGCTTTCAAAAATATTTGAAAAATTCTATTCCGGTGAAGAGGAAGAAGCTCGTAAGATTGGTGGCTTGGGCTTGGGTTTGTTTCTAACAAGAAAGATTATTGAACTTCATGGCGGTTCGATTTCCGTGTCCAGCAAAGTAAGGAAAGGGTCAACCTTTACAGTGATTTTGCCTAAGCGTAGAAAAGAGCGAGTAAATCCTCCATCAGGCAAAGGTAAAGCTCAATAAAATGGATCTACTCTTCAAGAAAAGCGAGAAGCTTTATTTTTCTTTGAGCATGTAACCGAAGCCGCGGACTGAATGAATAAGTTTGGGCTTTGCTTCGTCACTATCGATCTTTTTTCTTAAATAGCCCACATAAACATCCACCACCCTTGTTTCAATTTCAGGAGATGATTCCCAGATTCGGGCAATAATCATCTCTCTAGTGAGCACTTGGTTTGGATTAGTCATAAAGTAATGGAGTAATTTGTACTCCTGAGGCGACAGATCTATCAGGCCGTTGCCTCTTCTAACTTCATGAGTTTTGGGATCTAGAATAAGGTCACTAACCTGAAGTTGCTCATCATCCGAATCAACAGTTCTGAGGCGGGCGTTCACCCGGGCCTTTAATACCTCTGGTTCAAATGGTTTGGACATATAGTCGTCAGCGCCGATATTCAATCCTCTAGCTAAGTCTCTGGAGGTGTCTCTGGCAGTAAGCATCAGCACCTGAGTTTCAGGATGCATTTCTTTAATACGTTCACAGACACTCTCTCCATCAATATCAGGAAGATTGAGATCAAGCACAACTAAATCAGGGGAAACTTTTTCCACTAGGTCGAGGCCTTCAATGCCTTTGGAGGCTGTGTAAACTGTGTGGCCTTGATCGATAAGCAACTTGGCAACGAAATCCCGAATGTCTTTTTCGTCCTCTATAACAAGAATTATCGCATTCATATTGATGATTATAGCAGACAATTCTTACAATTGCTAATGACGATTGAAGCTTAAATTTAGCCTGCAACTGATAAAGTTTTTAACATATTGCCTTCTTCAGCAATTACAACTCTCTAAATATTTTCTTGCAGACTCCACACATGTTTGTGAATTAATGACAACTGTTCTTTAACATAGCCCGAGCTTGCGGGTGCAGCTTAGAGCTAGCTGTGAACTTCGCGGTGACGGTTATCTAAACCTAGGAGGCAAAGTGTACGCTGCGTATTGGATAGCCACTTCACTAATGTGGTTTTTTTGGATTTGGATGGTTTTGAGAGTGAGTTTTTACAGAAATGCCCGGTGGGAGAGAAAAGCCATGGTTGTCAGCTTGCTGACTGCTATAACCCTAAGTGCAGTAGGATTTTCAATCTGGGGCCCCGTTGTACTTGAGCGGGCTATCGCTGGCTTTCCTCCATTAGCCGGTGGAAAGCCATGAAACTCACAAGCCTAGGTTAAAGCCGCCTTTTTTAAAGGCGGCTTTTCTTATAAGACTGAATTTTTCACTGTTAGCTATTGCATATCTGGGTAAATTTTATACAATCTATGCACTCTTAATAAAATATAGGCTCTTTAAAAATTAAAAGCACTCTTTTATCGAGGGAAGGAATGAACTTTGGAATGTGCTTCAATGCGAGGCACCAAGTCCGTGGTTCAAACTTCTCTTGATGGGGAGTTTAATCACGGAAAAAAGGATAAAAAATGAACGAGGATCGTGGTAGGGGCCCCGGGCTTGGACTTTTGGTCCCAGCCGCAGGGGTCCTCTTGACGGGAGTCGGCATCTGGGCTGGTGCCGGGCTCCCGCTCGCAGTTGGGCTGGTTCTTTTGGGGATCAGTATCATGGTGTGGGGTGGCCGTCGAGCCAGCCGAGCCATGATTGTTTTTGGGTTCTTGGTCGCAGTGGTCGGAGCTCTGGTTTTTTTCACTGATCGCTTTGAGCGGAGCTCAGTGAGAACAGAGTCGCCCTCTGCGACTGAATGGCAGCAGCTCCCTCAGGGAGAACCGCTGCCTACCGTTCCACCCAACACACCTTGGGTACCGGCCGTACCGGCGCCCGAGGAACATAAAGAGCCACCCCAAAATTGCACAGTGCACATTGTGCAGAAAGGGGAGGTTCTTTACAGGATCAGCCTTCGTTATGGCGAAACCGTTTCCTCCATTGCGGAGAGAAACGGAATTGCCAACCCCGACAGAATTGATGTCGGGCAGAGGCTAATTGTCTGTCCTCCCGCCAACTGGCAGGGAGGCCGTGGTTGACCCCATCTTACATAGGCCGCCGAGCCTTAAATAGCCGGCGGCCTTTCTTTGCCCACAAACGGCAGAAAGCAATATTCGTTTCTTCTCGCATCCTGTGGCGCTCTAAGTTATACTGGTTCGGCAATGTTACTAACTGAGACAGAAGGCAAAGACCTATTTAAACGGGCTGGCTTAAAGGTCCCTAAGAGCATTTTGGTTTCAAGTTTAGACCAACTTCGTTTGGTCACAGAAAAAAAACTGCAATACCCTCTTTACGCAAAAGCACAAGTACTTCATGGCAACAGGGAGCTTCAGGATTTGGTGGTTCGTGTTGAGCACGAGGGCCTGCTGCATGAGGTTGTTGAAAAACTGTTGGCAGCTACTGACCAATATCATCAACAAATCCCTGCTGTTCTCTTGGAAGAGGCTGTGGCTTTTGATAATCAGGTTTTTCTGAGCATGACATATGACACTTCGCTTCGAAAGCTAGTCGCCTATTATAGCCCCAGGGGAGGAGTCGGTATGGATGACAGAGCTGAAACTCTGGAAGTAATTCCGCTCTCCGTTCTTTCAGAACCGGCCTTATTTCCCCCAAACAGCAGTTTGTTGGGTGTAGTGCAAAAACTTTGGCAGCTGATGTTGGAGCAGGATGCGGTGCTTATTGAGATTAATCCGCTGGTTATTAAAGACGATCAAATTTATTGCTTGGATGCCAAGGTGATGCTGGAGGACGCGGCTGATTTTCGCCATGAGGAGTGGAGTCGGTACCCGGAGCGTTCAGCAATGGGTAGACCGCCAACTGAGTTGGAATTAAAAGCAGGGCAGGTAAGCAATATGGACCATCGCGGTGCTGCCGGGGAGAGCTTTTTCGAATTTTTAGGAGGTGAAGTCGGAGTGCTAGCGTCAGGAGGGGGTGCGTCTCAGTTGGCAATGGATGCCTTGATGTCTGCCGGCGTATCACCGGCTAATTACACCGAGTATTCCGGTAATCCTACCAGAGAAAAGGTCAAAGCCTTAACCGAGGTTGTGCTTTCCATCCCCAATCTTAAGGGACTATATTTAGTGGGCAGCAATGCAAATTTTACAGACATTTTTGAAACACTTTCTGGGGTGATTGATGGGCTTCTAAATTCCCAATACCAAAATGAAGTAGGTTTTTCAGTTCTGATCCGCCGGGGAGGTCCGAGGTGGGAGGACGCTTTTGCCATGGTCAATGAACGATTGGCTGGAAAGAACTTCAAGGTTCAGCTTTTTGGGCCGGATTTTCCGGTTGTAGATACGGCTTTGGAGATGAAAAGGATGATTACAGAGGGCATCAGTTAAAATGGCAATTTTAATTAATCATGACACCAGCTTTTTAATTCAAGGAATAACCGGCAAGGAAGGCCGGCGCACCCTCGGCTGGATGCAAGCCAACAATGTTCCTGTGGCAGCCGGTGTCACTCCAGGTAAAGGAGGTGAGGAGGTAAATGGCCTTAAGGTCTACAACTCGGTTCAGGAGGCGCTTAATGAGCACTCTCAGATAAACGCCAGCAGCATTTATGTGCCTCCAAAGTTTGTTTTAGATGCAGCCCGTGAAGCCATAAGGTCGAGAATTCCTCTGATTCATATCATTGCGGAAGGAGTACCAACCAAGGACACTGCAGAGTTGATTGAACTTGCCGAGCAATCAGGCGTCAGAGTGGTCGGCCCCAGTTCTATCGGCATTGTCAGCCCGGGAAAATCTGTAGTAGGTTCTATGGGTGGGGGCAACTTAGATCAATTTCTAGCTCCGGGTAACGCAGGTGGTGTGGCTGTTTTATCAAAAAGCGGTGGTATGGCTAATACCATCGCCAACATGTTGGTAAAGGAGGGAATTGCTCAGACCACAGTGGCCGGGCTGGGAGGCGACCGGTTTGTGGGTACAACATTTGCAGACCTGCTCCCCGACCTATCTCAAGATGAAGAGACCAAAGCGGTGGTAATTATTGGTGAGATTGGCGGCTCGTATGAGGAGGTTTTAGCCAACGCCATGATTGAATCTAAATTTTCCAAACCGGTAGTAGCGTTTATTTCCGGAATTTTTGCTGAGACACTCCCCCAGGGAGTTGCATTTGGCCATGCCGGAGCCATCGTGAGCAAAACCTCCGGAACTAGGGCTAGCAAAATTGAGGCCCTGACTAAAGCCGGTGCCAAAATTGCTCAAACACCCACTGAGATACCAGTTTTATTGAAGGAAGTGCTGTAAAATAAATTTATGCCTAGAGATCTACAGTTTGAAACCAGAGTCAGTGGGGAGAAGGACGGCCATTTCGAGCTTAGGGGCTATGACCACTTGGCTCTAATCGAGGAAGCCGACTTCGTCAGCACACTCTTTTTAACCATTACTTCCAGGAAACCATCAGCCGGAGAAAAAGAACTTTTGAATGCACTCCTGGTTGCTGCCATTGACCATGGCATTAACCCGGCCAGTGTTTTTGTACCGAGGGTAGTAGCAGCTTCAGGCAACAATATCCTGGCGGCTATGGCCTCGGTTTTTTTGGCACTTGGGCCTCTGCATGGCGGAGCAGTAGCTGATGCCATGCGGCTGTTTCAGCAGGTTGAAGCTGACGGCAAGGATGATCTTGAAGCAAAAGCTATTTCACTAGTCAAAGAGTATCGGCAAGCAAAAAAGCGTTTGCCCGGATTCGGCCACCCTATTTATACCCAATCAGACCCCAGGACAAAAGCACTCTTTTCCTTGGCACAAAAACATCAACTAAGCCTTGACTATTTTAATTTGGCTTACACAATTGAAACGCATCTAGAGTATGAATTGAGCCGCAAACTGGTAATTAATGTTGATGGTGCAATGGCAGCCGTACTCTTAACACTCGGTTTTCAGCCGGAAACCGGCAACGCTATTTTTGCCTTAGCCCGTGCAGCGGGCAGCATTGCTCATATTCAGGAAGAAATGGAAGAAGGTGTTGGAGTGCGCAGGCTGCCTGATGGCGCTGTAAAATATAATTCTCAACACCAACAGGATTAGTTTTATTCAAAAAAAGACCTGCCAGTATTATCTTTTGCTAAACAGAAACAGCTGCTATTCACTGGCCGCAGTTTCAAGCTGGCTGGCAGGGTAAAAGTTTGACCAGGCATACCAACTGCTTTTAACAGGTTTAAGCTCCAAACCATTCTCTAGGTTGGTAACACTAATCCTGCCGTTTCTACTGGAGATAACAATCCGGTGTTCTCCCACTACATCTTTAAGGACAGAATATTGGGTAAGCAAAGCTTGATCATATGCCTTGGCCTCACCGTTTGCTACCACGCCCAAAACTGTGTTTTCAGGTGGCAATCGAAAGTCAGTGTGTGTAAGGTATTCACTGGATTTAAAGGAAGCCTCAGTTGTGCCTTCGGGGAATGAGCCAGAGCTCAGAACTCTAGCCTTGGGATAATAAAGCTCGGCAGATTCCCACGACAATTCGGTGTAGGACAATGAAGACAAAACAACATGGCTGGCTGGTGTAAGCGCTTCTCCAGTTAATTGTTGCCAAAGTGTTCCACTGTTTAAATCAAAAATAATTTCATTATTGAACCGGTCCTTGCCGCTGTATTGGAACCGGGTGGCCGCATCCCCCAACTGTCTTGAGTAAACCTTGACAGTTCCTGTTCCCGGAGAATAAGTGATGGCAACGGGGACGGACCCAAACCAATCATTGATCACTCGGTGCCGGCTAACCATAAAAAGAGGATAAATTTTCACCGCATTGTTCAGCTCAACAATAATCACTTTTTCTTTTGATGGCAACGAATATTTAGTCAAATTAACTGGTTCAAAATCGGGATTATTGAGCGGTTGCGGGCAATTTTCTAAGGAGCAGGTATTTTGCAATTGATTGGAAAGCTGAGTAGGCAATAGGTCAAACCGCGGATTGACGGCTTTAACTATTTCTTGAACAGCTATGCTCTCATGTGTGGCTTCCGGATATTGATGGGCTTCCTGTGATTGACCTGATTGCAAGATATTTTCAACTGAATTGGCAACTACCAGCGATACACTGGCAGTAAACAAGAGCGAGCTAAGAAAAGTAAGCGAGATAGCGGGGATGTTTGTTTGAAGAAATTCTTGAAAGGCGGGTTGTGACCTGGATAAATATTGAAGCACAAACGTTATTAATCCAGTTAAAAGTATTGCCGTAATTAGGATTGCTCCAATAAACATGCCCTCCGTTCAGAGCGGTAGGGCTGCTCAATCAAGAGAGCCTGGTGTACAGTGCCGCAGTCAGCCCTACTGCATATGTGTTAATTTGCGATACAATCATCATACGTTAATTTAGACAGGCATAAAAGCGGCAGTATTATAAAAATTGACCAAAGTAATTGCTCAAAAACAATAAATTGATTGATAAAAAAGGACGATAATTGAAATTTAATTTGCCCCCACAAAATCAGCCGATCCCAAAGCACGCCAAATTGGTTTTTCAAGGCGTCGTATTTGACACCTATCAATGGGAGCAGCAGTTGTTCAATGGGCAGACAGCTGTGTTTGAAAAGCTAAAACGGAGTGACACAGTTGGGGTAGTGCCCGTGACAAAAAGCGGAAAAATTATTGTTACATGTCAGGAGCAACCCGGCCTGCGCCCGTTTTTTGGCCTGGTTGGCGGTCAGGTGGACGATGGGGAAACTTTGGAGGAAGCAGCGGTAAGGGAGCTGCGCGAGGAAGCTGGAATGGCTGCGGAAGCATTTAAACCTTGGTTTGCTATCCAACCTTCCGACAAAATCGATTGGACAATCTATGCTGTTGTTGCCAGAAGGTGCAAAACTGTGGGATCACTGCAGTTGGACGGGGGAGAAAAAATTTCCTTAGAGGAGCTTAGTTTTGATGACTTTTTTAATCTGTCACAGCATAAAGATTTTAGGGACCGGGAAATTACCTTTGCTTTAATGCAGTCAAAAATAAACGGCACTCTGGCGGAAACAAAATCGCTTATTTTGGGTAACGAGTAGGCCTAAAGCAGCTCTAAAACCGCAAAACGATTGCGGCTAAAAGAATCTAGAACCAACGAGATCTGGTATCCTTCCGCAATTTTTCTAAAAGTGTCATCAGTGTGAGTGTAGTCCACCTCTAAAAAAATTTTTCCGTTAGGAAGCAGATAGGACTTTGCCTGTTGGAGCAGTCTACCGATGTAATCGAGTCCGTCCAGCCCCCCATCGAGTGCAATTGCCGGCTCGTAATCAATGACGGATTTTGGCAAATGCGGTATTCTGGCACTTGGAATATAGGGCAGATTGGCAACAATTATATCCAACTTTTCTTGAGGAAAGGATTCCAGCAAGTTGCTTTGGAGAAAGTTTATGGAGACGCTGTCCTTTTGGTCTGTAGGCAGAATTTTTTCAGCATTTTGCCGGGCTATTTTTAAGGCATCGGCAGAAATATCAGAAGCGGTGATTTTATACTTTTGATGTCGTTTATTGAGTTCGTGGGCTAGAGAAACGGCAATAGCTCCAGAACCGGTGCCGACATCTGCAATCCGGATAACACGAGTTTTTAGTGTTTCAATTGCGGCTAAAACCATCTCAATTAATTCTTCCGTTTCCACTCTGGGAATCAGTACCGCAGGCGCAACTTTTAGCTTTAGTCCCCGGAATTCAACTATGCCCCCAATGTATTCCACTGGCTTTTCACCGTGCTCATCTATCGCTGAAGGCTTAATTCCCAGCCGAATAAGATAATTTTTCTCATAAGGAGAAAGAGATCGGTTCATGCAGCTATTTTAGCATCTTGCTTTTTACATCAGACTGTATCAAGATGATGATAGTAAATAACAGGCCACAAATATGAAAAAACCGCTTTTTTCTCCTGGAATAATTCTGTTAATAGTGGGACTTGTTGTTGTAGGATCTCTAGTCCTGCTTCTTCGCTCCCAGAACCAAGCTTTGAGGCAACAGACAGGTCAACAGCTAGGACCTAACGACCTTCCTGAACAGGAACAAACAATCATTCCTGAGGCTGTATCACCGCTGACAGATGAGGATTACACTAAAGGCAGCCTCAACGAGGCGCAGATTGCGTTTGTAGTATATGCAGATTTAAACTGCAGCTTTTGCAAGCAATTTCATGAAGTAATCAATGAGGTGTTGGAGGAATATGGGGCGAACGTGGCGTTTGCTTACCGTCATTTTCCAATTGTCGGCTCCAATTTGCAGGCTGAGGCCGCAGAGTGCGTTGGAAAACAAGGTGGCAACAGTGCTTTCATGGAATTTATTGACCGATATTATGATGAAATTAGCAGTTCTGCAGCAGCAGCCAATATTACTGCCAGCATAGAGTTAGCCTCTGATCTCGGATTTGACATCCAAAGCTGTTTGGATAATGGTGAAACCAGCGCATTGGTCGCGGCGGATGAGGCTAATGCTATGGCAATCGGTATTGTCGGCACGCCTTCTATGGTTTTAATTGACTACACCGATGAAACTGAAACAAAATATCAATTGCTGCAAGGCGCTTACACAAAAGAAGATCTGGATATTGAGTTGCAAAGAAGGGGTTTAACACCTCAGTAAATCCTAATTGAACATCCGTAAAACCTAGGCCGTTCGTGCTACAATCAAATAATAGCCATCGAGTAATTTCATCAGGATAAGAGGAGGCATCTATGAGTTTAAAAAGCCAGTTAATGGAAGATATGAAACAGGCAATGAAAGAAAGGGACATGGCCAAATTGGGCACTATCCGCTTCTTAATTTCCGAAATAAAAAACGTAGAGATTGATACAGGAGAGCAAGACGATGCCGGAATTCAAAAAATAATCATCAGGCAGATAAAACAAATGCGTGATGCTTTAGCAGATTTTGAAAAGGGCGGCCGTGAAGATATAGTAACTCAAGAAAAAGCAAAAATTGTAGTTTTAGAGGCATATATGCCCAAACAGCTCTCAGATGAGGAGCTTGAAGAAGTCGTTGATGAATCTATAGCTCAGTCAGAAGATAAGAACATGGGCAAGATAATCGGAGAAGTTGTTAAGCGCACACAAGGTTTGGCTGAGGGCGGCCGCGTATCCGCCATGGTTAGGCAAAAACTTCAAGATTAGCAGGCGATATTAAGATCAGCTCATTATGAAAACCAGCACTGTCGGAGAAGTGCTTAGGCTTGAACGCACTTCTCACCACTTATCATTAGACCAATTATCCAAGAGGACAAGAATCAGGCGGGAATATCTTGAGGCATTGGAAAGCAATGAGTTTTCCAAGCTGCCGGCGGCCGCATTCGTCAAGGGATATATCAAAACCTATGCAAGAGTTTTTGGGTTTGATCACGAACCATTGATGGCATTGCTCCGGCGTGATTACAAGGAAAGCGCCAAGGGCAAATTGGTCCCCAGAGAGTTTATTAAGCCGGTGTTAAAACGAGGCCGTTCATTTACCCCGATTACCTTATTTGCTGTAAGCCTGGCCTCTGTATTCCTGAGCCTAATCGGTTATGTTGGTTTTCAGTGGTATAACTTGAATAAGCCTCCCGACTTGATTGTTTCATCTCCTCAGGATGATGCCACTGTGGCATCGAGGGTTGTGGTAGAGGGCAAGACAGTGCCTGAAGCAGTGGTTACGGTCAATTCTGAGCCGGTTTCGATCAGGCCGGATGGCTCATTTGCTACCGAGGTGTATTTGGCCAGTGAAGGAATCTCATCAATAACTGTTGAAGCGACTGATCGCCGGGGAAAAACTAACCGCGAAAATAGGACAATCCACGTTCGATTTTAGTCCGGATCAGCAACCCATTACACTGAGGTGGTTAAATAGCGTATACTGAAAGCAGAAAAGGAACTTATGGAATACTTACCCTATATATTTGCAGCCACCCTAGTTATTTTGACAATTATCCTTTCTGTGGTGGGAATCTATATGGTATTGGTCTTGATGCAGTTGAGAGCAACGCTTCGAAAAGTTAATGGCACTTTAGACACCGTTGAGAATAAGGTTGAGGCCATTGCCGCACCGCTATCAAACCTAGGTGGGGCCGCTGTCGGTATGAAAACAGGCATGAAGATGATTGAGCTTTTTATAGACTGGCTTCACCGCGATGAATCAGGTCAAAAGAAAACCGGCTAGCAAGGTTTAACTATGGCAAAAAAAACGACGGAAGAAAATTCATACGCATCCGGTTTTGCAGTTGGTGTTGCCGCTGGAGTGATTGGTTATTTGGTTTTTGGCACCGAGAAAGGTGAACACCTCCGCACAAATTTTAAGCAGAAACTTGATGAGGCCAAAGCTAGGCTCTACGAACAAGGGCTAATTGAGTCTCCAGACATTTCACTGTCTGAGTTGATTGTTGTGCTGCAAACACAGGCTCAAGTGCTCATAGATGGCATGCCTCAGAAAAAAGGTTCGGCAAAGCCAAGGAAGAAGTCAAAGAAATTCAAGGGAGTCTAATAAAACTGACTGTAAGGATTTTTTTGGTATAATTCAAATATTAAAAACGATAAAGGCAATCTTTTGGGAAAAGGGAAATCCAAGAGGCAAAATGTTAGAACGTTTGTTTTAACACCATTGCAGGATCTACTGGGCCGCCCAGAAGCGCTGGCTGTAACCGCTCGATCAGTGAGCCTAAGCAGCCCGGACAGCAACCGTAAAAATGCTGGAATGAGGCTGAGGCCTAGATAGGCAGAAGCAAAGCAAGGTGGTACCACGGGAGCCCTCGTCCTTGCACCTGTAATTTGGTGTACTGGCAAGGGTTTTTTTATTGGAAATATTACCCAACTGCCGTTAAAAAAGGAAAAGATGAAACCTAATGACCTAAGAAATAAATATTTAACTTTTTTTGAGGATCGCGGGCATGCAATTGTTCCATCCTCCTCATTGGTTCCAGAAAATGATCCCACAACCCTTTTTACCGGTTCTGGAATGCAGCCCATGATCGAGTACTTGCTTGGTGCAAGGCATCCGAAAGGCGACAGAATAGCAGACAGCCAAAAATCATTCCGGTCGCAAGACATTGAAGAGGTGGGTGACAACAGGCATACCACCTTCTTTGAAATGCTGGGAAATTGGTCCCTTGGAGACTATTTTAAACAGGAGCAGTTAAGCTGGTTTTTTGAGTTTCTCACAGACGAGTTGGGGCTGGATCCCCATAGGTTGTATGTGTCTGTTTTCAGCGGTAATAAGTATCTAAACATTCCTAAGGACAGTGAGTCGGCAGAAATTCTCCGGGGTTTGTTTGCTGGAAAAGGCATTAGTGCCAGAATTATCGAGAACGCAGAAGAAAAGGGAATGCAAGGAGGCAGAATTTTTTATTATGGTGAAGAAAAGAACTGGTGGTCGCGAGCCGGAGTACCGGACAACATGCCGGCCGGAGAGCCAGGAGGCCCAGACAGTGAGGTGTTTTTTGACTTCGGCCTTGAACATGGTTTTCATGAGAGTTCTGATTTCGCCGCCAAACCTTGTCACATCAACTGTGATTGTGGCCGCTTTTTGGAAATTGGCAACTCTGTTTTTATGCAATATCTCAAGCAGGAGGATGGTAGTTTTTCTGAACTTAAGCAGAAAAATGTAGATTTTGGTGGCGGCCTTGAGCGTATCCTGGCTGCAATTAACGATGATCCCGATGTATTTAAAACCGATGTGTTTTTGCCAATTATAGCTAAAATAGAGGAATCAGCTGGGTTCGGATATGACGATTCAGGAGAAGCCAAGCGCTCATACAGGGTAATTGCTGATCACATCAAGGCAGCGATTATGCTCGCCAGTGATGGGGTGATGCCGGGAAATAAGGATAGGGAGTACTTTTCTCGCCGCTTAGTCCGCCGGGCTATCAGGTTTGGCAAGATGATTGGAATAGAAAAACCTTTTGTAGCTGAATTGGTTCCGGTTGTTGCAGAAATGTATCGGGAAATATATCCGAATGTGGCCGGGCAGGCTGCTGCAATCTCTGAGGTTCTGGCGGCAGAAGAAAAAAAGTTTGCCGGTACCCTTCAGAGAGGCCTTAGAGAGATTGAGAAGGTTAAAAAGCTAAACGGGGAGCGGGCATTTAGGCTGTATGAGACCTACGGCTTCCCATTTGAGCTCACGGAAGAAATTGCGCTGGAGAGAGGGGAAACTCTAGACCGGCAGGAGTTTGAGGCGGCTCAGGAGGCTCATGCTGCTCAATCGCGTACTGCCTCTGCAGGAAAGTTTAAAGGTGGTTTGGCTGATCAAAGCGAAGTCACAACAAAATACCACACCGCCACTCATCTGCTTCATGCTGCTTTGAGGAAAATATTAGGCACCCACGTCATACAGCAGGGCTCTAACATAACCGCAGAGAGGCTTAGATTTGACTTTTCTCATCCTGATGCTCTTACTAAAGAAGAACTTTTGGAAGTGGAGTCGTTGATAAATGAGTGGGTGGAAGCTAATTTGCCGGTTACCATGGCCGCTGTCAACAAAGAGGCCGCTCTGGAGTCGGGAGCATTGGCTTTTTTCCGTGAGCGCTATCCTAGTGAAGTTACCGTGTACACAGTCGGCAATGACCCTGACAGTGACTGGATTTCCAAGGAGATTTGCGGCGGCCCTCATGTAAAGCGGACTGGAGAAATTGGGAGTATAGAAATCTTTAAAGAAAAATCAGCAGGCGCTGGAATAAGGCGGGTTTATCTAAGGCAAAAATTAGCCTAATAACTTGATTACAAGACTTAAAACTAGGCGTTGTCTAGATGTAGAGTACTGTATACAATAAAAGGGCTATGGACTTGCCCAATTTATTCTCTGCAAACACGGAGGTCAACTCTCCACAAAAGGTTATCGGACTTTTATTGTCCCGGACAAAAATTCAAGCCTTGCTACTGGGAATTGATCAGCAGCAGCTGCAATTGCTCAGTCAATCTCAGACAGTCAATTATACAGACGAAAAAAATTGTTTGCCGCAAGTAGATGAAAGCCTGCAGCAATTAGGCCCTGAGTCTGAATCTGTAGAGGCAGTTGTTTTCGGCCTAGACCATGACTGGGTAAACGGCGGAGACATTGTTGCAGAATTTAAGCCGCTGCTAAGCATGTTGACCGAAAAATTAGCTCTAAAGCCGGTGGGTTTTATAGACACCTCGGAGGCTTTAGTTCAACATTATCTTTCTCAAAACTCACTTTTATCTGGAGTCTTCGTTATTCTCAGCACCTCCTCGCTGACTGTCAGTTATGTTTCTCAAGGAAAAATAAGGGGCACTGAGCAGGTGGGCCGATCTCAGGATATTATTGCAGATCTCCGGGAGGGTTTAGCTCGTTTTTCAGCACAGGTGGCAGACAAGCAGTTTTATTTGCCAGCAAAGCTGATAATTGCATCATTTGATGAGACAGAATCAGAACTTGAGGAGCTACGACAAAAACTTTTGGAATTTAACTGGACTGAATCTGCCCGCTTTTTGCAAACCCCAACAATTGAAACCTTGACGGACGAAAAATATACGGCCGTTATGGCCCATGAGGCAGCCCGCGCAGCTGCTATAGCTACCGGCAATTATGCTGCTGCAGCCGCAACTGCAGGCACTAGCGTAGATGAAATTGATGAGCAGGAAATAGAAGAGAACTCAGAGGCATTCGGGTTCAGCAGTGTTAGTTCGGAACCTTCATCTGAGGAAGAGCAGCAGGAATTAGACAGTGAGCCGGCTACTGCCGCGCCTGAGGTTGGGACTGCAGCTGCTGGAGATGAGGGTGCTGGTGCAGAGTATGCAGCAGCAGACCAAAATCTTGAAGAGGTTTCCAGTCAAACGGCAACTTCCTTTGGCATCCCAATTTCATCTGATAAATTGGTAAACAGCTCCAAGACGCCAGAGGAGATTGAGGAGGAAATTGCAGCCAAAACCCCAGCAGGATTGAGTGAGGTCCCTACCTCGTTGATGGGAAAGATAAAGGCTGCCTGGAGACAGCCATATAAAGGCAACCGCTCTCTGAGGTTTTTTATGCTAACCGGTTTTGTCAGCGGCCTGTTGGTTATTGCATTAATAGGCATGTTTGTTTTGTCTTTAACTGCGCAGGCAAATGTTGTGCTCTTTTTGGAGTCAGAGCCGGTTTCCAAGGAGATTAGTTTGACGCTGGACTCAAGAAGAAGCAGCAGTGATCCGGAAAACCTGATCCTGGCAGCTCAAAAAGTCGAGAAACAAATCAGCGGTGAAAGCACTCTTCCGACGACAGGAGTTAGTATTGTGGGTGACAAGGCTAAAGGCAAAGTTAATATTTTTAACAAAACGACATCAAGGAAAACCTTTGATGCCGGCACTAAGCTTTCCAGTGGCGATTATGTCTTTACACTAGATAAAGAGGTCACCGTTGCCTCATCCAGTGTTAAAGAAGTTTCTGGGGGGGAAGAAAAGGAGTATGGTAAGGCTGAAGTGGAAGTAACCGCTGAGGATATTGGAGCTGAACATAATCTTGATAAGGATACTAAGTTGACCGTTGCCAATTTTGGCAGGGATACGTATGAGGCCTCGGTTGGCTCCAGTGGATTATCGGGTGGAGCCAGCCGCGAAGTGAGGGTGGTTTCAGAAACCGACCGCACCGACCAGCTCAAAGCCCTAAGAGAAGAGTTGATCAAAAAGGCAAATGAAGAATATAAGAGTGAGGCTAAAGACGGATTATATACTTTTCCGGTATCTGAAATTATCGACGAGTCAGCAAGTTTTAGTGCTGAAGAAGGCAAGGAAGCCAACGATCTAAGCCTAAAACTTTCTTTAACTGTCTCTGCCTTAACTTACCGTTCTGAAGACCTACAGCCGATTGCAGAAGTAGTGTTAGCATCGCAAATTCCAGAAGGATATAAACTTTCGGAAGAAACTATCAATGTGATGTCTTCTCCAGCCGAAGCAGATGAGCTAGGGACTGCTTCAGGAAATAGCCTGATCCTGCAAATTAGCTCATTTGTTCAACCAATACTCGACGTTCAGTTGTTAGCGGAAGATATCGCCAAGAAACCACTGGGTGAGGCTTTATCTCTGCTTAATGCCAATACCCAGATTAACAAAGCCGAAATTACCATTAGCCCAATGCCAGCGAGCTGGATAAGAAAACGGCTACCAGGTGCAGAAAAAATATTTATATCATTTGATCATGAGGAGTCATGAAAGGCTCAACCTCAAGTGAGCAACCTCTGGAGGAGCAGTTGGTCCGCCTCTACCGCAAGGCCTTGGAGGAGGGCATGCCTTTGGAGGAATTGGAAGACAAAATCAACCGGCATGTAGAGCGCTTGGAGGTTAGCCGGAACGTTGAGGCCAAACGAGAGAAGGAAAAAGAAAAAGGCATTGCCAAACGCATTCCAAAAACCATTAGGACGGGTGCAGTGATCCTGCCATTTTTATTTATCAGCATAGGTCTATATTTGGTTGGCAATGCAGTAATGCCAATCCTTGGTTATTATGTACAGTCGGCTCCGGGCATTAAGCGGGCTGATAATTTAATAGCCCCTATCCCTCAATCAGATGTGATGGATATTACCCCTTTAATAGTTTCTCAGGTAGCCGGCGCTGTGGATGCCAATGGATTGCTTCAGCCAACAATCATCAATGAAGAGCTTGATTACACCAACCTTGCCAATTGGTTTGATTCTGCTGTGGTATCAGGACTTCAAGCCAGTGGGGAGGAGGTTGGTGAAATAGAGTATACCCTCGATATTCCCAAGCTAAATATCAACAATGCCAATGTCAAAATTGGAGGAACAGATTTAAACAAGAGCTTAATTGCTTACCCGGGTACTGCTAAACCAGGTGAGCTTGGTGCACCGGTTATTTTTGGCCACTCAGTCCTACGGCAATTCTATAACCCAAGCGAGAAAAACCCCAGAAGATACAACTCAATCTTTAGCACCATTATGACCCTTGAGCCTGGTGATAAAATTTACGTGACTTACGACGGGGTTAAATACACTTATGTTGTCCAAGAAAAGTCTGAGGTTAAGCCGGAGGATGTTTATATTCTCAACCAGGATTACAGCAGCCGCAGGATTAAGATCGTAACCTGTGTTCCGGAAGGCACATATCTCCGGCGCGGAGTGATTACTGCTCAGTTAGTAATGGAAGGTGAGTAAATGAAAAGGTATTTAGGAATAGATTATGGTACTAAGAGAGTCGGCCTAGCTATTTCTCATGGGAGCTTGGCAGAGCCGTTTCAGATTTTGAGCAATGACCAGAATTTATATTCCAGCCTGGTAAAAGTCGTTGAAGATGAGTTGGTTGAAGGAGTGGTTGTTGGCATATCAGAGAATGAGATGGCCATGAAGACTACTGCATTTGCCGAAGAACTAAGAAAACATATTGATCTGCCAATATATTTTGCTGATGAAACTTTAAGTTCTAATACTGTTGAACAAAGACTCCTTTCAGCCAAAAAAAAGACCCGCTCAGGACCAATCGACCACTACGCGGCGTCGGTAATCCTCCAGGAGTGGCTGGATATAAATTTTCCTAAAAAAAATGCTATAATTAAGTAGCTTGAAAAGATCACTTCTAGCAAGCATCACTTTTGTGATAGTCTTTCTGGGAGTTGTGATGTACGGCTCCATGTTTGTGCTAGACGGACAGTATACACAGAGACCGACCTCAAATTCCTTAATAAGTACTCCTTTTCCTAGTTCTAATTTATTGACTGATGCAGTGCTTCCTGGTGCGGAGGCAGAGTCCTCCTGGGTGTTGGACCATCAACCTGAGTCAGATTGGATTGTTTATTCTCTTGAAAACAGCGGCATTTGCATCTCATTGCCACCGTGGATGTCTGTAACTCAGGACGGAGAAGCTATCATTGCTGAAGGGATGAGGATGGATGCAGGGGGTGTAGGCTACCCGCTATTGTTAACTTTCTCGAGTGAGGACTTTATTGATTCCAACTTTGAACAGCATGCTAAGGATGAATTTGAACTTGCTAAAGCTGAGCCCGACCAGGAGGTTTTAAGCGGCCTTGCATTATTGGAAACTGAGTTTCCATCATGTATTTATTCATATAAAAAGCAAAACAAAATAATCGACCGATTATTGGTTTTTCACGATGAAACGGATCTACTGGTCAGCATGGAAGCAACTCATCAGGAAGATGCTCTCGAAGAGAATAGAGAGGTGGTAAAGGCAATAATAAGTTCAATAGAGCTTCACTAACAAGATTTAGGCTGTTATACTTTTTCCCATGAAGAAACTAAAAAAACCACTGCTGGCTTTTATTCTATTGGTAATATTGTTACCTCTTGCCGCTATTGCGTATGCATATAATCAATCATTGCCCGTAGATGCCGCAAATAATCAAATTGTTACCTTTGTTATTCCAAAAAATGCCTCTGCTGGTTTAATTGCTAACAAACTCCACTCTGAAGGCTTGATTAAAGATCCGCTAATTTTTAAACTTATCATTAAACAAAAAGGTTTAGAGCAGCGCATCCCTTCAGGGTCTTTTGAATTATCTCCAAGCTATGGTGCTGCCAGAATAGCAGAAGTGTTCACTGACGGCTCTCAGGATATCTGGGTAACCGTTCTTGAGGGCTGGCGCAAGGAGGAGGTAGTGGAGAGCTTGGCAAGCCAGAACTTATCAGAGTTTGATCCAGAAGAATTTCTGAAACTAGCCGAAACCAGCGAGGGAAAATTATTTCCTGACACCTATCTGGTCCCCAAAGAAATCACAGCCAACAGCATGCACAGCCTGTTGATAAATACCTTTAACCGCAAGGTTGTGAATGGCCTTGAAAAAGAGATTGCTGCCTCTCCGAGAAGATTTGATGATGTCCTGATCATGGCTTCTCTGATTGAGCGTGAAGCAAGGGACTATGAGCAGATGAGGCATGTTGCCGGTATCCTATGGAATAGGATCGATATTGGTATGGCCTTGCAAGTAGATGCAACTCTGCAGTATGCGAAGGGTTACGACTCTGTTGAACAAAAATGGTGGCCTTCTCCTACTGCGGCTGATAAGCAGCGCCCATCCCTTTACAACACCTATCTAAATCCTGGTTTGCCTCCCCAGCCAATCGCCAATCCAGGTTTGAGTGCCATAAAAGCGGCACTTGACCCGCTAGATGTAGATGATCTATTCTATTTGCACGACGGAGCTGGCAATATGTATTTTGCCAGGACTCTTGAAGGACACAACGCAAATGTGAACAAATACTTGCGCTAGTGTATTTTTGTTGTTATAATTCATGGTTCACAATAGGAATAGCAAAGCGGGGTTATTTCTTGAACAGAAATAAGAAGGTACTTCCAGGAAAAACACTCTAACGTCAGAGGACATACTTCGGTGTGGTCTCTGCTTTTTTGTGGTTACATCCTTAAGGCATCATTTACTCGAGTGTAGGCTCGCTCACAATCAGTAAAACGTGAAAATACAGTACAAGAAGAAGGAGCATTCCATGGCACAGCAGCGACAAAATTGGGGAAATCAACACAGCGTACTACCTGAGTTAGATTTAGTTAAATTACAAATCGACAGTTATAGTGAATTTATAGAAAAAGGAATTCGCGAATCCCTGGATACGGTTAACAGCACTTCCGGAATAGAAGATTATACAGGTAAAAACTGGGCTCTTAACTTCGGAGAGTACAGATTCGGCAAACCAAAATATACGCTTTCTCAAGCTAAGAAAAAGGGCACAACTTACGATGTGCCTCTTCATGTTGAAGCTACACTTTTAAACAAGAAGACAGGCGAGGAGCAAACTCAGGAGGTATTTTTGGGGGATATTCCCAAAATGACCCCTATCGGCACTTTTGTGGTTAATGGTATTGAGCGCGCAGTGGTGACCCAATTAGTCAGGTCTCCTGGTGCATTTTTCTCCCTGATTAAAGACACCTCAACCGGCCGCGACATGGCTCAAGCAGAGCTGAGGCCTAAGCGGGGCTCATGGCTTGAAATTACCGTGGGTAAGCGTGATGTAATCACAGTTAAGATAGACCGGCGCCGCAAGATGCCGGTCACTGTTTTATTGAGGGCAATTGGCTATGGTACTGACGATGAAATTAGAGAGTTGTTTGGTGAAGAAATTGCTTTGGATGAATACAATCTTCTTGACAACACCTTAGAAAAGGATACAACCCAAAACAGGGAAGAAGCCTTGATTGAACTTTATGAAAAGATGCGCCCAGGCGAACCTGCAGTCCTGGATACTGCTAGCGATTTTCTCAAACAGTTATTTTTTGATCCAAAGCGCTACGACTTGGGTAAAGTTGGCCGCTACAAACTTAACAGGCGCCTGAAGCAGGAAATTGACATTGACACCTCTGTTTTAGTGAAGGAAGACATTGTTGGCACTGTTAAATATCTGATTAAGCTTCAAAACGGCCAAGGAAAAACTGATGATATTGATCATCTGAGCAACCGCCGTGTCCGCCAAATTGGCGAACTTGTCAAGGACGCCGCTTTCAGGATTGGTTTAATTAGGCTTGAACGCTCAATCAGGGAAAAAATGTCCCTGACAAAAACGGATGAAGTGCTGACTCCGGCCGCATTGGTAAATGCCCGCCCTTTAATTGCAACAATCTCAGAATTTTTCCGCCGCAATAGGCTGTCAACAATTTTAGACCAGACAAATCCACTGGCTGAAATTGACAACCTCCGCCGTCTCTCTGTTATGGGAACTGGTGGCGTTACCCGTGAGCGCGCGTCATTCTCTATGCGTGATATCAACGCGTCACAATATTCAAGAATTGACCCAGTCAGGTCTCCGGAAGGTCCAAACATTGGCTTGGTGACTTATCTAGCTCTTTACACCAGAGTTAACAATTTTGGTTTCTTAGAAGCACCTTACCGCAGGGTTTTGAAACAAGGTGCAAAAATGAAGATCACTGACGAGATTGTTTACCTTTCTGCAGATGATGAGGAAGATCACCGTATTACTCATGCCAGCATTGATATTAACGAAGATGGAACCATTGTTGATGAATGGGTGCCTATTCGTTATATGAATGAATTTATTGAAGGTCCGGTTGAGCTTGTTGAGTTTATAGATGTAGTTCCAAGGCAGGTTATCGGTACGTCTGCTTCGCTTATTCCTTTTATTGCTCATGATGAGGCCAATCGTGCCCTGATGGGTACCCACATGCAGGCTCAGGCTGTGCCTTTGGTTCAGCCTCAGGCACCTATTGTCGGCACCGGCATGGAAGGTGATGTTGCAGTTTCTTTGGGCAGGACAGTCAGGGCTCACCACGCGGGTGAGGTTACCTATGTTGATGCAACAAGAATTGAGATCACTCTAGATGCCAAAGAACTTAAAAAAATCGAAAAGGAAGTTTCAGCACAGACACTGAGTGAGAATACTGTTATTGAAGGCAATAAGGAAATTTATCACCTTGAAAAATTTATGCGTACTTCTCAGAGTATGTCATATTCTCAGCGGCCGATTGTAAGTCTGGGAGACAAAGTCAAAAAAGGTGATGTTGTTATAGACGGACCTGCCTCAGACCATGGCGAACTTGCACTGGGTTCTAACCTGGTGATTGCCTATGCTGCTTATGAGGGTTTGGGATACGAGGACGCTATCGTTATTTCAGACAGACTTGTCAAGGAGGACTCATTAACTTCTATTCAGATTAATGAGCATACAGCTAAGGTGATGGATACCAAGCTTGGCCCTGAAGAACTTACAAATGACATTCCCAATGTTTCAGAAAACTTTTTAGCCAATTTGACTCCGGAAGGCATTATCCGGGTTGGCAGCGTAGTAACAGCGGGAGACATTTTAATCGGTAAGATTGCTCCCAAAGGTGACACCGAGCTTACTCCTGAGGAAAGATTGCTAAGAGCAATTTTTGGCGAAAAATCCAGGGAAGTTCGCGACACCTCATTGCGCTTGCCTCACGGTGAGGAAGGTACAGTCATCGATGTTCAGGTTCTTGATTCTGAGCTGGGAGACGAACTTGATCCCGGGACAATAAAAGAAGTTATTGTCAAAGTGGCTCAGATCCGCAAAATTACTGTCGGCGACAAGCTAGCAGGTCGACATGGAAATAAAGGAGTTATTTCAAAAATTATTCCGGGTGCAGACATGCCTCACCTTGAGGATGGCACACCTGTTGATATTATCATTTCTCCTCTCTCGGTGTTGGCCCGTATGAACCTAGGTCAGTTGCTGGAATCTCATGTTGGATGGGCAGCTCAAAAACTTGGCTACAAGGTTGCGGTTCCGGCATTTGAAAAATTTGATGAACAGAAAATTTGGAACGAGCTGGAAAGGGCAGGCTTGCCCGTTTCCGGAAAAGCCCGCTTGATTGATGGTCGCACCGGCGAGACTTTTGCAGAGGATACCACAGTTGGTATTGCCTATATTCTCAAGCTTTCACACATGGTTGAGGACAAAATGCATGCCAGGTCAACAGGGCCATATTCATTAGTTACCCAACAGCCATTGGGAGGAAAAGCCCAAATGGGTGGGCAGCGCCTTGGAGAAATGGAGGTCTGGGCACTTGAAGCACACCGTGCAGCTCACACTCTGCAGGAAATGTTAACGCTGAAATCAGATGATGTTACCGGTCGGGCTAAGGCTTTCGAAGCTATTGTAAAAGGCACTGATATTCCCGCACCTACAGTTCCAGAGTCATTCAGAGTCTTGATGCGGGAGCTAAACTCCTTGGGTATTGATGTGGTCCCTCATGAGGCTCAGGAAGCAGAGGAAGAGGAGGTATCTGCTCCGGACGTAGTAGCCGGAACAGATGAGCGAGGGGCTGTAACTGATGCCACCGCTACTCTATCTGATGACAGCACTAATGCCGCAGATGATGCTGGACCAGCCGACGACCCTTCAGATGATTCAACCAGCGATCCATCGGATGATGATCTGGAAGATCTAGATGAAATTGAAGATGCGTTGGATGAACTTGATATTGGGGATGAGGCTGAAGAACTAGATAATTCTGAAGATATCGATGAAGACAGAGAACCCACTGAAGAAGAATTGACAGTAGCAGATGAAGATGGGGAGGAAACCGAATAGGAATCCCGATCTGCTCATCAGAAGCAGGAAATCAGAGGAGTTAAATAAACAAAGGACGATATGAGAAACATTGTAGACTTTTCAGCATTAGAAATTAGAATAGCCTCTCCGGACACGATTAAGTCTTGGTCTTATGGTGAAGTTAAAAAGCCTGAAACCATTAATTACCGCTCTCTTAAGGCAGAAAAAGACGGTCTTTTTGACGAAAAAATCTTCGGGCCGATTAAAGATTACGAGTGTCACTGCGGCAAGTACAAGGGCATCCGCTACAAGGGAATTATTTGTGATAAATGCGGTGTTGAACTGACTCAGGCTAGAGTAAGGCGAGAGCGCATGGGCCATATTTCCCTGGCAGCGCCGGTTGCACATATTTGGTATTTCAAAGGTGCCCCTTCAAAACTTTCCCTACTTTTAGACATCTCTCCAAGAAACCTTAATTCAATTATATATTTCTCTAAATATCTGGTCCTTGATATTGATGAAAATGAAAAAGAGAGCGAACTGGAGCAGCTTGATGTTGATCTTATTGCTGCTCAAGACGAGCTGAAAGAGACTGCAAAAGTTGAGATGGAAGCTGTTACTGCTAAGCTAGCTGAAGAAAAGCAGGCCTTAAAAGAAAAAGTTGCGAATCAAGAAACACTCCAGCTTAAAACCACAGAGGTTGAGCTTAAGGCAAAAAACAAACTTATAGCCTTAAAACAACAATTGGAGGTTCAGCTTGAGCAAACAGATGAGATTTATAAAACAATTAAACAAATGATCCGCAAGATTGAAAAAGGTTCAATTCTTAGCGAAGATGAATACCTCAAGCTTGATGAATATAATGCTGCAGCTCATATGCGAGTTGGCATGGGCGCAGAAGCAATTCTAGAGTTGGTCCAAGAAGTGGATCTTGATGAGTTAGTTAAAAATCTGCGAGAAGAGATGCTGGAGACCAAAGGCACAAGAAGAATGAAGTCTTCAAAGAGGTTGAGGGTTGTTGAAGGCTTGCGCAAAGCTAAGATCAAGCCTGATTGGATGTTCCAGACTATACTACCTGTTATTCCTCCAGACCTACGGCCAATGGTTCAGCTTTCAGGAGGCAGATTTGCCACCTCAGACCTGAATGACCTTTATCGCCGTGTTATAAATCGAAACAACCGTTTGAAGCACCTAATCGATCTGGGTGCTCCTGAAATTATTCTGAGGAATGAAAAAAGAATGCTTCAGGAGGCAGTTGATTCTTTGATTGACGGCAGTGGAGCCCGCCAATCCAGGAGAAGGTCGAACCGCCGCCCGCTTAAATCTTTATCAGAAATGCTAAAAGGCAAGCAGGGTCGGTTCCGCCAAAACCTTCTCGGCAAGCGTGTCGATTATTCTGGCCGGTCAGTTATTGTGGTTGGCCCAGAGTTGAAGCTTAATGAGTGCGGTTTACCAAAAGATATGGCTTTGGAAATGTTTAAGCCTTATGTTCTTAGGGAATTGATTGTTCAGGGCACCGCTCCCAACGTTAAAAGTGCGCGGCACCTAATCGAGCGCCATGAGCCGGTTGTCTATGACATCCTTGAGCAGGTTACCAAAAATCACCCCGTGATTCTAAACCGTGCTCCAACACTGCATAAACTTGGTTTGCAGTCATTTTATCCGATACTGATTGAGGGTAATGCTATCAGGTTGCATCCTTGTGTTTGTGCCGGTTACAATGCCGACTTCGATGGTGACCAGATGGCTGTCCATATTCCTTTGACTAAGCGTGCTCAAGAGGAGGCTGGAACGCTAATGATGGCTACCCACAACCTGCTTAAGCCCGCAAATGGTGAGCCGATTACGATTCCTAACAAAGAGATGGCGATGGGTGTTTTCTACCACACTATGCTGGATGAAACATTGGAAAAATTTGACCATGTTTTTGCTTCCAAGGATAGGGCATATCATGCTTATCAGGTAGGCGAAATACTGCTCAGGCAGCCTATCTCAGTCAGGATAAATCTTAAAGGACAGCAGCAGATTATTGAGACAACGATTGGCAGATTGGAGTTCAACGACTTACTGCCTCAAGATCTTCGCTATATCAATGAATCAATTACAGCTAAGAAAATCAAAGAAATAGTTACCGCTGCTATCCAGAATGAGGAGCGGGAGGTGGTGACTAGCTTGATTGATAATATTAAAGATCTTGGTTTTAAAGCAGCAACTATTTCCGGGCTTTCTGTTTCTGTGACTGATGTTGACATGCTTCCTGAAAAAGAGGAGATTATCGACCGCGTTAATAAGCAAGCCGAGAAAATTCAGGACCAATATCAAGAAGGTTATATTTCGGCTGAAGAGCGCAAACGCATGTCCTTCGATCTCTGGATTGATACAACTGAGGAAATCGCTGAGAAAACCTGGGCATTATACTCACAGGGCAATGCTGTCCGAGTTATGATCGAGTCAGGAGGCACCCGTGCTTCCAAAGATCAGGTAAAGCAGCTGGCTGCAATGCGGGGATTGGTTGTGGATCCGTTGGGAAACATTGTTGAGATGCCTACAAAATCCAACTTCCGGGAAGGGCTGACAATTTTCGAATATGTCGCTTCTGCCCGTGGATCACGCAAGGGTTTGACAGATACCGCTATTAAGACAGCGGACGCCGGTTACTTAACCAGAAGGCTTGTAGATGTAGCTCATGATGTGATTATCAGAATGGAAGACTGTGGCACAGAAGAAGGTATTATCATTACAGATGAAAACCGCACTGATTCTTTCCCAATGAGGCTTTCAGGAAGGTATTTGCTGGAGGACGTTAAAAAAGGCAATAAAGTAATCTTAAAGGCCGGCAGTATGATCGCTCATGAGGATGCTCAAGCCATTGTTGCTGCAGACATTCATCAAGTTAAAGTACGTTCCCCTCTTACCTGTGAAGCACCTAAGGGTATGTGTGCCCACTGCTATGGTTGGGACTTTTCTACCCGCGACCACATTGAAATTGGTGTTCCAGTTGGTGTTATAGCGGCTCAATCAATTGGTGAGCCTGGTACTCAGCTTACTATGAGAACCAAGCACTCAGGTGGTATTGTCGGTTTGGACGTGACTCAAGGTTTGCCGCGTGTTGAGGAGCTGCTTGAAGCCCGGAATCCAAAAGCCCAAGCTTTGATTAGTGAGATTGCAGGAAAAGTAAAGATAACAGAAGAGGATGATGAGAAGATTATTTCGGTTAAAGGCTCCGGATCTTCAGATGCACTTGAGTATAGAGTACCAACAAACACTCAGCTAACTGTTGAGACAGGTGATTTAATCGGCGTAGGGCATCAGCTGACAGCCGGATCGGTTAATCTCCAAGAACTGCTGCAGATAAAGGGCTTGTTGGCAACACAGCAATACATTGTTGACCAAGTGCAGTTAGTGTATGAGTCGCAGGGTATTCCAATTCACGACAAGCATTTTGAAGTGACTGTTAGGAAGATGAGTGACAAAGTCCAGATTGAACATCCGGGAGACACCGACTTCTTAACCGGAGAGGTTATAGAAAAAGCCATATTTATGGAAGCCAATGATGAAACCATGGCTGCAGGCGGAGAACCAGCTACAGCAAAAGTTTTATTCCTTGGTATTACCCGTTCAGCTCTCTTTACCCATTCTTGGCTGTCGGCCGCATCATTCCAGCACACCAAAAATGTTCTGACAGATGCCGCTTCAGCAGGAGCAGTTGATGAGCTTGAAGGCCTCAAAGAAAACGTTATCATTGGCCGGTTAATCCCAACTTCCAAGGAAAGGGCAGAGATTGACTGGTAATAAATTAGAAATTGAGCATGGGGACATGCCGGTGGCAGAGTCCCCATGCAAAAAAGTACTCGATATGTTACAATCAATCCTCATTGGTTGAGCAATAAACATCAAGAAAAACTAAAGAAACAATAAATATGCCTACAATAAATCAGTTGATTCGCAAGGGCGGACGCAAACCAAAGCCTAAGAAAATTAAGGCAACTGCACTTCGCCGCAGCTTCAACTCAAATACCGGAAAAATGATCAGAACCACGAACCCCCAAAAGCGTGGAGTTTGTACTGTGGTCAAAACCATGACCCCAAAGAAGCCAAACTCAGCCTTGCGAAAGGTAGCCCGTGTCCGTCTGTCAAACCGCATGGAAGTGACAGCCTACATTATGGGTGAGGGCCACAACTTGGCTGAGCACAGCATTGTTTTGGTCAGAGGTGGCCGTGTGAAAGACCTTCCTGGTGTGAAGTACCACATCGTTCGAGGCAAGTACGACACTACCGGTGTCGATAACCGCAAGTCAAGCCGTAGCAAGTACGGAGTTAAAAAGTCAGCATAATAGCAAGTACTATTAGGAGTATTGTTCCGCCGGAAGCGGAATGAGAATGAAACTAATATGAGAACTAAAAAAGCCCCTATTAGAGAGATTCAGCCGGACATTAAATACGGCTCGAAGAGTATTTCTAAACTTATCAATTACGTGATGCTTGAAGGCAAAAAATCTGTTGCACAAAAACAGGTTTATATGGCTTTAGAGCGGGTTGCAGAAGCAACAGGCAAGAAACCGGTCGATGCTTTTGAGGAGGTAATTGAAGCTGTCACTCCACAGATGGAGGTTAGATCAAGAAGAGTCGGAGGAGCTGCCTACCAAGTTCCAATGCCCGTTAGGCCCAGGAGAGGTTTTTCCTTGGCATTAAGATGGCTGGTCCAGGAAGCTAACAAACGTCCAAACAGGCAGTTCCGCAGTTTTGCTGAGAAGCTTGCTGCTGAAATGATCGATGCAATGAATGAACAAGGTGGTGCTATATCACGAAGAGACGCTTCTCACAGAATGGCAGAAGCTAACAAAGCCTTTGCTCACTTCCGCTGGTAATAGTTAACTAAGCAGCACTGGCGCCGGCTGTGAGCTGTGAGCTAAACTAATGTTTGTTGAAAAACGAAGTATAAATAAAGAAAAAAATTATGTCACTGTCAGTTAAACAATCCGAACGCAATAAGATTCCTTTGGAGAGAATTAGGAACATTGGTATTATTGCTCATATCGATGCTGGAAAAACTACCACCACAGAGCGCATACTCTTTTACACTGGCCGTACTTATAAAATCGGCGAAGTTCATGAGGGTGCAGCAACTATGGACTGGATGGAGCAGGAACAAGAGCGCGGCATCACTATTGTTTCGGCTGCAACAACTACCTTTTGGAAACCTCACTTTGACACACACTTGGAAAAAGCTGCTTACCGCTTCAACATTATTGATACTCCAGGACACGTTGATTTCACTGCAGAAGTTGAGCGGAGCCTGAGAGTTTTAGATGGCGGCATAACAGTCCTAGATGCCAGCGAGGGCGTGCAGTCACAGTCAGAGACCGTATGGCGCCAGGCTGACAAATACAATGTTCCCAGGATTTGTTTTGTAAACAAAATGGATAAGTTGGGCGCAGATTTTTTTGCCACTGTTGAAGACATCAGGGTCAAATTTGGCGTGATGCCCGCAGTTATGGTTTTGCCGATGGGCGCAGAGAATGAATTTAGAGGTGTTATTCAGCTTCTAGAACGCAAGGCTCTTTTTTGGAAAGACACTGCTGCAGATACTGAACCGGAAGTCAGAGAAATTCCGGCTGAGTATGCCGATAGGGTTGAGGAGCTCCGCGCAGTATTGGTTGAACAAATTGCAGGCACAGATGATGCTTTACTTGAGAAATTTTTCTCAGAAGAAGAAATTTCTGTTAATGAGCTTAAGGCAGCCCTCCGCAAGGCTGTTATTAGTTATCAATTGGTTCCGATTTTTGCCGGATCTTCACTCAAGAATACAGGGGTTCAGCCTCTGCTTGATGGGGTAGTGGAGTATTTACCTTCACCGCTTGATTTAGATCACATTACTGGTACTGTTCCAGGTACTCATGAAGAAGTTGTCAGAAAGCTAATTCCTGAAGAAAAAATGAGCGGCCTGGCATTCAAAATACAAACAGATCCGCATGTCGGAAAACTTACCTACGTCCGCGTCTATTCTGGAGAGATAAAGTCTGGTTCTTATATTCACAACGCTACGCAAAACGGCAAGGAGCGTGTTGGGCGGCTGCTTTTAATGCATGCAAATGACCGAGAAGAAATAGACAGTGCCCGTGCCGGTGAGATTGTAGCGGTGGTTGGTTTTAAAAACACCAAAACCGGAGACACGCTTTGTGATGAAGGCGCTCCAATTCAGCTTGAAGGCATAACCTTTGCTGAACCGGTGATTTCTTTAGCAATTGAACCTAGGACTAAATCAGATCAAGAAAAAATGGGTATGGCCTTGGCTAAACTCGCCGAAGAGGATCCTACCTTTACCATCAAATCCAACCAAGAAACTGGCCAGACCATCATTGGCGGTATGGGCGAACTTCATCTTGAGATACTTGTTGACCGGATGAAGCGCGAGTACAAGGTCGATGCCAATGTGGGAGCGCCCCAGGTTGCCTATCGTGAAACCATTTCCAGAAATTCAGAAGGCGAAGGAAAGTACATTAAACAATCAGGTGGACGGGGTCAATACGGCCATGTTCTGCTCAGAGTTGAGCCCAAAGACCGCGGCACTGGCTACGAATTTGTCAACTCAATCACAGGCGGTGCAGTTCCAAGAGAATTTATCGAACCTACAAATAAGGGTATTAAAGAATCTTTGGAGAGAGGCTTCTTGGCAGGATACCCGATGACAGATATCTCTGTTACCCTTTATGACGGCAGCTATCATGACGTTGACTCAAGTGAGATGGCATTTAAGATGGCTGGTTCTTTGGGTATGCGAGAAGCAGTTAAAAATGCCGGTATGGTGCTGCTTGAACCAATTATGAAGGTTGAGGTCACAACTCCCGAAGAATACATGGGTGATGTGATTGGTGACTTAGGTTCCCGTCGCGCTCAGATTCAGGGGACCAATCAAAGGGGCAACGTGGTTATCATCACAGCCCTCGCTCCCTTGGCGGAAATGCAGGGCTATGTTACAATTCTAAGGAGCATGACTAAGGGCCGTGCCTCCTCAGTGATGTTGCCTAGCCACTACGATATTGTTCCACAAAACATAACTGAACAAATTGTAAAAGAACAAGGGGGTGGTAGGGCTTAAATATAGAGACTATTATCTCTGTACAAAACAGCTGTGCCCCTGGTAAAATACACTTTTGTATTAAGTATAAATAGACTACATATTAGTAGAATTAAATAACGGAGGAATTATGGCAGATCCACAAAAGTTTGTACGTGACAAGACACACGTCAACATTGGCACCATCGGTCACGTAGACCATGGCAAGACCACTCTTACCGCAGCTATTACTCAAACACTAGCTGCAAAGATGCCGAGCGACATCAACAAGCCGCTCCAGTACGTTGACATTGACAACGCACCCGAAGAAGCAGCTCGCGGTGTTACTATCAATATTTCGCACATTGAGTACGAAACAGAACCCCGCCACTACGCACACATTGATGCTCCCGGCCACGCCGACTACATCAAAAACATGATCACCGGTGCCGCTCAAATGGATGGTGCCATTCTTGTAGTTGCAGCAACTGATGGTCCTATGCCTCAGACCCGTGAGCACATCCTTTTGGCTAATCAGGTGAACGTTCCAAAAATCATTGTTGCTTTAAATAAAGTTGACATGGTTGATGATGAAGAACTCCTGGATCTGGTCGAAATGGAAGTCCGCGAACTTCTGACAAAATATGGCTTTGATGGTGATGAAACACCAGTAATGAGAGTCAGTGCCCTAAAAGCTCTTGAGGGCGACAGCGCTGCTCAAGATCAAGTAATGGAATTGATGAAGACTGTTGATTCCTACATCCCAGATCCAGTCCGTGACCTAGATAAGCCTTTCCGCATGCCTGTTGAGGATGTTTTCTCTATCAAAGGCCGTGGAACTGTTGTTACCGGCAGGATCGAGGCAGGAAAAGTCAAGGTTGGTGAGGAAATCGAGATAGTTGGCCTGAGAGACACTCAAAAGACCACCGTAACCGGAGTTGAAATGTTCCGCAAAATGCTCGATGAAGGTCAGGCAGGCGACAATGTTGGTGTTCTGCTCCGTGGTATCGGCAAAGATGATGTTGAGCGCGGCCAGGTATTAGCAGCACCAGGATCAATCAAAGCCCACACTGAATTTGAGGCAGAAGTTTACATTCTGACCAAAGAAGAAGGTGGACGCCACAAACCTTTCTTCAGTGGTTACCGTCCTCAGTTCTACATCGGCACTACTGATGTAACTGGAGAAGTTAACCTTCAAGAAGGTGTCGAAATGGTTATGCCTGGAGACAACGCTAAAATGAACGTCACCCTTATTCAGCCGGTAGGTTTGACAGAGGGACAGCGTTTCGCTATTCGAGAAGGTGGACATACAATTGGAGCAGGTGCGATAACTAAGATAACTAAATAGTCACAGAGAAAAAAACACACCCCGCCTTTATCAGGCGGGGTGTTGTAATTTATTGAAGAATTTAGTATAATCGCAATCTACGCTACTTGAGAAAGAAATCAGAGCGCAAAAAAGAAACAATTAGTTATTTAACAAGAGAATATGGCTAACAAACCGAGCAATCAACCAGACAATAAAATTAGGGTTAGACTAAAGTCTTACGATTATCGGGTAATCGATGATGCTGGAAGGAAAATTTTGGAAACCGCGCTTTCAACCGGAGCCAAAGTTGTCGGTCCAGTGCCATTGCCAACCCATGTTAAATGGTTCACTGTGTTGACATCGCCGCATACAGACAAGGACTCGCAAGAGCATTACCAGATCAAGACTCATAAAAGGGTGATAGATATAATTAACCCTACCAACAAGACAATTGATTCACTAATGCATCTTGAGCTTCCCGCTGGTGTTTCGATCCAAATTAAAATGTAGTTATTAACTAGAACTTTGGCTGCATAAGGGTCTGCAAAGTCCCAAATTACCTAGCCATAATGACTAAAAAAATACAGAAAATTATAAACGCTATATTAGCACTCATAAATTACAAAAGTGCCTATCTAGTGTTGAGACCAAAAACAAGAGAAACAGATAATGTTAAACGACTTATTTGCTACCAAAACCGGCATGACCCAAGCCTGGACCAGAAATGGCAAGAGGCTGGCTGTGACACGCTGTATTGTTGGCGATAATATAATCCTTGGCAAGCAAGAGGCTCAGGTCCTCGACAAGAAAAGCCAAAACCGTAAGACCGTTCCCTGCACAATTCTTGAGGTAGGATACGGTACAAAAAAACTTAAAAACGTAACCAAACCACTCCGATCTAGACTAGAAAAGGGTGGTTTTACTTTAGGTATAGGACAAATCGAAGGAGTTCGCGTTTTTGAAGTCGAGGCAGATAATCCTGATCTTCAAATTGGCCAGACCATCACTGCTGATCAGGTTCTTTCTGTCGGTGACGTTGTTCAAGTACAGGGTGTCAGCAAAGGCAAGGGATTCACAGGTGCTGTAAAACGATATGGTTTTGCCGGTGGCCCAAAGACCCATGGTCAGTCTGACCGCCATAGGGCAGTCGGATCAATTGGTGCAGGCACTACTCCAGGCCGGGTATGGCCGGGAAAGAAAATGCCCGGAAGGCATGGTACTGCAAACATCACAGTTAGAGGTTTAGTGGTTCTTTACATAGATCCAGAAACCGGCGAATTGTGGTTGAGCGGTCCAGTGCCGGGATCCATTAACGGTTCACTGAGAATTACCAAGATGGGTGAAAAGAGAAATCTTGAGCTAGACAAGGAAAATTCAGGTATTCCGGCAACCCCGGAACCAAAAGAAGAAGGTTTAGAAGAAGCAGTCAATGCAGAAGCAGTTCAGGATGAGGTTGTTGAAACAGAACAGCCATCCGAAACAAACGAAACAACGGAAACAAAAGGTGAATAGTCAATGAAATTAACAAGTTTTGCAAAAACCGGAACCAAAGGCAGCACTGAAGCAAGCGACAGCCTGTTTGCAGCCCCTGTTAACCAGGTCTTGTTAGGCCAGGTAATAAGGGTTTATTTGTCAAACTTGCGGCAAGGAACCAGCAGGGTTAAGTCCCGTGGCGAGATTCAAAGGACAAAGCGCAAGTGGTATAGGCAAAAAGGGACGGGCAATGCGCGACACGGCGCCAGAAGTGCTCCAATTTTTGTTGGCGGTGGTGTAGCTCACGGACCCAAAGGTGTTGAGAATTGGAAAAAGAACCTTACAAAGAAAATGAAGCACAAAGGTTTAATAAGCGCACTCAGTGCTCAAGCAGAAAATACCTTCGTAATTAATAGCATCGCAGAACTAACCGGCAAGACTAAAGAGGCAACTGCCTTGCTAGCGCCGGTTAACGTATTGTCCGAGCGCATTTTAGTTATTCTCCCAGAGAGAATAGATTTAGTGGAACGCAGTCTTGGCAATCTGGAAACAGTTTTAGTAAAAACAGCCTCAGATGTCACTGCTCTTGATGTAGGCACTGCCAATAAGATTGTGCTGACAAAAGACGCCATCAGCGTTCTTGAAAAAAGATTGATTCCTGCCGAAGCAGATAAAACTGATAAGGCAACTGCCGGAAAAGCAACTCCGGCAAAACCAGCGGCCAAAGCAAAGCCGGCTGCAAAAAAAGCAGATACAACCAAGGCCAAGGCTAACAAAGGAGCTAAATAATCATGAATCCTTTTGTTGTAAAAAAACCAGTTGTAACAGAGAAGACCATGGAGCTGGCTAACAACAGCAATGTCTACACTTTTGTTGTGAGCAGAGAAGTTAACAAAAACCAGATTAAACATGCTGTAGAACAACTTTACAATGTTGAGGTTGAGCAGGTTAATACTGTTATGAGCCAGCCAAAAAAGAGAAGAACAGGAAAAAAGAGGCTGGCAGCTATGACTACCAAAGAGAAGAAAGCCTTGGTAAAAATTAAAAAAGGCCAGACTATTGAGATCTTCGATATCTCAGAAGCAACCGAAAAGTAATTAAGAAATAATTTGTATGGTAATTGCAAAAAAACCAACCAGCGCAGGCAGAAGGCATCAGGTCACCATTGATAGATCCGGCCTTCACAAAGGCGGTCCTGAAAAAACCTTGTTGGCCGGCGGTCACAAGAAACGCCAGGGGCGCGGTTACAAAGGCCGCGTAACTGTCCGCCATCGGGGCGGCGGTGTTAAAAAGCGGATGAGGATTATTGATTGGAAACGATCAAAGAGGGAAATGGCCGCAAAAGTGATCCGGATTGAGTACGATCCAATGCGCAGCTCCCATATAGCTCTTTTACAATATCCTGACGGAGAAAAAGCTTATATACTCGCTCCGGAAGGGCTTGAGGCAGGCATGGAGATAATGGCAGGAGAAACTGCCGAAATCAGGCCTGGAAATGCCCTCCCTTTGAAAAACATCCCAATCGGTATGTTTGTACACAATATCGAACTAAGGCCTGGCAAAGGTGCTCAAATAGTACGTGGAGCAGGAACTGGTGCCATAATTCAAGCAAAGGAAGGAAATTACGTCTCCGTCCAGCTCCCATCCAAAGAGCTTCGCTTGATTAGTGCAGGTGCTTTCGCTACAATCGGCCAGGTTGGAAACCAGGAGTGGAAAAACCGAAAAATTGGAAAAGCAGGCAGAAAAAGACTGATGGGTATCAGGCCGACCGTCCGTGGTGTGGCACAGCACCCTGGTTCTCACCCCCATGGTGGAGGTGAAGGCAGGTCTCCGGTTGGTATGAAACACCCCAAAACACCTTGGGGCAAGCATGCTGGCGGCAAGAAGACCCGTAAGAAAAACCACAGGACTGATAAATGGATTATTAGAGACAGGAGAGTTAAATAATTGTGAACTTGGTGTAGCCAGGTAATGATTAAAGGATCAATATATGGGAAGATCTAGTAAAAAAGGACCAAATGTAGACGAGAAGCTGCTGCAAAAAGTAATGAAGCAGAAGCAACTCGGTTTAAACGACCCTATTAAAACTTGGTCTCGCTCATGTGTTGTCACCCCTGATTTTGTTGGCCACACTTTTATGGTCCATCAGGGAAAGAATTTTATTGAAGTTTATTGCACCGAGGCAATGGTCGGGCATAAACTAGGGGAATTTGCCCCAACCCGTACCTTCCGGGGTCACGGCAAGATTGTCAAACGTGTCTTAACCAAGACTTAAGCTGACTGAACACTATGTTAATTAAAGCAACACAAAAAAATACCAGACAAACACCGCGCAAGGTGCGTTTAGTGGCTAATTCTGTTAAGAATTTGCCAATCGACCAGGCCATGAGACATCTTGCTGTGATGGACAGGCGGTCATCTATAGTGGTAATCAAACTGTTGAGACAGGCAGTGGCTGACGCTATGAATAATCACGGTTTTAAATTCGAAGAACTAAAACTAAAAACAATCGTGGTTAATCCTGGCCCCAGCTACAAGCGCTTCCGCGCTGTTAGTCGGGGAAGAGCTCACAATGTATTAAAACGCACCAGTCATATAACAGTTGAGCTTGAAGCAGGTGCAAAGACAGAGCAACCAATACAACCTAAGCAGGAAAAGCCAAGGGCAAAGGAAACAAAAACAACTATGTCTACAGAAAAGAAGGCGGTTGCAGCTAAAACAAAGCAGGCAGCAAAAAAATCAGTAACCACTGAAGCCAGGGCTAAAAAATAACTCAGAAGTGTAGTAAAATACAAAGTTCAGGAAAAAGAGGACAAGAAAAAATATAAATATGGGACAAAAAGTAAATCCTACCGGTTTCAGACTAGGCACCACTTATACTTGGAAATCAAGGTGGCACGCTGATCCCAAAAACTATTCTGATCAGGTGGTTGAAGATTTTCGTTTGCGCGAATATCTCAACAAGCAGTTGTCTAATGCAGGATTAGTAAGAGTTGATATTGAGCGATCATTAACAGCTGTCAAAGTCATAATTTATGTATCGAGACCAGGTGTAGTGATTGGCAAGGGCGGATCAAATCTGGAAATGGTTAAAAAAGGCATTGAGAACGTTTTGAACGTATCAAAGCTCAAAAAGGACAAGGTTAAGATTGATTTAAGAGTTGAGGAAGTGAAGGATCCGGAATTAAGCGCAAAACTGGTCGGTGAAAGAATAGAACAGCAATTAATGAAGCGGTACCCTCATCGCAGGGCTGTTAATCAAGCTATCGAACGAGTAATGCAAGCTGGAGGCCAAGGTGTAAAAATTCAGCTTTCCGGAAGGGTTGGGGGAGCAGAAATTGGCCGAACCGAGAAGTACGCACAAGGAAAAGTGCCAACACAAACTTTGAGAGCTGATATTGATTATCATCAAATTCCGGTTAGAACCCGATCGGGATACGTTGGAATTAAAGTCTGGATTTATAAGGGAGATGTTGTCTAAAAGAGAAAATGCTACAACCTAAAAAAACAAAATACCGCAAGCAGTTCAGGGGCAAGCGCAGGGGGACATCCCAGCGCGGCACAGATGTGGTTTTTGGTGAGTTTGGCCTTAAGGCCACCTCCAGTGGTTGGGTTTCTGCCCGAGAAATTGAAGCAGCTCGTAAGAAAATAACATACATGACTAAGCGTGCCGGAAAATATTGGATCAGGGTTTTCCCTCACAAACCAATAACCAGTAAGCCGGTTGGTGTAAAGATGGGTTCGGGCAAGGGCGCAGTTGACAGTTATGTAGCTGTGATTAAACCGGGAATGGTATTGTTTGAACTTGGCGGTGTATCAGAGGATATCGCCCGCACTGCTTTTACAAAAGCAGGGCATAAACTATCTGTACAAACATCTTTTATTGCGAAATAGCTTATGCCAAAACTAAATAAAAACGAAATCAAAGAATTGCATGGAAAAACTGTTGCTCAACTCAATGGCATGCTTGCAGGGATGCAGACAGAATTGGCGCAAGCCCGTTTAGCCAGCAAGGTTGGTAAATTGGCAGACACAAGTTCGGTCAAGCTGTTAGCTGATGATATAGCCAGAGTTAAAACAGTGATCACAGAAAAAGAACGCGCAGCCTTTCTGGCAAAAAGCGTTGAGTCTGCAGAGCCGGCAGAGAATAAGAAAGAAGCATAATTATGAAAACAATGCAGGGAACCGTCACATCAGTTAAAACAGAAAACACTGCAAAAGTTAGTGTGGTCCGGATGTGGAAACACCCTCTTTACCAGAAGTCTGTTAAGCGGACAAAAAACTATGCATGCCACTATGAAGACATGGAGCTTAACGAAGGTGACGAAGTTGTTATTCAAGAATGCCGCCCCATCAGTAAAACCAAGCGATTTATGGTTGCCGCAAAGGTTGAGGAGGAGTCATGATTCAACTGCGGTCTGTATTAAAAGTTGCTGATAATAGCGGTGCAAAAAGAATTCGCGTGATCCAAGTTCACGGTGGTTCGAAAAGACGGTTTGGATATGTTGGTGACATAGTCACTGCATCGGTCATCATGGCTGATACCCAGGGCAACCTTAAAAAAGGTGAAATGGTTAAGGCTGTAATTGTCAGGACCGCCAAGGAAAAAAGAAGGCCGTCAGGAGAGTACATTAGGTTTGATGACAATGCGGCAGTGATTATTGAATCACGCACCAGTCCCAATCCTATCGGTACCCGTGTTTTTGGTCCGGTTGCAAGAGAGGTTAAGGAAAATGGATTCAATAAAATTGCTAGCTTGGCACCAGAAGTATTATAGAGGCAAATAGACATGAAATTTAAAGTAGGAGACGAAGTCATCATCACCGGAGGAAAAGATAAGGGCAAAAAAGCCTCTATCACTCGGGTAATTCCTGCAAAGGACAAGGTAGTGGTAGAAGGCATCAACCTTTATACCAAGCACGTTAAGCCTATGGGTGGACAAGCAGGTGACAAAGTTGTCTTGGAAAGACCGCTGCCTACTGCTAAAATTGCAATCTTAAATGAAAAAGGTAATCCAGATAGGATTGGTTACTCAGTAGACAAAAAAGGCAGCAAAACCAGGGTGTTTAAAAAAACTGGGGCAGTTGTACCAGAAAACAAGAAACAGCAAGAAGAAAAGAAGAAATAAATCGTATGGCAACATTAAGGGAAACATACACCAGCGAAGTTGTCCCAGCTCTGAAGAAAGAGTTAGGCTATAAGAGTGTTTATGCCGTGCCTAGAATCAGCAAAATTGTGGTTAATGCTGGAGTAGCTAATCCTCAGGATCCACGCCAGCGCAAGCCGGTCATCGAAAATGTTGCTGAGCAGTTTAAAATGATAACAGGCCAACAGCCTCAGATGACCACTGCCAGAAAATCAATAGCAGGTTTTAAACTGAGGGAAGGCGACCCACTTGGTGTGATGGTCACTCTCAGGGGCAAAAATATGTGGGAATTTTTAGAAAAGTTAATCTCTATCGCTTTGCCCAGGGTTAAAGATTTTAGAGGTATTTCCAGGACAGCTTTTGATGGCCAAGGAAATTATAGCTTGGGAATAGAAGAGCAGATTATTTTCCCAGAGATTAATTATGATCAAATCGAGAGTGTCAGGAGTTTGCAGGTAACCATTGTAACAACAGCTGAAACAGATGATGCATCCCGCAAGCTTTTAGAAATGCTTGGAATGCCTTTTGAGAAAGAACAGTAGGAAAGTTAACAAACCATGGCTAAAAAATCAAAAATTATTAAATCAAAAAGGCTTTTGGCCAAACGCAAAGCCTTAAAAGCAAGCGGTGTAACCAAACAAAACCGAGTTTCGACTCGTGGTGTTAATCGCTGCAGAATAACCGGCCGCCCCAAAGGCTATATGAGGTACTTTGGCTTGAGCCGTCTGACATTTAGAGAACTAGCAGTAAAAGGAGAATTGCCCGGAGTGGTAAAAGCAAGCAAGTAGAAGTATGACTGATCCAATAGCAGATTTCATTATCCGAATAAAGAATGCCTTAATGGCCAACCACAAAGAAGTGTTGGTGCCTTACTCAAAAATGAAAAAGAGTATGGCTGATATCCTAGTTGAAGAAGGTTATCTAGAAGCAGTTGATGTAATTGAGGGAAAACCATTTACAGAACTTAAACTGACACTGAAATACATTGGCAGGCTGCCGGCAGTCACAGAAGTTAAAAGGCTTTCAAAACCCGGCAGGCGACTTTATACACCCGCAAGTAAGATTCCCAGGGCTTTGGGTGGATATGGCATCACCATTGTTTCGACAAATAAAGGCCTGATGACTAATGATAAAGCAAGAAAAGCAAATGTAGGTGGAGAACTGGTCTGCCAAATCTGGTAATTTAGAAACGATATATGTCACGAATAGGAAACACACCCATCAGTATCCCACAAGGAGTAACTGTTTCAGTTGCCGGTGGGGAAGCTGTAATAAATGGACCAAAAGGCCAGCTTAAGGCTGCTGTACCTGCGGGAATTGATGTAAAAATTGGAGATTCTGAAATCAGCGTCAGCCGAAAAAATAATGATAGGCAAACTAGAGCTTACCATGGGTTAGTGAGAAGCTTAATTAGTAATCAGATTATTGGTGTGACTGAAGGTTATAAAAAAACTTTAAAGTTAGTTGGAACAGGATGCAGAGCTCAAAATAAGGGTGCAGGCTTAAGCTTAGCACTTGGCTTTTCACATCCAGTCGAAATTGATCCTACTGAAGGTGTTAAGTTTACCCTTGAAGGCACTGACACAATTCACGTTGAGGGAATAGACAAACAAGCAGTTGGCCAAGTAGCTGCCAATATCAGAAGAGTTAGGCCGCCGGAACCTTATAAAGGCAAAGGTATCAGATATGAGGATGAGCTGGTCCGCACAAAACCAGGAAAGACCGCAGCATAAAAATCTGACCGGAAGAAGATATGATACGCATTAATCACTATTTAACTAAATCTATGAAGCGGGCCAAGAGGGTGCGCTCAAAACTCCATGGCTCTGCTAAGCAACCTAGGGTTACTGTATACAGGTCAAACAAGTTTATCTACATTCAGGTTATCGATGATGACAAGATGGCCACCTTGGCAGCAGCCAATGATCTGGATCTTAAAAAGAATGCTAAAAAAAGCGAAACTAAGATGGAAAGAGCAAAGCTTGCAGCTGAGTCTATTGCTAAGCAGCTAAAGGCCAAGAAAATTTCCAATGTGGTTTTTGATCGAGGTTCATATAAGTATCACGGCAGAGTTAGGCAGGTGGCTGAAACTTTGCGCGAACAAGGAATAAAGGTTTAAACATGTCTTCACAAGTACGCGAACCACAAGAATTTGAAGAAAAGGTCATTCAAATTTCCCGGGTTTCAAAGAAAACCAAAGGTGGAAATAAGATTGGGTTTTCAGTACTGATGGTTGTTGGTGACCGCAAGGGCAGGGTTGGTGTTGGTTTGGGCAAAGCTCCCGACGTAGTCTCAGGAATAAAAAAAGGCATTAAAAAAGCAAAAAAGAAAATGATTACTGTAGCAATAGATGGAACCACTATACCTTTCCCCATTCGGGTCAAGAAAGGTGCAGGCACTGTTCTATTGAAGCCAGCTCCAAAAGGCTCAGGAGTTATCGCAGGCGGTCCGGTCAGGGCTGTTGTTGAGGCAGCCGGTATTCGTGATATCTCAGCAAAAATACTGGGATCAGAAAATCAGGCTTCGAACGTTTATGCTACATTTGAAGCACTCAAGCAGATTGAGCAATTGGTTAGCATTAAAGGCTTGAAGCTTCGCTCAACTGCAGAGATAGAAGCAGAAGAGAAGCAGCGGCTAGAAGAAGTTCAGGAAAAACACAAAAAGCGCGCTGAAGAAAAAGTTGAAAAAGAAGTGTCTTCTGCCAAAGCCAACAAGCCAAAGCAAGCTAAAACAGCCAAGGTTTCCAATAAGGGCAAGGTCGCTTCAGTTAAAGCTAAGCCAGCTAAAAAACCAGCTAAGCCAGCAGCAAAAAAAACAGCTAATAAACCGGCTAAATAAAGAGAGTCACTATGTCGTTATTACACAAACTTACCAGCGTTACCGATAAGAAACAAAAGAGAGTGGGGCGCGGCTATGGTTCCGGAAAGGGTGGTCATACATCTACCCGCGGAATGAAAGGCCAGAAGTCGAGGCAGGGAGCAAAGATCCCACTGTGGTTTGAAGGTGGTCAATTGCCATTGATCAAACGCATGCCTATGTTGAGAGGTAAGGGAAAATTCAAAGTAGTAAGGCCAACTGCCGAAATTACTTTGGATGACATCAGTAAAATGAAAGCAACAGAAATAACATTGGAAGCTCTCAAGTCAGAAAGAGTGATCGATCAACGGTTTAAGAAAGCGAAAGTTATCGCTACTGGAAAACTAACCCGCAAGGTGACCATAAAAAACATTCCGGTTTCGAAGGCAGCTGCAGAGGCAGTAAAGGAACTGGGCGGATCTGTTGTTTCGGTTGCCTAAGTAATACTTCTTAGGCTATACTGAGTGCCGCGATCCAAGATTGTGCGAGCATGAAAAAATTAACTGCCTTTGTACAAAAAGTAGCTAACAACCCCGCGCTTAGAAATAAGCTGATTTTTACCGCAGGCATTTTTTTAGTATACCGCCTGCTTGCCCACATCCCTCTACCTGCAATTGACCTAAATCAGTTAAGAGCAATTTTTGAAGGCAGCCAGTTTTTGAGCCTGCTTAATGTTTTTTCAGGCGGGACCTTAGCTAATTTTTCTATTGTTGCTTTAGGCATTAATCCTTACATTACTGCATCCATTATCATGCAGCTATCTGGAATGGTTATTCCTCAGCTCAAAGAGCTTCAGAAAGATGGAGAATCTGGCAGAGAAAAAATTAACCAATATACCAGGTTTCTTACCGTTCCGCTGGCAATAGCTCAAAGCATTTCAGTTTTGGTCCTATTGAGAACTCAAGGCCTGCTGCTTAATCCGGAACCACTGGTTCTGATTGCAATGATTTTTACTCTAGTGGCAGGAGCCTTAATTTTAACCTGGCTGGGTGAGCTGATTACTCAATATGGCTTGGGCAACGGCATATCGATGATTTTGTTTGCCGGAATCGTTAGTCAGTTGCCGGCAGGCTTCAGCCAAGCCCTGTCTATAACTACATCGGAGCAGCTGATGACCTTTGCATCCTTTATTGTTGTGTTCTTGATAATTATTGGCGTAGTGGTATTCATGAACGAGGCCATACGCAAGGTCACTATTCAGTACGCAAAAAGAGTTAGGGGCAGTAAGGTCTATGGAGGCCAGATGACTCACCTGCCTATTAAGGTTAATGTGGCCGGAGTTATGCCCATTATTTTCGCTGTTACTATACTTCTCATTCCTTCTTTCATGTCCAGACTGCTTATCTCCTCGAGCAACCCAAGCTTAATTAATTTGGGCAATTGGCTGACCATCAACTTTGGCGAAACTGCACCATTTTATATAGTCACTTACTTCTTCGTTGTTTTCTTCTTTACCTATTTTTCGGCTTTAATTTTCTTTAATGCAGAGGATATTTCTGATGAGCTGAAGAAAAGCGGAGCCTTCATTCCTGGTACAAGACCAGGAGGGGCAACAAAAAAATATTTGGAATTTGTGGTCACTAGAATTACTTTTGCAGGTGCACTTTTCTTGAGCACAATTGCAATTCTGCCCTCACTTGCCCAAATTTTTACTGGAATCGGCAGCTTGGCAATCAGCGGTACAAGTGTCCTGATTGTGGTTTCTGTAATTCTGGAGACCTTTAAGCAGGCTGAAAGTATGGTCATAGAACAAAACTATGATCAGTATCGGTAATGAGTAACTGTTGAAATATACAGGGAGAAAAACAGAAAGCTGGCTTTCCAGCAATTAATAATAAGTAGAGTCTATTACGGCTGCAATGGAGCAAGATATTATGAGACTAGTTCTTATCGGCATTCAAGGTGCCGGAAAATCAACACAGGGCAATTTTTTGTCAGAGCAGTATGGTATACCATATTTGTCTTCAGGCCATATTTTTAGGGAAATGGCAAAGGAGAAGAGTGACCTGGGCCGTTGGCTGAAGGAAACAATGAATGCAGGCGCCCTAATCCCTGATGACCTGACTTTAGAAATTATCTTAACTTATCTTGAGAAACCAGAGTATTCGGAAGGTTACATTCTGGATGGTTTCCCCAGAACATTAGCCCAGGCTGAGGCGTTTAATGGTGGAGTCGATAGAGTCGTAATTCTGGAGGTTTCTGACAAAGAGGCTTTGTGGAGGATTGCCGGCAGATTGAGCGACCGCGAGGATGAGACACTTCAAGCCATTAGGAAGAGAATTGAGCTGTTTCATGAGGTTACAGAACCTGTTGTATCTTTCTACGAAAAAGAGGGCAAGCTGCTGCGGGTTGACGGAGAACAGACTGTGGAGGAAGTTTCCAAAGACATTGTGGAGGCACTAGATAAGCATTTGGAAGAACAAAAAGCCAAATAGATAACTTGAAAAAGGCAGGGGCGGTACGGCTCTTATGGCAGTACCGCCTCTTTTCAGTTAATTATGAAAGACCATAAAAAAATTCAAGCCATGAGAGAGGGCGGCAGGTCGCTCGGCAAAATCAAGTCTCAGCTTAGGGATTTTACCGGCCCTGGTGTTAGGTTTGAAGCAATTGAGGCAGAGGCTCAGCGCTTGATTGGGGCAGAGGGCATGGTGCCAAGTTTTTCTACCGTACCAGGATATGAGTGGGCAACCTGCATCATGAAAAACGATGAGGTCTGCCATGGAATTCCACTTAAAAAAACCGTCGATGAAGGCGATATTATTACCATTGATGTGGGTTTGATTAATCAAGGTTATCACTTGGATACTACTATTACCTTTGGAGTAGGTCAAATTTCGGAATCAGCGGCCAGATTTCTTGAGGTTGGAAAGCAGGTTTTAGATAAGGCAATTGCCAAAGCGCAAGCTGGCAACAGCGTATATGACATTAGTTTTCAGATGGAAAAAGGCCTGCAGCGCCATGGCTATGGAGTAGTTTATCAGCTTACCGGCCACGGCATTGGGGAAAAGCTGCACATGGAGCCGGAAGTGCCTGTTTTTGCCTTAAAAAAACTCAAGAAAGAGATTCTGACAGAAGGACAAACATTAGCCATTGAAGTGATGTATGCCATGGGAGAGGCAAAATTAGTGGAAGCAGATGATGGTTGGACTTTTAGGACGGCTGACGGATCAATCTCAGGAATGTTTGAAGAAACGGTGCTGATTACAAAAAAAGGGCCCGAGATACTGACAAAATAGCCTGGATTTGATATAATACAGAGTTCATATGGGAAAAGTACAAGATCACAAAAGATCTGCTAAAACTAAGAGGCAGGTTGACACCACCAGAGCAAAAGCAGCCCGCGATGACAGGTTTGAAATCGAGGGTGTAGTTGAGGAGTGCCTGCCGAACACTATGTTCCGCGTCAAGGTGCTTGAATCTGAAGTTGAACCGATGAAAGGCCGTGAGGTCTTAGGAACTTTGGTTGGGAAAATGAGGCTGTACAGAATTAGGGTTATGCCAGGCGATTTTGTCAAGGGATATATCACAAAATATGACCTCAATAAGTGTAAAATTACCTATAGATCAACAAAAAACCAGTCGCAGTAAATCTGCTGCTTTTAATTTTTCGAGTTCTGAGGTATAGTTCAACCCTGCCTAAATAAAGGAAGAATGAAAGTTAAATCATCACTTAAAAAAATGTGCATGCACTGCAAAATAATCCGGCGCAAGCGGGTATTGCGGATTGTATGTCCAGTGTATCCAAAACATAAACAGAGACAGGGTTAAAAAATATGCCACGTATTATTGGTGTTGATATTCCAGAAGAAAAGAAAATCTTAGCTGCTCTGCAGTATCTTTATGGTGTTGGATCAACAAGAGCTCAGGAAGTATTGACTATCGCCAGAATTGATTTTGATAAGAGAGCAAAAGACTTGGACGCAGATGAGCTAAATAGGATCCAGAGGGCTCTTGACGGCATGATGCTCGAAGGAGACCTTCGCCGCGACATAAACGACAACATTGACCGCCTTAAAAGAATTCGTTCATATAAGGGTATGCGCCACAGCGCAGGGCTACCGGTCCGAGGACAACGGACCAGGACAAACTCCCGCAATGCCAGGGGTGCTTCAGGCAGGCGCCGTACCGTAGGATCCATGACAAAAGAAATGGCAGCAAAACTTGATTCCAAGGACAAAAAATAACAAATTAGGGTTGGCAGCAATCTGCCAAAAATTTTATGGCTCAAGATCGAACAAAGAAAAAAACCGTTAAGAAGAAAATCAGCAGAACAGTCCCCAAAGGGAGAATGTACGTCACTGCCACATTCAATAGTACTTTGGTCAGCATTACAGATGACAAGGGAAATGTAGTCTGCTGGTCAACAGCGGGTGAGGCTGGTTTCTCCGGATCGAGGAAGTCTACTCCTTATGCAGCTACAATTACAGTAGAGAATGCCGTTAGCAAGGCAAGAGTATTCGGTATGAATACCATGGATGTATTTTTGAAAGGCCCGGGGCCAGGCCGCGATGTGGCTTTGAGGGTTTTGAGGGCACAGGGAATAAGGGTGCCAATGATTGTTGATCAAACACCTGATCCCCACAATGGCACTAGGCCAAGGAAAGCAAAGCACAATAAATAAGGCAAAATTATGGCAAGATACACAGGTCCTAAAAACAAGCTAACCAGAAAAGTCGGTGAAGATCTAGGTCTCAAATCGAATCCGCTTAAAGTTGCCAGGAGGATGATGATCCGCCCCGGTCAACACGGTGCCAGAGGCCGCAGAAAGCTTTCTGACTATGGTGTGCAGTTAAAAGAAAAACAAAAATTAAAGTATATTTATGGAATATTAGAGAAGCAGCTTAGGAAACTCTACGAGGAAGCCAGCAAGAACCCCACTGCTACAGGCTCTGCTCTTCTTAGTTTGCTGGAACGCCGTTTGGACAACACTGTATATCGCTTGGGTTGGGCTCCAACTAGGGCAGCTGCCAGGCAACTTGTGTCTCATGGCCACCTGCAGGTAAACAACAAAAAGATGGATGTGCCCTCCTACCGCGTTCAGGTTAATGATGTGGTGGTACTCAAGGATTCAGGAGCAAAAGTTCCTGTTGTTGTGGAGCTGCTCGAATCCGAAAGCATTGAGGTACCGGAATGGCTGTCTCGCAAGCGGGCAGTTGCAAAAGTTGAAAGGCTTCCTGAGCGTGATGATATTCGCGAAAGTGTAGAAGAACAATTAGTAGTGGAGTATTACAGTCGATAATTAGCAATATTTAATAGTATAAAAATTACCCGGCAACGGATTCTTCTGCAATTAGCAGAGGGAGAAGAAACAAGGAGAAAAATAGTATGAGTCAAGATATTTCAAGCTATCCAACTATGAACCCGACTTTCCAAACGGAAGTGACCAAAGAGAGCGAAACTCGTTCAATAGTTACCATTGAGCCTTTGGAGCAGGGATATGGACACACCCTAGGCAATTCACTTAGAAGAGTGTTGCTTACTTCACTTCCCGGGCATGCTTTAACCAGCATGAGAGTGGAGGGCGTTGAACACCTCTACAGCTCATTGGAGGGAATGACTGAAGATATTTTAGAGCTGAGTTTGAATGTTAAACAAATCAGAATCAAATCTGAAAGCCAGGATCCTGGAACATTTACCCTTTCAGTTTCTGGTCCTGCAGAGGTAACTGCTGGAGATATTGAGACATCCGCTGGATATGAAATTATCAACAAAGACCTTCATATTGCTACCTTAGCCAAAGGCGCCAAGCTGGAGATGGAAATGATTGCTGAAGCAGGCGTGGGTTATGTGATTGCAGATGACAAGAAAGCAGCGGCAATCGGTGATATTATGCTTGACGCACTGTTCTCACCGATCGTCAAAGTTTCTTACGATGTGGAGCAGACTCGCGTTGGCCGCAGAACAGACTATGACAAAATTATTTTAGCAATCGACACAGATGGCACAATTAGTCCTTCAGAGGCAGTACACCAGTCTGCTAGGATTCTAGCTAAGCAATTTAGCCAGGTGTTCGACCCAGTTGTGATTCAAGAGGAGGAACCTCAAGAGGAGTTGTCTCCAGAAGAAGCTGAAGTTCTCAGGCTTACTGTTGAAGAGCTGGATCTACCCACTAGGATTGCAAATGCTCTCCGAAAAGGCGGTTTCAAAACAGTAGGTGACTTAGTTGGAATTGATAAAGATATTGTTGCGAAAGTCAAAAACCTCGGCGAAAAAAGCGTTGATGTAATTGATGAAGCATTGCAAAAAAAAGGCGTTAAACTGGCTGACTAAAGGAAGTTAGTATGAAACACAGAGTAAAAACTAAAAAATTCAACCGCGACACCAATAACCGCAAAGCCTTGCTTAGAAATTTGGTGCGCCAGTTGGTGGAACATGGTGAAATCACCACCACTGAAGCAAAAGCTAAAGAAACCAGGAAAATTGCCGACAAACTCATTGGAAAGGCTAGGGACAATTCTTTGGCAACTAGGCGGCAGCTGCACACATTTTTTGGCAAGCGTGATGTGGTAAATACCTTGGTTGACAGAGTTGCTCCTGTTTTTGCTAAAAGAGATTCTGGTTTTACCAAAATTACTGAACTTGGCAGCCGGCGTGGTGACAATACCAAGATGGTTAAGTTGGAGCTAGTAGAAAAACCAGCTGTGACCGGCAGCCTTAAAAACACTGAAAAAAAGGCAGTCCAGGCTGGTTCACCTAAAACAAAGGTTTCTAGGGTCAAAGCCCCAGCTAAACAAACTAAAAAACAGGTGGCCAAAGCCTAATTTATTGGACAGACAAAAATGCAAAAATCATACATGCAGAAAACAAGCGAAGTTGAGCGGAAGTGGCATCTTCTGGATGCTAAAGGAAAGGTTCTAGGACGGTTTGCTACTGAAGTGTCGGTCTTATTGATTGGAAAAAATAAGAAAGAATATACCCCCCACATTGACAGTGGAGATTACGTAGTTGTCATCAACGCAGGTGCAATTGAAGTTACAGGCAATAAAGCCACTGAAAAGAAATACTATAGGCACTCTGGGTACCCTGGCGGATTGAAAGTGAAAACCTTTGACGAGTTGAGGCAAGATTTCCCAGAGCGGGTTATTGAGTTGGCTGTGAAGAACATGCTTCCTAAAAATAGGCTTCAATCAGACCGAATGGCCCGTTTGAAAGTTTATGCCGGGCCAGAACACAAACATAAGAGCCAATTTCCAGTACCAAAAGCCAAAAATACCTCTGAAGTAAAAGAATCAGGTGTAGGTGAGTAATCATAGTTAAACAAGGCAAATATGGCATTAAAACTAAACAAGAAACAAAATAAGGTTAAAAAGATCATTAAAAAGGCTAATCAGCCCGGATCTAAACCGGATGCGGAAACTAAGGCAAACCCAAATATCAACATGCCAACAGGCAGGTTTACTGAAGCTGTAGGTCGCCGCAAGGTGGCTTCTGCCAGAGTGCGTCTTTATGAGGCTGCAGGGGAATTTGTTGTAAATGATCAAATGGTTTCTGATTACTTTAGTTCTATTGCTGGAGCTAAAAAAATCTATAATGTACCTTTTGAATTGACAAATTCAGTAGACAAATATGCAGTCACCGTCAGAGTTAGTGGTTCAGGCCTTTCTTCCCAGTTAGATGCCATGGTTCACGGCATTGCGCGAGCATTGGTAGAATTTGACCCTGAAAACAGGGCGCTGCTGAAGCCGGCAGGACTACTTACCCGTGATCCAAGAATGAAAGAAACAAGAAAACCTGGACGCGGAGGAAGCGCTCGACGCAAGCGCCAGTCACCAAGGCGGTAAAAATACTATCGAAAGAAAAAAAGCAGCCATCAAGGCTGCTTTTGGTTTACGCTTCATTACAGATCAAACATCCTGCCATAGATCTCCATACCTATACTTAAGGTGAGCATTTATATCTTCTGCAGTCCAGGGTTTTGCGGCTCCGTAGGTATATTGCTGGGAGCGGTAATAGGCATAGTTTCCTAAATGAAGGCAAACAATCGAGTTTGGCAGGGCGCTAAAGATTCTCAGTACTCTTCTGCTGGCAATGAGCTCATCAAGTTCGGACAGGACCGGAGCTGATTTATCAATATCAGGAGGATTATTGATCGTATATATTAAATCCTCCCTGATGGTCCTAAGCCATTCTTCCTTGTTTTTTTGTTCTTGGTTGGTTTGGGCTTTGCGCTTGCCTGCCTCCCAACTTTCTCTGGCTGCACTCTGAATCTCTTTAAAAAATCTTTTCATGTTTTGATTATATCAACTGCTGGCACTGCTGTATTGCTTCAGGCTCAACTTCCAGATGTGCAAGCTGGCTAAGAAAAAACTGATTCCAAAGATAGTCGCCATGACAGCACTATAAGTTGGTGGGCGGTTCAGCAGAATTTCACTGGGAATTGTTATCATCATTCCTACAGGCACTAAAAAGAATAAAGCCAGTTTAATGGGCTCTAAGTATATGCTTACAGGAAAGCGACCCATTTGCATAAGGTCACGGTAGAGCCAGATAGCACTATCAATATTTGTTGTGACTATCCCAAGGCATAGAATTAAGATATGAAGTCCGGTGCCGATTAGGAAGGCGTTGCCCAGCAGTATTAAATACCAAAAAATTGAGGCTCCGGTGACGGTGATATCCAACTGCAGTGCAATCCAGAGGCTTACTAGAGTGGCAGGAATAATAAAAAGCACATCTGTAAAATCCGGTTTGCCCATCAGAGATTGAAAAAGGGCGTTAATAGGTTTAGTCAAAAGAAAATCAAACTCACCGGTTCTCATCTGATGGGTAAACATATAAACTCCCCGGTAGAGTATTTGTACCAGTACGTCAATAAACTGATAGGTAAGAAAGAAGATGATAATCTCATCTGTACTGTAGCCGGCAAAAGTTTGAACCCGCTCTTTGATTAAAAGCAGCAAAAACAAGGTCATGGCCAACCGGAATACTTTACCGATGAAGAATAGAGAGTTTGTCCACCTGTTTACAAATGTCTCCTGCAGAGCATTACCGGCAATTAGGTGCCACACCTTCCAGTAAGAAATCAGTCTGTTAAACATATTACTGTCCCTGAGCGGCATAATTTTTAATTCCGCGGCTCCAAACCATTTTTACTATAAATCCAAAGGCTAAAATCCAGAAAAATAATGCTATTGAGTGCAATAAGATATCACTTCCGGCTATTCGGCCCAGAAACAACTGGGATTGCATGTAGGCAAAGTATGGAAATGGCGTAAAGAATAAAATCCTGGTAAACGTTGCCGGCAAAATATCGAGCGGAAAAAGAGTTCCTGCAGTAAAACTCACAATCATGAAAAACAAGAAGCGCGGCCCCCACACATCGGGGCTCCAAAAACCCATGGCACCGAATAAAAGAGTGATGAGGAAGTTAAGCACAGCGCCGGCTAGAATCCAGATTATAAACAGCAAAACCACCGGTGGTTCCGGCAAGACAACCGGTGGCTTGAAAATTAAAAACAAGATAATTGTTTCGATAACTATAAAGCCAAAATTTTTTAGTTTGTCCGCCAAATCTTCCGCTGCAAAATATAAGAACAAACTAACTGGTTTCACCAGGATATTGCTAAGTGCACCGGAGTAAATGGTGTTAGCCAACCCATTGAGGGCTGTTGCCAAAATAACACTTTGGGTGATAGCCGCGATAAAAATGTAGGTAATCATTTGGGAGCTGGAATAGGCAAAGACCTCCTCCTGAGAGCCAAATATCACAGTCCAGATGGTTAGTGACATCAGGGTCAATAAAAATTGCCTGAATCTCCACATAATGACATTGGTCCGGTACACCAGTCCGGTTTCCCAGGATAGCTTGAGCAGTGTGAGATATTTTTGCATTGGTCAGTAGGGCTAGCGGGATTTGTTGGTATCGCCGAAAACCTCGCGGATAATTGCTTCTATAGGCGGTTCTTCGATATTCAGGTCTTGGACGGGCAGTTTGTTCAAGATTTTGCCGGCTTGTGAGGTGGCGGATTTTCTGGGTACCAATAGGGTGGCTGTATAAGCTGATCCGTCTTGGTCTAACTCTTTAATTTCTCCGTAGGGAGTGAGGTCTTTCTCGCTGATTTCTTGGCTGAAAACGAGCGATAAGATTTTATTCCTAGCGTATTTATCGATTATATTTTGCAGTTTGCCGTCAAAAATCTTATGGCCGTTGTCGATAATAATGGCGCGTTCGCACAGCTCTTTAACATCATCCATGTAGTGGCTTGTCAGAATAATTGTGGCCCCAAACTCTTCGTTGTATTTCTTAATGAAATCACGGAGAGTTTTTTGCATAACCACGTCCAGTCCGATGGTGGGTTCGTCAAGGAAAAGCACTTTGGGGTTATGCAGCAGTGCAGCCACAAGTTCAGCTTTCATGCGTTGTCCGAGGGAAAGCTTGCGGACCTGGACATGCATAATCTTCCGGATATCCAGTAAGTCTACAAGGCGGTTGAGGGTCTCGTCAAACTGTTTTTCCGGAATCTCATAGATAGCCTTATTCAGCAAGAATGTTTCCATGGCAGGCAAATCCCACCAAAGTTGATTTTTTTGGCCCATCACCAAAGCAAACTGCTTCTGGAACTCCGGTTTTCGATCCCAAGGATTGTACCCCAGGACCCGAACTTGGCCATCGGTGGGGTATAGCAAGCCGGAGAGCACTTTTAGTGTTGTGGTTTTTCCGGCGCCGTTTTGACCGATAAATCCAACCATTTCCCCTTGCTTGATCTCAAAACTGATATCATCAACGGCCTTTACAGTCTCGTATTTTCGGCTCCAAAGTGATTTTATTGACCCTGATAGCCCCGGCTCCTTATGATAGACTTTAAAATGCTTCCTAAGGTTTTTGACTTGGATGACAGCTGAAGGGTTTAACTGTTTGCTTTTTGGCATGAAATTATTGTAACTCACTTTCTTCGAAATAAATTGCTAATTGCCGATACCTGAGTATTTTTTCACGCTGAAGTTAAAAAACCTTAGGCTGGCTGCAATTAATCCTGCTGTAAAAACCATAAAATAGGCAGTCATAGTCCAATTGGTTTGCCTTAAAAGTGTTTCCGCAGGTAATGTTGTAGCCATTAGTATTGGAAAAAGGACGGTAAACACAAATGAAAAAATTCCTGTGTATACACTGGCAGGAAACTGGTAGATTTGTTTGAGTCCCGGCATGATTTCAATAATATTATTTAACCGCTCTACCCAGAAGGCTAGAGTAGTTATCATAAACCAGCCGAAATAGATAAATATCAAAGCAGTGATGAAAACAACAGAAAAAGTAAAAATTTGCTCAATAGTAGGGGATATTCCAAGGCTGTTCAACGACCAAAGCAGTAAGCCTAGGCCAATAAAAAATCGAGGCATGTTGTTGTAGCTATTGCGTTGAACCAAGATGATAAAGATGGGGCTGATTGGCTTGAGAAGCAGATTGGAAAGCTTGCCATCATAAATAGTAGTCCGGTACTCCGACATATTCGAGTAGAAGAATGACCAGAAGACAGCATCCACCATGGTGTAAATTCCCATAAATGCATAGAGCTCATACTCGTTCCAACCGGCAATATTGTCATTGACAGAAATTAATAATCTAAAGAAGAAAATATTAAAAAATGTCCACATTAGTGAGACGAAGGACCAGAAAAAGAAATCGCCGCGATACTCCATCATCCTCATCAGTTGAAGTTTTCTGAAATACCAAAAAAGCCGCCAATATTTTCTAAGTGTTTGTTTCATACACTATTATCCGCCGGCAGAAGCATACTGCTTCTGTGCCGACTTCCATACATAATTGCACAAAAGCCACATTGCTGCCATAAAGCCGGATGCGTAAAGATAATCAGATAACTGCATGATATAACTGCCATCAATTAATGATATCGGTACAGCATAAAGATACTTTAGGGGCAATGCTAAGATGAGGCCGGATAGCCAATCCGGCAGAAAAGCAATTGGCATCAGAGTACCGCTGAGCATAGCAACCCCAATCCATTTAAAGTGCTCTAAACCTTGAGAGCCTTCAAGCCAAAAGGTTGCATAAACGATTAGCAGGCCGATCATAAACTGAATAGCGAAAGATGCTGCAAATAGGAAAGCGAATGCAGGCAGTGAGGATGCTTGAAATGCGAAAGTGAAATCAGGGATTAGTGCGTTTAAGGCGATCAAGAAGAAAAATATTACCGGGGCGAACAGCACTATTGAAAAAATTTTGCTGCTCAGGTGTGAGATAAGCATTTCCTTGTTGTAAGAAATTGGCCTGACAAGGTAAAAATCAATTTTGCCTTCCCTAATCTGCTCCGTTCGGTATGGTTCAAAATGTACATAGGTTAGCCGGTCTATTAGGGCAATAACAAAGTAGTATTGCATGACCTGGTTTAAAGAGTAACCGCTTAACTCGGTGCTGCCGGCATATATCGCTTTCCAGATGAAGATCATCGTAATGAAAGGCACTATATCAATAACCAGCCACAGCAAGGTTTCTGCTCTGAATTGCAGAGCAATCATGATGTTTTGCCGGAATAGCGTATAAAATTTAGTTAACATGAGTTATTTATTGTAGTCTAATTATTTAAGCATTGCTTGAGTTAAAAAATAGGGTTAAACAAAAACCCCCCGTTTGTTCGGGGGGTTTAGCTTCAAAATAATCTGATTTTACCAGACAGCTTTTTTAAGCGGTTTGCCGACCCGGAAGTTTACTACACGGTGTCCTTTTATGGTTTGTCTTTTTGTTTCATCTCCGAAGGGGACTACTTCTTTATCATCCACTTGGCTCACATAGAAGGTGCCGAAGCCAGAAATTACTACTTTCTCACCCTTCTTCAGAGAGCGGATTAATTCATCAAACATTGCTTCAACAGCATCTGAAGAGGCTCTTTTAGTCAGGTGAGCTTTTTTTGCGACTACAGCAATGAGCTGAGACTTTGTCATGCGAACTTTCTAATTTTTCTTTGTATCTGCCTATTAAGTAGGTCTTAATGGACTGAACTTGAATTATAACCAGTTTATCAGCGATGTAAAGCCCTTTTTAAACTGTGACGAGCATCACACTCATCTAAATGTACTTATACTTAAGTAATATAGCTACATATGCACCTAGAGCATCATACCCAACATCCTTGGCAGAACCGTATCTGCCGGCAACAAAAGTTTGGTGCAATTCATCGCTAACGGCATAAATTATTGTAATGGCAAAAGCCATGGCCCAAACAGGCATACCTTTTCTGCCGAAACCGGCAGTGTTTAAAGCACGGTGAACTAAAATGAAGAGTACCCCGTACACAAACATATGAGCGGATTTTTTCAAAACGAAGTCAGCAGCTGAAAGTTCAAAACCGGGAAGGCTGGTTTGGTTTGAGAGGATGAAAATAAAGGCTGCCCAAAGAACTGGCAGTAGATAACTAGTCCAAAACTTTTGCCTGCTGGTACTTCTTGTCGGATTCATAAATAAATATTGCTCCCGCGCAGCTCACAAATAACCCACCTAGTATAACACTTGCAGGAACTTCTGAAGTAAGGCTGTTGGGAGCGCTGGTAAGGAAGATGGCGCGGCCATTATGGGTTTTTGAGTCTTGGGCGCCGGTAGAAAGCTTAAAATCAGACGGGCTTAGGTTTTTTGGCAGAAAGCGTTGATCTTTGTTTTGTTCCGGCGAATCGGCAGCCTGAGTTGTCAGTAGTGAATTTTTTAGTGTTAACATATCAGGATTAGCCGGATTTGAGTTGGGAGCTTCTCCCATCGGCCGCCATTCATCGCCATTTTTGACAAAAACCTGGCCACCAGTGCAGTCCTCGTAATATGCCGAGTCGATTAAGGCCTCGGATGCATTGTAAAGAAACAGCTCATCCCCAGCATTATTTAAAATGCTGGCCGGCCAGGAAAAGGTATTGTTTGATTGAGGAGGCAAGCTGCCAGCTAGAGCGCGGCTGTTATTCTGGGCGTCTTTGATTTTCCAACCTGTCAGATCTAAATTGCTGCTGCCTGGATTGTAGATTTTCACCCACTCTTGTTGGCCGGTAGGGGGGCAGGGAGAAAATTCTTGAATGATGGCAAGCCCAGTGCTCGGGCTGGGAGTTGGCTGGTTGAGTGGTGGCGTAGGAGTTGGATCTGTCAATATTTGCTCAAAAATTCCTGGATTCGGATCAGTCAGAATAAAAACGCTGCTAGTTAAATTTTTTCTTGACCAACTTTTTCCTGATTCCGTATTTTCATACTGCATTTCGTCCTGAATTGAGCCGGAAGAGTCTAGTAAGGTCACTCCATCAGCTGTGTTATTGAGTTTGGTTCCGGCAAGCTGAATAACAAGAATTTCAAGGGGAGCCATGATTTCGTTGGCAAATGTGAAGACCAGAGAAGGTGAAGACAGTTGGTCTTTAAGCTGCCAGCCGGCTAATGAGGCACTTTGCGAGGAACTGTTGTAGAGCTCAACCCACTCTGGTCCGCTAATTGGGTTGGGATGGACTTCAGTAATGAGAACGGAAGCTGCCGCAGGCTGAACCGCTGCATAAAAGAAAACCACTAACGCTAGGATTAGAGCCATGGCCGTGATGATAATTCATCTTTCTTGCATTTAATCAGCCTCTAACTTGCTTACTTGAGAAAAATTAACGTATAATTGGCATGTGCGTTCGATGCAATTAAATTCTACTCAGTTTAAGCAAATGGTTAAAAAAACAGTTGCTGATTGGTGGGGACTGATAACTCTTTTGTTTCTCCTGTCTGTCATTAGCATCATTAGTCTTAAAATTGATACAGCGATCTTGGGCTGGGACAATTTCAGTGTTTCATTAAGTTTGAAAGACAACTTTTTCCGGACACTCTTTGCCACCTGGAGGGATTACCGCGGCTTTGGTGTCCCTAGTGATTCAGAAGTTGTAGATATTTTCCGGCAGATAATCTTATTGCCTTTGGATCTGCTACTGCCGATTCGATTAGTAGACCAGGTTTATTATTTGGCACTATATGTAACCGGGGGCGCGGCTGCTTTTCTGCTGGTTAAGGAGGTTTTAGAGCAGCTGTCGGCATCGTCAAGGCAAAATAACCAGCTCTTGCAGGCAGCCTCCCTAGCAGGTGCACTTTTCTATACTTTTAGCCTATACACAGTCGATGTATTTTATCTACCGATTGTTATGTATTTGGTTAGATTTGCCTTTTTTCCTGTAATTTTGTTGTTATTTCTTAAGCTACTTGACAACCGCCATTGGGAACGGCGGCATTTGATTTTATTTTCTCTTGTTGTCTTTTTAGGTGCTCCGTCTTATTTAACCGCCACAGTCTTTTTTACTCTGGTTATACTTTTTTTCACATTGTTGTTTAGTTATCCGCACAGGCTCAAACGCTTTGCCTCAATTTTTTTGCTATTTTTTATGCTTAATCTATTTTGGTTGCTGCCGTTTGTAAATTACACCAACCATAAAGCCGGAACCATTACGCAGTCTTCTACTTTTGCTCTGGTGAATGAGTATTTATTCAATCAGTTCGCAGAGCGCTTTAGCTGGGATAAACTGCTGACTTTTTCTTCTGAGTTTGCCTCTGGCCTGCCATTTACTTCAATTTCAACAGGGGAGCCGGTGAAAGTTCACGAGTCCCTGGAATATACTCATATAGGCAAACAAGTTGCTTGGTATTTCTTTTTGCCCTTACCCTTTGTTGGCTTAGGTTTTCTTTATCTGATTAGGAGATTGTTGCAAAGAAAGTTTGAGGCGCTCTGGCCGGTTGTTTTGGCTGCCGGTAGCATGTTTTTGCTTAGAAAAGAGTATCCACCCTTCGGCTATATCTATGATCTGTTGGGTGAGAAAATACCTCCATTAAAATTAGTGCTTCGTTTTGGTACTACCAAACTAAATCCACTGCTGCTGATAGCCTTTGCAGTTATGGTTGGAGCTGGAGTTTATGTTCTATTGCAGTCCGTTAAATGGTTCAGGGATAGATATCTACAAGCCGCTCCCAAGGGCGCAATTCTTTTAGCCAAGTCTGTTAGCTTAATTGTGCTGATAGTTTGGTTGGGATGGATGGCTTATTTCCCGCTTAAAGGTTCAATGCTGTTTTCACTCTTGAGAGTGAGTTTTCCTCAAGAATACTATTCAGTAGCCACAACTATCAACAATGACCACAGCTACGCAAGGGTATTGCACTTGCCTGTTGGTCAGTTTAGTTATTGGCGGTCATACAAGTGGGGATATTACGGCTCATCCTTCTTTAATTTCATTCTTAATAAACCGCTATTAGATAAAACCTTTTCTCCTGCGAACCAGGACAACGACTTTTTTGACTTTGCCCTAAACAGCGTTTTTCAGAATGCTTATGCAGTCGATGAGGCTGAGATTAATTCCAGGGCAAAATGGCTTGGCGAGCTACTGAGGAGAGCTGGTGTCAAATATGTACTTTTTGATGAGTCGGTGGACAGCAATATCGCTGCCAAGGATGTAAGAACTTGGGAATATATTCAGCAGGTTGAGGTTAAGCAGATGCTGGATACCCTGGTTGATCAAGAAGACTTAGAGATAATACAAACGGAAACCATTAACCTGTCCAGGCATGCACGGGTATATGGAGTAAATATCTCCAAGATTGATGAGCAAGTTGCGGCCAATCCAAATTTGGTGCTCTATGAAGTAAAAAATACCGTTGACGCAGTTGAGGTTGTTGACTCCGCAATTAATTTGGATCCGACATTTGCAAACGCTTTTATTAAACCACTATTTACCAGCCAAGGAACTGTTATTCAGACAACTGCTTATCCCTACCGGACTTATCCGTTTCACAATCCTTTAACGAAGTACTCGTTTGGAGATGAGGAAATAACTGCAGTTTTTGAAAATTCCGGAACTGAGTTTGACAAGATATCCTACGGCCAAGAACGGCGCGCAAACAGCCCTTTTGCTGTAAGCATTTACTCCCGGCCGAGAGTAGACGGCTTGGATATTTTTGGAACTTTGGCAAAACCGGTAATAGGCCAATCCTTGTCGGACGAGGTGCTTTTATTTTCTCTGGAGATTTCCGCGGCTGAGTTTGACGATCTGGAGGCTGAAAATATTACCTACAACCAGGTGTTGGCTAATTGGCACATGTTGGGGAATAAGCAATTGTCACCCTACAGGCTCCAAATAGGAGAGACAATTTTGCCGCTGCCGGCAGGATTTCTAAGCAACCCCCAATTCCTGGGCTCGGTTCTGGTAAATCCGGGTATTACAAATGTGGCCTTGCTTGAGAAGAGCAGTGACCTAATATCCATTACTCCTCCTGCCTTTAGGCTTACCGATGACTCCAACTGCCTTTTGGATGCTACAGAGGGTTATAACCCTCAACTGACTGTCAATCCAAACCGCTTGAGCCTTACAACCGAAAAAGGATCAGCCTGTATTGCTAAAACAATTGTAATTCCGGATGCTGCTAGGTATGTAGAAGTCGAAGTCAGTGCAACTCAGAATAGTTTTGGCAAAGCTGATCTGGATCAATCCTTTACTCCTTCTCAGACTCAGAAAGCCATCGAGAGGGTGGTAAACAGTTTGCCAAATTACCAATCTTTTGGAATTTGCATAAAGAACGATGTTGATGGAGATTGTTTGAACAGCAGGCTTTCGCTCAATGGCAATAGGCCGCTGCAGAATGTCAGGGTAACTTCAGAAAAAACCTTTTCAGGAAATGTTCTACAGACCATCCTCATACTACCGACAATAGAAAACAGCACGCATGAGTTGGATGTCACTAAGTTGATGGTTCATGAATACCAGCCAAAATATGAGGCATCTATATCTGCATATTATTCTGAAACTGCTGAAACCTTTGACACCCTGGCTGATCAAACCAATTCAATAAGGTTTGCTCCAGTGTTTTCACCTTCATCATTTTATATGAACCCCAATTTGGATGCTTTGGAACCGAGAGAAAGGGGTGTTTGCAGCTTGGCTGTTGGCGACCACAGAGACAGCTCTATTAGAATGATAAAGTCCTCAATACACGGCGGGTTGCTTTCATACTTAAGCGACTGCTATCAAAGCATTTTCGTTAGCTTGCCCTATATTTCTCAGGCATTTTATCTCTGGACCACAGATTATCATGTTTATACCGGCGGGCAGCCTCAATTTATTGCCAGCGAGCCATATCAGTTAGTCAATGAGTATGTTTCTTATTTAGACGGTTATCCCAACCTACCTGGTTTTAAAAGCCTGCAAAAAGCTGACCCACTGCTGTTTAGGACAGAGGGATTTTATGACCAAATGGTGCAGGATGCACTTGAAAACCGCCAATTAATAAGAGGGCAGCGGATGCTGATTTCTCAGGGGCCGATTCAAACCGGCAGCAAGGAATACTTCGAGGTTCATCACACCGTTGCCAATCAAGCGTTGGTGGAATTTGCCAGTAATAATGTAATTGCCCTGCCTTCAGACTGGCAGAACACCTATTTGGAAAATGGAGAAAGCAGGCTGAATTTTGCCTCAGGCCAGATAACTCACATCAGGAAAATTCTGCCTTCTTTGTGGCAGTTTAGCGTAGAACGGGATCAGCCAAGTGATGGAGAGATGCTCTTAGCCTTCGGGCAGGCTTATGACACTCAGTGGCGGCTTTATAAGACTGATAATATTTTAAATGTCCTCTGGGGTCGGGGGTTAGTTGCCGGTCAGCACGTCAAAGTGAATGGTTGGAGCAATGGCTGGATTGTTTCAGGACAAGAAATCTCTGACGAAGAGCCTGTTGTTTTTTATGCTTTCTATCTGCCGGAGAGGCTGGCCATAGCTGGCTGGTTTATTTCAGGGCTTTCGTTGTTGGCTACAATAGTTTATTCAAAGTCAAGAAAACCGATTATCCGCAGTCCTTATAAAAGAAATAGAATGAGAAAAGTAAGGCGCAGCCTCCTAGGAAGGATATAAAAAAGCTCCAGCAGGACTGGAGCTTTTAAGAATTTTTTGGATTATTTAGTCAATATTTTTCAAGTCTAAGCATTTTTGATAAACACCTTGGCTTGGTTCCTCAAAAACATCTGAGGTGTTGCCATTGCTTTCGGTGTGAATATACCGGCTGGTTTGAGCACAGCCATCGATAGCATGGTTTCTAAGGTAAGTGTCAACTCGCTGAATTCCCAGCATAATGCCAACAATGGCAATACTGGCGAATACAACGGTGTTAAATAAGCGTGTCATGTTGTTCATAATAATCTTATCTATAGTTACTATAAGATAAGATATTATATCACAATAGTATGTAAAAATCAATAATATAGGATATAAATGAAAACACCCCGGTTTTTAGGCCGGGGTGTAGTTTAAACTAACTGAGCTAGTGGAGTGGAACACCCACTCCACCCGGAACTGCGCCGTTCCAAGGACCCGGGATGACCCAGGTTCCATATGCCCCTTCCTCCGTCACGTTGACGGGAATGGCGCCGATGCGATCGGCGTCACCCCAGTCCACCGCAACCAGGTAAGCCTGGCCAGCGGCAACGGAAAGAGTGGGGTTGGCGGCGAAGTTAATGCCGCCGGAACGGGTGGGGTCGTTGAAGACCCCCAGGACAAAGGCCACGCTGTCAGCGGGGCTGGCAGCGGCCAAAGCCTGCTGGACGAGCGGAGCGCTCATCCAGGGGCTTGGCGGAGTGGAAATGAATGGCAGATAGACAGTAAAGGTGGTAGGGACCACTTCGACTTCCTCTGCCAAGCTCACACCCACTCCGGAGGGAATAAACCCCTCCCAGGGCCCGGCGATGAGCCAGGCCCCGTAGCCAGAGTCCTCAACGATGTTGAGGGGCTCTGCCTCGGCGGGGATATCAGCTCCCCAGTCCGTGGCTACAACTAGCCAGGTTTCGGCGTCAACCGTGACGGTGACGCCTCCGGAGAAATTAATCCCCGACGAACCAGGTTCGTTAAATGCGCTCAGGACAAGCCCGACCGCGTCCTGCGGCGTTTCCGCCGCGACCACTTTTTGGACGAATTGGTCCGTCCATGGGAAAGTTTCTTGGCCAAGGACTCCTCTCACGAGGATCAGCCAGGCCAAGATCATCAACCCCAACAGGAACAAAATCTTTTTTACTGGCTTGCTCATTTTTCCTCACTTTTCTTATGCAGTCATACGGCTGCAAGGGTTTACGGGTTACCACAAACTCCATCAAAGGACAGAGGTCCTGGAAACCCGTAAACAGTGGGAAGATCTATTACTCAGTTAGTTTGTTAAAGAGCATGCAGTGTAGTATCTGCAGCAATTGCAAAACTACACTACAAACTATCTTATATTATAAAATATATAGGGTTAAATATCAATAACACTCGAGGAAATTAAGCACCTAAAAGCAGCAGCGAAAACTGTTTTTTGAAGAGTAAGAACTGGGTTCTAAGCGAAGAATGCACCTTTTTTGACTGGGTGCGGGACAAATACAAAGCCGCTTGGAATTTGCGCATAGTTCTGTAGACCAGCCAGTTAAATTGAGGCGTGAACAGGTAGCCGGCCAACAGTTCGCCGATCCAGAACAATCGCTCATACAACTTGGGTTTTTGAACCATTTCAGCTGCCCAATTATGAACCCGCCAGGTTTTTTGCATCTGCAGGCGGTGGCTTTTAATTGAACCGCAGGAATCATGCCAGCGCACTTTGGTCAGGATGCCTGGTAAATTGGCCATTTTGCCGATGTTGCCGAGCTGATACCACATATGGACATCATCTGCAGGCCAGAAGTATTGGCTATAGCCTTCAGTTTTGTCCCAAGCGCTTTTTCTGAACATAACGGTCGGATCAGAGTAGGGGCTGAAGATCATCCACTGTGAACGGATCAGCTTATCGGTTAGGGGGAATTGAATGCGGTCAAATTTGGGGTTGTTATCGGTAAAGAGCTGAATAGCACCTCCAACCACCACATAGCCGGTATTTTTCTCTAGGAAGGCGACTTGTTTTTCCAGGCGGTCTTTAACCATGATGTCGTCCTGATTAATGCGGGCGATATACTTGCCTTTAGCCTTCTTAACGCCATAGTTAAGGCAGCGGGTCATGCCTTTATTTTTGCGGAAAGCATAGAAGCGGGTGTTTTCGTGATTTTTGGCATATTCGGCGCATTTTTTTCGGCTAATATCTGTGCTGCCGTCATCCACCAGAATAATCTCAAAGTTTTTGTAGGTACTATTGAGGACTGAAGCAATGGCTTCATCCAGGTACTCAGCACCGTTATAAACGGGGATAAGCACCGAAACCAGTGGTTGTTTGTTGTTTTTCTTCATAATATCTCTGGGCAGGAGATAGGAATTATTTGGCTAAAGGAGATGCTCTTAAACCGCCAACTTAGTTAAGTTAGAAGCTTAAGAGCATCCCCGCTCGCAACACCTGGCGGTGTGCGGGCGGGGATCTAGCAAGGCAATTACTAGCGTAGCTCATGCGGCTAACCTGGCGGTTAGTCGCAGCTGAAGACGAAGGCGCCACCGCCTCCGTCACTGAACCGGTATTCCCACGGCCCGGCTGCGGTGAAGACACCGTAGCCAAAGTCGTAGGACGAACTGGTGGCGGGCATAGCTCCCTCGGGGGGAGCGCCCTTCCAGTCGGTCCAGATGACGGCCACTTCATCAGCAGCGAGGTCTAGGACCCCGCCAAAGACGAAGTTTTCGGTGCGGTTGTAGCCGTCATAGTCTTCCACCGGGGACCAGAGATCCCCGTGCATCCGACCGACGGCATCCTGCGGCGTTTCGGCACTGGAGATGAACTGCTGGATGCGCGAAGCACCCTGACAGCTCGACCCCCACAGTGGAAGCCAACGGCCACCGCTGTTGTTGTCCGGCGTCTCGAAGGAGACACCGTCTGGGACGTAGAAGACGCCCCAGTCCTGCCGTACGCAGTTAGCGCAGGCGGAAACAACTCCGCTGGGCTGGCTTCCGTGCCAGGCCGTCCACACGAACGCTGGGCCGACTACGGTGTAACCGCTGTCGGCATCACTAGCAGTCCACCCGAGGGCGGACTGCCAGTAACTGTTGTTCATGTGGCTGATGGCTTGCTCGGTGTTTGCCAGCGTACCGAGTTCACTGCGGACGGCGTCTTCGCTGACCAGCGGTAGGGCCCGCTGATCATAGGTGGTTACCAGCCATGTGTCCTGGACGCGTTCAAGCGCCAGGCCAATGGGGAGGTACCACGCGCCTGCGATTGGCGCATCCTCATCCCAGGGGATCTGGTACTCGACCCCCTCATCGATGGCGATGAGGCCCCAGCCAAATTCATGGCAGGAGTCACAAAGCCACTGCACACCTTCGGGCAGTTCTTGCCCGAGGTAATACAGTTCGATGAAGAGCAGTCCCTCTCCCTCGAGAATTAAGCCATTTTCGATCTGCTCAGGGCTGAGCGAGACCATAAATGGCCAGAATTCCTCGACAAGTGCCGCAAAGACATCGGAGGCTTCCTCCGTCTCCGCCAGCACAGCATCAATGTCGCTCCAACGGACAATTACTCGGTGGCCCGGGTTGTCGTTGAGAGCGACGCTAGCTGCCTCAACCACCACAGGAGTGGCGGTCGAGGAATCCTCAGCATTGGTTGCAGGTACAACCTCTGCTTTGGTTTCAGCTTCTTCCGCATTCCCCGCGGGTGCGGGGTTGTCGCGGAGGGGCGGCGAGCTCTCTTGCGAGGGCTCTTCGACCGCGGGAGCGGCCTCTTCCTGAGACGGCGCTAACGGGGCCGCCGGTGCCGGGGTGGACGTCTCGGGACCAGTTACGGTCACGAGCTCGCCACACCCAGCGACGAGCAGCGCGATGAGCGCTGCCAGAACAAAGATGTACTTAGGCATGCGGTCGTCTCCTTCTTGTGGCGAACCACAAGATCAGGATAATTAACCCAGCTGCTAGCAAGAGCCAGACCGCAGGGTTAATGCGAATGTAAACCATTGCCTGGGCTAAGCCCAGGATAATGGCAGCGGCAGCAATGACCAAGGCTACAACCCCGAGAGGCAGCAGCACTGTGGGAACATTGCGCCGCGCATGCAGCCAGCTCGACCGGTTATCCGGCAAAACTAGCGCATTGAGCAGCCAACACGTCAGCATCCCAGCCAAGAAGACCAGGATGGGAGTGGCGAGAAATTCTCGCCACATGGCCTCTAGCGACATAATTTCCTCCCTAAACCAAAAGTGACAACTCTTCCCCAATGCTTGCGCCAGGGAAAGAATTGGCTGCCGACATGACAGCAGCGCTGCACACAAAAACTTATGTGCAAGGTAGCTGCCACATCAACAATGGCTCAGGAAGAACAGGAGTTTATCTTTTGAGCTATATATTTTATTGCCTTGCTGTTAAAGAGCCGGCTTTTTCGCACCAAAGTGCAATCAAGCCTGCCAACTGCTAGGAGTGCTTTCAGCGCCGGTTTCAGCGTAAATGCTGATTGGGCGAAAAAAGCGCGTTCTTAGCAGATGTTTAATTATCTGGGCCAATAATCAAACATCTGACAAGAAAAGGGTTGCGTGGACTTGGTTGGATTTATAGGCATAAAATAAATTATTACTATAAAATATTATATCATTTATAACCTCAAAAATCAATGTTATAGGATAATAAATTTGATCAAGTAGGAAGCGGTAATATTTACTAATAAGTTGTGGTATTGTCATTAGGTTTATGCATCTTGCATCAAAAAGGCTGCTTAGAAATAAGCAGCCTTTATAATTCACAGTTTTATAGTTTATTTAAGCTTTTTCTTTAAAGCAAGCGAACCGGCTCCGGCTGCCAAAACCATTGTTGTTGCAACACTTGCTTGCAGGTCTAAAGCAGTATCAACAGGTTCATGAGCTACTCCCAAAACCTTGTCTTTAACTACAATTTTCTGCTTCTGTTTGCAGACTTGCTCAGCTTTTGCCTTACAGCTTGAAACCTGGCCATAGGCTCCGGCTTCACATTCAGTCTCGACAATCTGGCGGCATTCCTGCTCCTGGCTTGCTGTAAAGTCGTCCTCTGCAGCTTGCACTACCCGTACCTGGGAAGCCATCGCGAAGACAGCTAATAAAGTTAGGGTGAGATATTTGATGTTCATAAGTTTCCTTGTTACTTGCGATTTAGCAGGGCAAGACGTTTTAAACGTAGTCAATATTATAAAGCTATATCGGTATTATAAGACCTATTGAGCCGAAAGTCAATAATTATAGTGATGTAATAAAAAAGTAAGAAAATTGCGATAAAAAATTACTCCCAGGCAAAAAAATGGATCAGAAAGATATATTACATCAAAATAATAAAACTAGAGCACTTATTATGGTTGAACTACTATTCCAGATGCCAGTAGAGGGTCATATAATTGTCATCATGAAAAATAAAGACTCCATTGCCGCCATCTCCCAGGCAGTTTCGGCAGAAATAGGCTTCTCCGTCAGTTGCTGCCATAATAAATTTAGACCCAATTGCCACCATATCAAGGGCAGGATGGGGTTTGCCGCCGTATAGCCAGTTATAACAGGTATTGCTGCCGTAATTTTGTGTAATCCTGATTCCACCCATTGGCCACTCCCAATCGCCCTTACCGGCATCAGCGACACCGGATGGATCGTTGGCGCAGCCCGTACTCCAGGTAACGCTCTTAGATTTGAGTTTGTCTAGGGGGTTAACATAATTGCTGTAGTACCATCCCCAGCTGCCTGTGTTCTGAAACTGGCTGACCGAGTACTTGTACACACCAAAGTGCAAATGAGCGCCGGTTGAATAGCCGGAATTGCCCATGGTGCCAATAACCTCACCTTTTTTAACCTGGACGCCATTGCCCTGCCTGATGACGATATTGGCAGCCGCTGCTATCTGAGCCAACTCTTTCTCTGCATCCCGCAGCATTGATTGAAACCTGGCCTCGCTATTTTTTGTTGCAGTCAGCAAAGACTGCTGTTCCTGGCGTTTGGCTGCCAGGGATTGTTTTTGCTCTTCAACCTCGGCCCGTTTTTTTTCAACTTCTGCTTGTTTTGACTCTTTAAGCTCTTTTTGTTCATCGAAGTCAAGCCGCTGCGATTCAGCCCGAGTCATAGCATATGCGGTTTGTTCACCGGCGGTGCTTAGATACTTATATTTCGAGATAAAACTGCCAAAAGAGTCTGCTGATAGCAATAGTGCTATCGGGCTCTGATTTGCGCGTTTGTACTGAGCCCTAATCCTGTTAATCAGCATGGTAGAGAGCCTGTCTAAAGAAACATTTAACCCGGAAATTCTCTCTGAAAGTTCACCGATGTCCTTCTCCAGCCTGGAAATTTCAGCCACCAACTGATTTATCTGGACTTGTTGGAGATTAATTTCGCCGTTTAAAACGGAAATTGTACTGTTGAGTGTTGTCTGCTGTGTCTTGACCTCAGAAATTGCTCCCTGTAGGCAGGCAATTTGTTTATTGTAACAAACGGAGCGTTCATCACTTGAGAGATTGTCGGCGTCACATTTATACTGCTCGCACTCAGCAGCTTGGATAGGCGATGAAAAGCTCAGAAACAAAACTAAAAAGGCAGAAAAGATGACAGCAAGGATGAGTTTAGCCTGAATGGCTGAAGGCCTTTGTACAGTCTTCATACTTGACCCCAATATACTCGAGGTTGTTGCTTCGGGCAAGGCGGAGGCTCGAATTTGAAATCTCATGATGTTTGTCTAACGGCGGATTAGCCGTCCAACTGCCAACAAACCGGCCGAACCTCCCAGGAGGATTCCGGCAAGCAAGCCAACACCTAGCTGGAGTAAAAAGAACTGTGTAGAAATCGGAAAGATGGAAATATCACCTACAAAGTCCTTTATCCATGGTGTTAGATATAAAAGGACCGCATACATCCCAAGCCAGCCGATAAAGGCTCCGGTTACTCCATAAATCATACCTTCAAACATAAAGGGCAACTTGATATATCCCTTGGTAGCACCAATTATTCGCATAATTCCTATTGCTGTCTTTTGAGCAGTGGCTTTCATAGCAATTAAGACAAAAATTATTAGGAAGGAAATCACGGCTAGTGTAATAACGGAGGCCAAGCCAATCATTCTTAAGTTGCTGGTCCATGTATGCAATTGCTGAATTATGCTTTCTTGAAAATCGACATCTTCCACGCCCTCCAGGACATCAAGATCGGATTTAATCTGACTCAGGTAGCTGATGCTGGTGCCGGACACCTCTATGCTGGCCGGCAAAATTTCAGCTGTTACCAACTCGAGCAGCAAGGGTTCATCTTTGTTTGATTCTTGATAAATTTTAAGCGCATCTTCTTTACTGACAACATTTACTTCTTTTACATAGGTTTTGCTTTTCATGGATTCAGCAGCAGCAGCAATGTCATTTTGATTAGTGTCTATTTCAAAAAACGCGATAATCTGCGGCTGTGATTCAAAATATTGAAGTACCTGGTTTGCCCCGAGTATGATCAAAGAAAAACTAAATGCTACAAAAAAGGTGACAGTCATCATGGAAATGGATACCAATGCCTGGTAAGGGGAGCGTCGAATGGTGGTTAGGGCAGTGGTGAGTGATCGCATATGATTTATTTGTCCTCTGATTCTTTCTTGGCGGCTCGCTTCTTTTTCTTAGGTGAATCATCAGTACCAGCCTGCTCAGGTTTGGCATCCTGTTCAACTGGTTCATCATCTGCTACTTTTGAGTTTTCAAGGGAGTCGGTCTGTTTATTTTTGTTAAACAGCCTGCCTAACACACCCTTTTTAGATGATTTATTTGTAGTGACATCAGGTGTGGTTTGGTCTTCTTGTTCTATTTGATTAGCCTCACCTGCCTTTTTGTCGGTTTCCTCTTTTTCATCAGTGGGCTCTTTTTCATCTTTTTCTAACTTATGGGATGAAACATTGACTTTTTTCTTGCCGCCATCCTTGATCAGTTTCCCTTTTTCAAGGTGAAGAATCCTGGAGTTTTTGAATTCCGCCAGAACATCACCGTCATGGGTGGCGAATAGTATGGTTGTGCCCAGCTCATTAATTTTATGAAGAAGTTTGGCAATCCTCATCGAGTTTTCCGCATCAAGGTTGCCTGTTGGCTCATCAGCAAAAATTATGCTTGGCCCTGTTGCCAAGGCTCTGGCAATACTGATCCTCTGTGCTTCTCCTCCAGAAAGTTGGCTGGGGAATAGCAGGGCTTTGTCGGTTAGCTCAACTAACTTGAGCAAATCCGTGACTCGCTCTTCGATTTCAACTTGTTTTTTTCCAATGATATATAGCGGCAGGGCAACGTTTTCCCAAACATTAAGTTCAGAGAGCAGGCGATAGTCTTGGAAAACAACACCAATCTTGCGCCTGAGCTGATGAACTTGTGAGCTCCTCAAGTTATTAACAGTTAAATTTTCAAAAATAATATCACCGGTGGTAGGGGTATACTCTTTTGTTAAGAGGCGCATTAGTGTGGTCTTGCCGCTTCCGGAAGGGCCGGTTACAAACACAAACTCACCTGGTCCGATCTCAAATGAAATATCGCTAACCCCGAAAGATTCGGCTGTAAATTGTTTGGTAACTTGATCAAAGGTTAGCATGGGCAGTTATTTTGGAGTAGGCATTTATGGTTTTTGTCAGCTTCTCCATGCTGGACTTTAGTAGCTTTAGTACTAATCGATTACAGGGGAGTCGCCATCAACTTTTTCGACTCTTACACGGCCAACATCCATCAGCCAGCCGGCCTTTTGGCCTTTGAAGGTTTCGCCCCAGACTTTAACTTCCATTCCTACAAGTTTATCAAGGTCCGTAACAGAAGATGTCAGATAAACGGTCTGCATTTCCCCTCCAGGCCTGAGCAGCTTGTGTGTACCTTCGTCATCCGGGTCTCCCTGTTCAAGGTATCCTTCAGCGGAATCTTTAAAGGTTTTTTCATCTGTGCTGCCGAAAACATCACCGGCATTTATTTCAGTGCCGGCTACTTTCTGAATATTGCCATCTGCCGGCAAGCCAGTGTCTTTGCTTGAAACTGTTCGGTAAACTTGGTAGCCAGTGCCGACACCTGCAAAAACAGCTACAACAACTAAAATCAGTAATGGCTTGAGCACTTTTTTCATATCTAATTGGTCCTTTTTTGTTCTTGCAGTTGACTTCGGCAAGGCTTGATTATCAGGCAAATTTCCCACCGAGTCAACAGGGTTTTCGGGTTTAGCGTGCTTAACTTCTTCTGGTTGATTGTCGGGCTGATTATCAGGCTTGGTCAGGTCAATTTTTTGCATAATCCCAGTATATCGTATTTTCAGCGTAGAACGAAGTCAAGTTATCAGTTAAAGCTTGATTTCCTCCTGGATAAAATCATCTAAACCACCATCTAATACTGCTGCTGTATCAGAAGTTTCTACACCGGTCCTAGTGTCTTTAACCAGATGATAAGGATGAAGAACATAATTTCTTATTTGATTGCCCCAGCTGGCCGATACGTGCTCGCCCTTTTCTTCTTTAAGCTGGTCGGTAAGTTTTTTTTCTTCGATAATCGCCAGTTGGCTTTTAAGCTTTTTTAAAGCTTGTACTTTATTTTGAGTTTGTGAGCGTTCTTCTCTGGAGCGGATTACAATTCCAGTGGGTATATGCGTTAACTCCACCGCTGTATTGACCTTGTTGACGTTTTGGCCGCCGGCACCGCCTGCCCTGGTAAAATGCCAGCTTAAATCCGCTTCATTAATTTGAATCTCATCGGAGTCATCTTCAATAATTGGCAGCACCTCCACCAATGCAAAAGAGGTTTGCCTGAGATTGTCCGCGTTAAAAGGGCTTTGCCGCACTAGGCGATGGGTTCCCGCCTCACCTTTTAAATAGCCGTAGGCGTAGTCAGCATTAATCTCGTACTCAGCTGCCTTAATTCCTGCTTCTTCTCCCCTTGATTCGCTGATAAGTTTGAACTTCCAGCCTCGTTTTTCAAAGAAGCGGAGGTACATTCTCCTGAGCATATCAGCCCAGTCCATGGCTTCGGTGCCTCCTTGGCCGGAGTGAATGGAAAGAATTGCTCCCTGGGCATCAAATTTGCCAGACAAATAGTGCCTCAGCTCAAGCTCCTTAAGGCTCTTTTTAAATAGCGTCAAGGTTTTTTCAAATTCTCCTTCCATATCTGATTGGTTGTCCTGATCTTCACCAGTTTCCACAAGCAGGTCGGTAAAGGCTTTAGTGTCGTTATGGAGCTGTTCAACAGAATTAAATAAGTCGAGCCTGCTCTTAAGCGAAGATATTTTGCGCATCACAGATTTGGCTTCTGCTTTTTCCCAGAAACCCGGGGCATACGTCTGCTGCTCAAGTTTTTCCAGTTCTTGCTGATAGCCGAGAATTTCTTGAGAATCTAGATACTGCTCTGCTTTTTCTAAAAGTTTGCTGGAGGCATCGCGCAAGGCTTGATTCATGCGCTCATTGTAGCATGGTGGGGGGTGTGAAAACGCAGGTTGATTATTCTAGCGGGAATACCAGGTCTGACACAAAATGTTTTGTGATTTTTTCTGAAGGACTAGTCAAGCTCACCTCATAACTCGGCGTGCCCGGCTGTTTCTGAAGAATTAAGGATTTAGGGGCTTTGTCGCGCAGGGGAAGGATTTTTATCTCTAAACTTCCCTGTTCTCTTTCGGGTAGGGTGATGAGAAAACCAATCTGCTTATAGCTATTTCCGTGACTATCTTTAATGATCTCTTCATCCCACTTGGTGAGACTGTTGTCTCTGTAATTGATCGTCTCAACCTCCCAATGCTGCGGCATTAAGACTCTTTGATAGTTGATATAGCCATTATGCTCTGCTTGATTGCGGTTTTCGATTTCCTGCTGTGAAGGAATTAGCCCGGACAAGGACGTTTCCTCAGGCGGCAGGTTGTTGTTAGTGAAGGTAAGCAGTACTTCAATCAGCTGCTGATCCCAGTTTACTGCAAGCTCCCTGGAGATACCTTTATTTGCTTTATTAATAGCCACATTCGATTCAACTAAATAAAGATAATCGCTTTCAGGATCCAGTAGGCTGCCATCAGCTCCCAGGTTTTCAATAAAAATCTGCATTTCCGGATCACGGGCAAATGCCAAAATGTTTTTTTCAATAACCGATTGCTTTAATAACGCTCCGAGGTCTTTGACTGCGGTGGGGCCGATAGATTTAAGCTCGATTACTACGGCTATAGCCACCTGAGAGAGAATGTGTTTCTTTTGAATACTGCCCGGAAAAAAATCATCTCTGCCTTTTCTCAATTCCTGGCTCAAGTTGTCTGGAGTTAGCAGCGCATCATAATCGGGAAGGTTGACAGGGCCAAGCATGCCTAAAACTGCCTCTGCCAGATGAAGATTGACGGCAACTAAGCCGTGGACGTTTTGTTTATTGCCAAAAGCAAAAAACTGGAGCATTTGGTCAGCGCTAGATGGAAAATCGGCATGCCAGTTTGCATCCGGCAGCCGTAGGCCTCGGTTGCTACTAAGGTACTCCTTAGCTCCCGGAGGGGCTTCAATGTAACCTTCAAACTGGCCATCGGCATCGTAAATGTCTTCAACAACAAAACTGCTGATCTTTCCGTCAATTACCGGGACTGTTATGTAAGATCCGGCAAAACCGCCGGATGCCCGGATTTCATCGCTATTCTGCAACACAATTATCCAGGTTTGATTCTTCTCGGACAGGTTTGTTGCTAGGCCGGCTAATGATTGAAGAGTTTCGCTGGCTGTATCTATCTCATTTGTTTGAGTTGGGAATGCTTTGGAAATAAGCGAGTTTTGTACAGCTTTATTAAAACTGTTGAACTCCTTGCTTTTTTGGCCAAACAGCACCGCTAGCTTGTTAAAATCTAAAACTGTATTCTCAGACTGAGAACTTGAGGCTGCCTCATTAAGTGCGTTAGGCATAGAAATAGCCAGTTGGAGACCAAGCCTCCAAGCTTCAATAGTGTTGGATTTGTTTCGGAGGAGGGCAGAAAGAATTTCCACCGGATAGTGAGCTGCTTTCGCCTTGACGGACGCTGTTTGAAAATTACCGGCTTGAAGCGATTTAATACTGGAAAAGGTTGCCACCAGCGCCAGCACAAAAATGCTTGCGGCTGCCAAAAGAGCAAAAGCAATGAGCCTTAGAGTAACGCTAAAGGAAATACCTGCCGGCTTAAGCTGCATATATAAATTAGGATAACATGCAGTAGGTTCTAGCGGTAAACAGCTTTAGTGATTGTGTCACCTCTTTGCAGGGTTTTAACCACATCCATTCCCTGAGAAACTTTGCCAAAGACAGCATGTTTGTCGTCCAAGAATGATGTTTCATTGAGAGTAATAAAAACCTGGCTTCCGCCTGTATTCGGCCCTGCATTGGCCATAGAAAGGATGCCCTCACTGTCATGTCTTAATTCAGGATGAAACTCATCAGCAAAAGTATATCCAGGCCCGCCCGTACCCCATAGGGATTCATTGCCGGGCTCTTTTGTGAGGGGATCTCCGAACTGAACCACGAAGTTCGGTTCGACCCGGTGAATTACAATCCCATCATAAAAACCTTGATCAATTAGGTTGAGAAAGCTAGCGGTAGTTAAAGGGGCGCGGTCAGTATAGAGCTCAATGACAACCTCGCCTTTGCTGGTTGTTAGGACTGCTTCTGAGGCTTCAATAGCCTTAAAATCTTCAATAGTTTTGACTTGTCTTTGTTGGTTCATAGCGTTATTGGCGGCTCCTTCCGCTTCAGCAATATTATTTGGATTAAGGTTAGCATCTGATTCAAGAGAGAAATTATCCGAGTTGCTTAGCTGCAGTGTGTCATCAGTCTGTGGTGCCCTGACGCAAGCAGAAGCAAGTGCAGCAGTTGCAATTATTAGTAAGAACAGGGAAGGATATTTGATCGGCATAACTTTGTCAGTATACTTAAGTTTTTTTCTGTTGCAAGTTTGATTGGGTCGTACATAATATTTTTCCAACGCTGCGCAGAAACAAACAACACAAAAATTTAAAGAAAGAATCTCTGAAAAAAAACAGTTGACTTAACAGCTAATCCCGGTGAACCTCGTAGGTTTCAATGTATCTGAGAAAAATGGCCGGTGCGTCCTCAAGGAAAAATTGCTGGAACTCTTGGTAAATCTCTGCACGATCTTTTTGGTTCAAAGTTTGGCGGCCTTTTTCAAGCAGGTTGTCAATACGGGTGTTTTTGTAGCCGGTAAAATTGGTAGATTGTTCTGAATGCCAGAGATGATACTGATCAGGATCTGGGGCAGATTCTTGGCCGATTAATAGCACTTCGAAATTGCTGGTATCGGGGAAGTTTGAAATCTTTAGCCGGACCGTGATCTTTGTGTTTTCACAAAGGTTTTTATCATCAACACTGTTGCTTGATTGACAATCCTGAAAGGCTTTTTCTCCAAACTCTTTCCATTGTTGAATAATTGACTCTGCTTCCGCTTCAAACAGTGCAGTGGTCGTGAGCTCAAATTCCAAAGGGCTGCTTGGTACTTCATCAAGAAGGCGCTCTACGGCTCTATCTAAGTCTTTGTCATATGATTTGCCGCCCTCAAGATAAGCCCATGACTTTGGGTTAATCGGGCCGTTTGCCTTAATTTCCGGAGTGGGTTTCTCCAGAGCATAAGAAAGTGCTTGGCGGATATTTTTTTGAAACATTGGGTTGCGGATATTGAAAAACACAGCCAGGTAGCGGCTTGTATTCAGCGCAGAAGTGGTCACGGTGGTGTCCCAATCCATGACATCATATTTATAAGTCAGGTCTGGAAGAACATCAATTTTGCCGTGTTTAAATGCAGAGACAGCATCTTCTTCAGTTAGGAAAAATCGGTAGACAATCCGCTCATTTCTGCCGTCTAGAGTCAGTTCAGTTAAGACCGGGCCTCTGTTTTTGTAATCTGTAATTCGATATTCACCAATTCCTATTAATGATGGTTTAGAGAAAAAGACAAAATAGGGCATTTCTGCGGGTTTCAGAAGTGGCTCAGAAACAACCACGGGGAAGGGGGCATAAGGATCAGGAAGTTTGAAAACAATATCATTTGGCGTAATAATTGTTTCAACATCTTTAAAGTTGTAATTGATGTCCTCAGGCTTCAAGGTTGAGCCGTCACTCCAGAATATATTGTTTTTCAGGACAAACCGGTAGGTTTTGCCATCTTGTTCTACACTCCAGCGTTCTGCCAAGAGGGGAGTGACAGTTCCATCAATTTCAACATGGGTTAGGCCAGCGCTAAGTTTTGACTTTATTCTTGGAGGTAGATTGTCTAAACCGTACTCACCAACTATTCCAATATACGTTCGGTTGCCTCTCTCTATTGATTGGGCAATTTGCGGCACTATAAAAGAAAAAATCAGAATTGCGAAAAGAACTGAGACAAAGAAAACAAGTCCATGTTTCTTAAGGTAGGCAGTCAAATACCAATAAAATTTGCGCATGAGTTGCTAAATTGCTACTGAGCCAATAATACAGCAACAGAAGTTAGAGTAAACAGGGTTATCAAGACAATGGTCAAATAGAAAAGTACTTTTTCTAAACCCCTGCGGGTATGATAAGTTTCTCCGCCTCCACCCCAGACAGAACCTAGTCCGCCCCCTTGGGATTGAAGCAAAACTGCTCCAGAAATAAGTATTGCTAATATTATTTGAGCAACTAACCAAAATGTAATCATAGTGCTTTTTCCACTTAAGTATTTGTCAGTACAGTAAGCATTGTATCATTGAGCCAAGCAGAAATTATTGCCTATTTTGCCACTTCTTGATGCCTGGTTTCTCGAATTACAGTGACAGTAACTGTTCCAGGATAAGTAACTTTATTTTTAATCTCATCCCGAATTTTGCTGCTCAGAACCTGCACGTCCGCATCTTTTGAGCGCTCCGGTTCGAGAAGGACACGAACCTCTCTACCTGCCTGTATAGCATAGGCTTGCCTGACGGACTCATATGAAGAGGCAATTTCCTCAAGTTGCTGCAAACGCGTTACGTATTCATCGTAGTTCTCATACCGTGCTCCTGGCCTAGCGCCGGAGATTGCATCAGCGATATAAACAGCCATTTGTTCAGGACCGGTAAACGGCTCATCCTCATGGTGCTGAGCGATACAGTCTACAACTGGCTGGGGTAGATTAAAGCGTTTAGCAATTTTTACACCCAGTTCAACGTGGCTGCCTTCTTCTTCATCTGAAACCTTGCCGATGTCATGTAGCAAGCAGCCAAGTTTAACGGTATTTACATCTATGCCTAGCTCATGCGCTAATTTGATGCCGATTTTTGTTTCTTCCAGAGTGTGGGAGATCATGTTTTGGCCGTAGGAGAAGCGGTATTTGAACTTGCCGAGCAATTTCATCAAATCGACCGGAAGATTGTAGACACCTACTTCATGGCAAAGTTTTTTGCCTTCTTCCAAGGTAATTTTATCTATTTCTTTTTCTACCTTGGAAACTATCTCTTCAATTCTGGATGGCTGAATCCTGCCATCTTTGATTAGGCGCTCTAAGGAAATCCGGGCTACTTCCCTGCGGACTGGGTCAAAGCAAGAAAGCCTGACTTCGGTTGGGGACATATCCAGGTCTACGTCAACACCTGTCCGATGCTCAAAAGCATGGATGTTTCTGCCAGATTTGCCGATAATCTTTCCCTTTGTGTCTTCGGAAGGCAGCTGGACAACTGAAACAGTGTACTCAGGTACATAGTCAGTGGCGCCGTGCCGCATTGCATCAATCAGGATTTCCTGGACTCGCTCGTCTGCTTCTGCTTCTGCTTCTTCTTGTTTCTGCCGGATCAACTGAGCCATTTCCCTTGTGAGTTTTTTTTCAAGATCCTCAAAAAGTGCAGATTTTGCCTCTTCTTTGGTTAGTTCGGCTACTTTTTCCAGCCTATCGATTACTTGTTGGCGTTTTTTTCTAAACTCCTCCCGGAGGATTTCTACCTCGCTCTTGTCGCGCTCAAGCTGTTCTTCTTTTTTATCCATTTGGCTGAGGCGTTCTTCTATTCTGTCCAGATTGTTGTCCAGTTTGCGCTGCTGAGCTTCAAGTTGCCCAGATAGTTCGCGTCCTTCTTTTTCAGCCTTGCTACGGATGGAAAGTGCTTCTGCTTTGGCCTCGACAATTATTTCCCTAGCCTTGGATTGTGCTTCCATGAGTAGAGTATTTGCCTCCTGGACCAAGGCCACATCACCATTTGGCTTGCTGCCTTGTTGTCTTTGTTTAGGCTGATATTTGGGCTGCTGGTGCTGCTTTTGCCCTTGCTGCTGCTTGCGGTTTTTTTGCTGCTGCTGCTGGCCGGCTGGTCTATTTGATTTTCTAACCCTTCTGTTGGGATCGGTTTCATTGTTCCCAAACAGGGTCGACAAGTTGCTAAAGAATGACATACTACTCCTTTATTTAATTGCGTCCCACCTTGTTTTTAGCTCAGTACAAGGTGTTTATTAATGTAATTTATGAAGGGCCAATATAAAAATGGTCATTCACAATAATTTCTTCAAAATGCTTGAGAAGGGAAAAATCACTAAAAACAATACCGATATTATCGGTTAAGAAGAGTTCTTGGTAAATCCAGACTATCTGCTAATGCAGATATTATTAGTTCTGGTGTCAGTCTCATGTTGTTATTAGTTATTAGTTTCTAATTATTTTTCCGGTTGCTGCAGGCATTTAAGCCTGGTAGCAAATTTGCTGCTTCTCAGCAATTAATAGCCACATTGTACTCTGTTGGCCCCTTGCAGTCAATCTCTGAGCATATAATTATTGGCTTAGTGATTAAGTCAAGGCAGCAATTCTGAGGAAAAATTTTGACAGAATCCGCTCAAACTCTTCTTGAATACATCTAGGCTTTTGCTGCTGCTCCGTTGGCAGTTTTCCCTGCTTTCTCTTTTACTGACTTTGGAGTTTGGATGCCACTTACCTTATTGCGAATTTCCTTTTCAAGTTTTTCTGCAAACGAGGCATTTTCTAGTAAGTAGGCTTTTGTTGCCTCACGGCCTTGGGCCAGTACTTCGCCGTCATGTTTAAAGAAGCTGCCACTTTTTTCAAGAATATCAAATTTGACTCCAAGATCCACTAAGTCGCCTACCAGTGACACTCCAAAATCATCCATGTCAAACTCTGCTTCTTTGAAGGGTGGCGCAACTTTGTTTTTCTTAACCTTGACTCGGTGCCTGCTGCCGACCACCTGATCGCCTTCTTGGATATTGCCGATTTTTCTAATGTCCAATCTTTGCGAGGCATAAAACTTGAGGGCATTGCCTCCTGCAGTTGTCTCTGGGCTGCCAAACATCACACCGATTTTATGGCGGATTTGATTCGTAAAGATTACAAGTGTATTGGTTTTGCTGATTGCTGAGGTCAGTTTGCGCATAGCTTGAGACATTAACCTGGCTTGTACACCCATTTGAGCGTCGCCCATTTCTCCTTCAATTTCGGATTTTGGAACCAGTGCAGCTACTGAGTCAACAACGACTATATCAACCCCGCCGGAGCGTATGAGGGTTTCAGTGATTTCCAAGGCTTGTTCACCGTAGTCGGGTTGTGAAATCAGCAGGTCTTCTAAATTTACACCTATTTTTTCAGCCCTAACCGGGTCAAGAGCATGTTCCACGTCTACAAAAGCGGCAACGCCGCCGTTCTTCTGAGCATTGGCAATAGCATGCAGACAAACAGTTGTTTTACCTGATGCTTCCGGTCCGTAAATTTCAACAACTCTTCCGGTTGGGAAACCCCCAACACCTAATGCCAGGTCTAAGGCCAGTGAGCCGCTTGAAATTGTCGGGATCTTCGGCGCATCCCTCAGTGATTGGCCCAATTTCATGATTGAACCTTTACCGAAATCTTTCTCAATTTGCTGCATGGCAATGTTGATTGCCTGTGATTTTCCCGACTCTGGTTTAGTAATGGTAGTTCTAGCCATAGGTCTCCTTATATGCTCTCTTATTTCCAATGATACTTTGGGTTTTGTATTACCTTTATATACTCTCACTAAAGCACAAAATTGTGAGAATATCTATAGAGAGTTGTGTGTATAATACGATCTTAATCTTGCAGTGAATGTAGTAGAGTTGTTTTTTTCATCTACTGGCAACGTGAAACAAGAAACTGCGATAACTCTGATTATTTTATCTGTTCGGGCTGTAGCTCAGATGGCTAGAGTGCGCGCATGGGGTGCGTGAGGTCGCTGGTTCGAGTCCAGTCAGCCCGACACTATTTTCACAAAATTTATTCTTTGAGATAAAATTTCATGGCGTTTATTTTTCGATTTTCTTACGGTAAGATGAGCTTAGAATGAAAAGGCCTCTCTCATCACTTTTGCAGGTGAAAAAAATTGACAAATCCAGTCGAGCTGACGAACGGCTGAAGATTTTAGAGAAACGTCTTGAGCGGGCTATTGCAGAGCGGCGAAAATTGGCAGCTGGAGAATCATCTGCAGCAGATCAGCTTAAAAAGATTTATGCAAAAAGAGGTGGGATGGTTGAAAGAAAAATCGGCCGGCTTCAGAATGAAACAAAGAAACGTTGACTAAACTAACAGATCAAGGATTTTATGTCAGAACCCACCTTAACTTGTCCAAGCTGCTCCACAAAAATTCCAATCTCCAAAACTTTGTCTGATCAGGTAAAGGCAGATTTATCACAAGAGTTTAAGGCGGCGCATGAAAAGCAGCAGCTCGAACTTGAAAAAGCAAAAAAACTCCTGGAAGAGCAGGAGAAGGAAGTTGCTGCCCGGAAAAAAGATCTTGAAGAAGAGGTAAAAAACAAACTGGATTTGGAAAAGCAGAAAATTTGGAAGATAGCCCAAGCAAAAGCAGAAGAAAATCAGGGCAAAGCTTTTAAAGATCTTGAAAACACCCTAAAAGAAAAAACACAGCTCCTTGAGGAGGCAGAGAAGCATGAGTTAGCCCTCAGAAAGAAAACGAGAGAGCTTGAGGAAAAAGAGAAAAAAATGGAGCTTGAAATGGTCCGGCGCATTGACGAAGAGCGCAGCAAGATCATTGATGCAACCAAGAAAAATGAGGAGGAACAATACGCTTTAAAACTTAAGGAAAAAGATAAGCAGCTGGAGTTGATGCAAAAGACAATTGCTGACTTAAAACGCCAAGCTGAACAGGGTTCAATGCAGATTCAAGGAGAGGTTCAGGAGGATGGACTCAAAGAAATTTTAAGCAATGCTTTTCCTGAAGACAAAATTTCTGACGTTCCGGCGGGAGTCCGCGGTGCAGACTTGGTGCAGGCAATCAACGGAAGCTTGGGCGGCAAAACAGGAACAATTATCTGGGAATCCAAAAATACTAAGGTATTTAGCGACAGCTGGCTGGCTAAGCTCAAAAGCGACCAAGGTATCGTTAAGGCTGACGCAGCCATACTGGTTACGCAAGCAATGCCTGCCGACATTCCTAACTTTGGTATAAAGAACGGTGTTTGGATTGTGAGTTATCAGTTCGTTCTACCGTTGGCAGCAGCGCTCAGGTTACAGTTAATTGAAATTAGCAAACTTAAACAATCTCTAGTCGGGCAGGACGACAAGATGAACCATCTTTACAGCTATTTAACCGGTCCGCAATTCAAGAACAGGGTTGAGAACATTGTTATGGCTTTTGTCAGTATGAAGCAGGATTTAGATACCGAAAAAAGGTCGCTGCAAAGAATTTGGAGCAAAAGGGAGAGGGAAATAGAAAAAGTTATTCTCAACACATCATCACTATATGGTGATCTGCAGGGGATAATCGGCGGCTCGCTGCCGAGCATCCAACAATTGGAATTGCCGGAAGGTGAGTTGGAAATAGAGGATGGCCAGGATGAGCCGCAGTCCCTGTTTTAGCATTTTTCACCGATTAGAGAAATATGGAACTTACAACACCAGAGTTCAAAAAAGCCTACAACCGCTTAAATAAAGAGCAGAAAGAAGCTGTCGATTCTATTGAGGGCCCTGTGATGGTGGTTGCCGGTCCGGGTACCGGAAAAACGCAGGTGCTAGCTACCAGGATTGCCAACATTCTCCTGAAAACAGACGAGAAGCCTTACAACATTTTAGCCCTGACATTCACTGAATCGGCGGCCAAAAACATGCGTGAGAGAATAGTGAGTTTAATCGGAAAGACAGGCTATTATGTGCAAATCAGCACTTTTCATGCTTTTTGCAGCGAGGTGATTCAGTCACACCCTGAGTATTTTCCTATAGACCGAGGCAGCGAACCTTTAACAGACCTTGAAAGATATGATCTTTTCAGAGGGTTGATTCACGGTATGGATTTAGAAGTGCTCAAACCTCTCAACAGAAATCTTTTTTTCATCAAGGAAATCATGTGGGCTATTTCTATGCTTAAGCGGGAGGGAGTTACTCCTGAGGAATTTGAAAAGATCGTGGCTGCAGATTTGAAAAGGTTCTCAAACGAACGAACGCAAATGAAAAAAGCCGAGATATCAAAGCAGGTAAAAAACTTGAAAAAACAGCAGGAATTATTGAGAGTTTATTATGAGCACGAAAATAAACTCAGGGAGCTGCTGCGGTACGACTTTGATGATATGGTCAGTTTAGTGGTGCAGGCATTTAAAAAACATGAGCTATTGCTTCGGGAATATCAGGAAAACATTCATTATTTTTTGGTAGATGAGTATCAGGACACCAACACTGCGCAAAATGAAGTGGCAGATCTTTTGGCCAGCTATTGGGAAGAGCAGCCGAATCTATTTGTGGTGGGAGACCCTCATCAATCAATTTTTAGGTTTCAGGGCGCATCTGTTGAGAACATGCTGGGATTTATGGACAAGTACCAGCAGGCTAAAGTTGTGACTTTGGCAACAGGCTATCGTTGCCCGCAGGTTATTTATGATGCCGCTCATGAAAGCATCGGCAATAATGAACTGACAAACGAACTTTCGCTAAGGATTGCACCGCATAAAGATGTGGTAGAGCAGGCTCTTAACAAAAAATTGGCCAGCGCCAAGGAAACTGGAGTTTCTCCAGTTCTCTATAAGGCGCCTTCACAAACAGTTGAACTTATCTACACTGCTGAAAAAATTAAAGAGCTGTTGGGCCAAGGAGTCAAAGCAGAAGAAATTGCCATCCTATATCACAACAATGTTGAGGTAGAAGAAGTGCAGCAGGTATTGGAAAAATGGCAGATTCCCTATGCAATTGACGGCGGCATCAATATTCTGGAAACCGAAGAGATTAGACAACTGCTGGAGTTATTTAGAGTAATCAAACAAGTGAGGACAGCAGAGGAGGATATCAATCTCTACGAGACAATGTGTTTTGAGTGGGTTAGTTTAGACAACGTTTTAGTGATGAGGGTAGCCAGAGCTGCCGGAAGAGCCAAAAAAAGCATTATTGGCATTGTTGATGCCGGCTATGAGTCTTTTAAGAAGCATGAAGAGGGCAACGGAGTAACTAAGGAGCAGTTTGCTTCTCTTGAATTATTTATAGATCAGTTAAGGATTTGGGGTAGCGATGATGCGAGATTAATCTTTCCAGAGTGGGCTGAAAAAGTTATCAATGAGAGCGGATATCTGCCTTGGGTTATGAGCCGCCCTCAAAAAATTGAGCTGCTGATGAATTTAAATTCGCTTTACCGGGAAATCAAGGCACTCGCTCATAGTAACCGCAGCCTCAAGCTTGATGGATTTTTGGAAGCAATCGATGTAATGTTGGTGCACAATATTTCTCTCCAGGCCGAAGATTTAAACGTTACTGAGGGGGCTGTACATCTTTCCACTGTCCATAAAGCAAAGGGCAGGGAATGGGATTATGTGTTCCTAATTCATTGCTTGGATGGAAGGTGGGGCAATGCACGAAAACGGGATCTGCTGCCGCTTCCTGCGGGCTTGGTTAGAAACACCGATCTGTCTAAAAAAGAGCGCAATGAAGATGAGAGGCGGCTTTTTTATGTAGCAATTACCAGGGCAAAAAAAGAGCTTCAGGTTAGTTATCCGGAAACCTTGATATCTGACAACCGCAGCAAAGATGTGTTTGGCAGTATGTTTATTGAAGAGATCTCAGGTCATTTGAAAGAAGTTTCCAAGAATGAAAACCTGGACTTTTTAAATGAAAGCGAGCGGTTTGTTTCAACTCTTCTCCAGCCGGTTTCGGCAGGTAAAGTGAGTATTTCAGAAGAGGAGTTTTTCAGCAAGCTGGTTAAGAACTTTAAGTTCTCTGCCACCTCACTCAACACCTATTTAAAAAACCCGGAGGACTTTGTAACTAATGTTTTGCTGCGGGTCCCTCGAGCCAAATCTGCTCAAATGGCATTTGGTACTGCGGTTCATAAAAGTTTAGAAAATTTTTATCTTCACTTACAGAGAAAACAAGAAAGGCAAGGCCTACCTGAATTTTTAGACAGCTTCGCTGCGAGTTTGTCAGGCGAACTTCTGGTGGCTGAGGATTTGGAGCGCAGGCTTGCTCATGGCAAAAGCATCCTGGCCAACTACTACGAAAAGGAATTAGTAGATCCTGTGGCGCCTTTGTATGTTGAGCGCTTCTTTGGTTCCGGAATGAACAAGGCAATTTTAGACGACATTCAGCTGTCAGGCAGAATAGATAGGGTAGATTGGATTGATAAGCAGAATAAATTTGTGAAAGTAGTGGACTACAAGACGGGAGGAGTGCGGAGCGTTGGTGATATTGAAGGCAAAACAGTAGCAGCCAACCTCTCGCCAAGGGAGAAAGAATTGCCTGAAAGCATAAGAGGCAGTTATAAGCGGCAACTACTCTTTTATAAACTGCTGGCGGAGTTGGACCAGACTTTTACTCCAGTGGTAACAGAGGGGGAGTTTGACTTCATTGAGCCCAATAAATCAAACGGCAAACTTGTCAGGAGAAGTTTTGAACTCAGGGACGAGGATGTGGACGACCTTAAGGAGTTAATCAGGACTGTGGCAAAAGAAGTAAGAGAACTTAGGTTTCTTGAGTTGATTAACCAAGCTATTTAATTAATTTATCTCCAGCTTTTCAGAGCAAAGTAAATATTGTCTGCAAAAGAAGTGGGGACACTTAAAAATGTCCAATGGGGATACCAAATAATAAATGCCACCGCCATGATTGATACAGCAATGGCAGGTGTCAGCCGGCCGATTCTGGATTTAGAGTATTCTTTAATTTTCAGCAGCCAGTAGGCCAGATTGATGCTCATTAATGGAACAGCAGGCGTGTAGTGATAGAAGAACATAATTCTTGGTGAGAATTGCCAAAAGATCCAAACGACAAAATAGAAAAGTAGCAGCAAAACCAAAAATTTGCTCTTTAATAACTTCTCTAAGTTCCTCTTAAATATAAGCACCCCTAAATAAGCCGTGGAGCCAACGATGCTGAATGCTCCTAACCAAAAAAGGACCGGATTGCCGAACGCATAAATGTCCGCCCGCTTCCCCAGTGTAGAAAAATCAACTGCGAACCAAACAGGCCTAAGGTTTAAAAACCATTGTATCGGACGGGATTGATAGGCATGTGTTGCCTCGAGATGAGTTTGATAATACCAAGTTTGGTAGTGTAGTCCTCTGAAATGAGCCAGATCTTTGCCCTGAATAAACATCTGGCTGTAGGAGAGGAAGTAGATTGCTGCTGGTACCAGAGCTAAAGCAGCAAATATGGCTAAGGCTTTCTTTGATAGCTGCCCGGCAGATCTCCTCAGCATAGCCCTGGAACGGATTAAAGAAGCGAAAAACATAACTCCCTCGGTAAAAACTATGGCACCGAGAGCAAATGCTCCGGACCATTTGGATGATATTGCTATGCCAGCCGATATGCCTGTTAATGCCAGATAGCGGAAACTATGCTTTTTCTTGGCAAATAAATGAAAGTGCTTCAGATGTTTGAGGTAAAAAAGAAAAGCCAGGAGTATAAAAAATGTTACGTGAATATCATTCATGGCAATGCGCGATTGAACTAACAATAAGCCATCAAGTGCAGCAATAATGGCTGCCAGCAAGCTTAGAGAGTGCTTGGAAAAGAGTTCATAAGCCAGTAGTGCAGTCATCCAAATTGTTAATACGCCAAAAACTGCTGAACTAAATCTCCAGCCTAGGGCATTTTCTCCGAATGCCAAGATGAAAAAAGCTTGAGTATATTTAGCGAGGGGAGGGTGCAACCAGTCTACAGCTGTATTTGGTTCAGGATCTGGGTTCCACCACTCATATGCCCTGGGATCATCTTTGGCAATAAGCTTGGCGGTGACCGCGTGGTAAACCTCATCGAACATATAGCCCTCAGGCTGGTTGAGGCGGTAGACGCGGGTAAAAAAACTAAAGGCTAGAACGCATATGAGCAATGTGGGGTAGTAACGCTCTATGAAGCTGTGCATGAAAGACCTGCCTTAAGAAAGCACATAAGTGACCAACATCACTACTAGTGCGAATAAAAAGGCTGTAATTAATAGTGGTTTGTCCTGAATTAAAACTCTCTCTGGAGACTCTCCCTTATTGCTCTCATAGATAATCTGAAGGTACCTCATCACTCCTAGAATAACAAAAGGCAATGACAGCATCAGTAGTTTTTGTGATTGAAGCGCAGTCGGCAGATAAGTATAGATGAAGGCGTAGCGGTCATCCGGCTTGGTAATCTCATTTTGAAAAGCAAAGAGGGCATATGTCAGCCAGGTAGCGTTGGCAAACATGGCAGTATATTGATCAAGCAATCGCTGGCTGTATCTTTTAAGGATTTTGCGGGTAGTACCCAGATCCTGATCTTTTGATTCCCTCATAAGGGTTCGTTCGCTCTGACGTTTTCCCACAGCCAAAAACAGCGAAGCCGAAATTACAGTCAGCAAAAACCATACGCTCATGTGCAGATTTACCACCACTGCACCGGCATAAATTCTGATTAAAAATCCAGTCGCAATCGAACTAACATCTAGAATTGGCACATGCTTTAACTTTTTGGAGTAGAGAATCTGCAATACCAAGTATCCTAGCAGCAAGACCCTAAAGAAAATTGGAAACCAAAACGAAGCTACAAAAACGAATGTTAGGCCTGAAAGCGCCACAACGATTGCAAGGTTTTTAGGTAGCTCATCAGAAGCTATTGGCCGTTTTCTTTTAAACGGATGCTGTTTGTCGGCTTCGTAGTCAACTAAATCGTTAATGATATAAATGCTGGCAGTAAGGGCAGAAAATAGAACAAAAGCTATAGTAACCTGAAGCGCATAAGGCAGACCGTCCGCTGGATTATAGAAAAAGAAACCGGAGAAAATTAAAGCTGCGTATAAGGCTAAGTTTTTAATCCATTGTCTGGGCCGGGCTGTTTTTAGGATAAGGTAGATGAGGTGGGTTGTTTCGGGCATGGTGTTTTAGGCAGTTATCCCCTTTACATTATGGTGAAGAGATTTCCATTTTGCCCATATTAAAAAAGTGAATACTAACAGTATTACTAACATTATTGTAATCAACTTGCCAGTAGTATTCAAATATAGCGACAACAATCCAAGGACAAGGCTGGACAGCCAATAAAAAATAGCAATTCTCCGCCTTCCCCACTTAAGCACGTCCAGCAGCTTGTGATGCATGTGCCCGCGGTCGCCCCAGAAAGGTGATTTGCCCGCCCTAATCCTTCTTAGAATAGTAAAAATAGCATCGGCAGTGGGTACTCCTAAGACCATCAGGGCGGTGGCAACTTTTGCGCCTGATAAAATGGCTAGAATACTTAAAAAGTAGCCGGCCAAAGTACCCCCGCCGTAACCGGGCATTATTTTTTGAGGATACCAATTCCAAATTAAAAATCCAGCAAAAGCACCGGAAACGATAAAACTGAGTTGAGCAGTATTAAATTGAGTTGGGTCATCTATAAATCTGAAGGAAAGGATGCCGATAATAATAGCAGCAATACTGACAAAACCCGGCATTTGGCCGTCCACTCCCTTTGACCAGTTGACAATATTCATGTTCCACAGAATAAATAGCATTGCAAAAAAATCTGCCACTATCCAGATTGTGTGCAAATTTCCAAATAAGCTCAAACTGAGCTGAGGATTATTTAGATGAATTACACCTTCGCCAAAAGGATTGCTGACGTATGCAATACCTATGCCGGATCCTACTACTATCAAGGAAACAAAGACTCCAGCTACCAACCTGATGAGAGGATGCAAATCAAAAAGGTCATCGAGAAATCCAACCACTGTCAAGATAACTCCGCCGGCTAGGATGGCAATTAAGTATTTATCAACCTGCAAGAATATTAGGCTGGCAAGCAGGACGCTGGTCATAATCACTAGCCCGCCCCCACGGGGAACAGCCTTACTGTGGGTATTTTTTACCGGGCGCTTGCTGTTGTGGGTGTCGAGCCAATTATTTGAGCGATACCACTTTATGATCAATGGTGTGATTAACGCTGCTATTGCGCAGGTTAGTAGAAATACAAACATAAACTCCGCCAACTACCAAGTAATGTAGATTATTCTTATCAGTGATAATAATAGGACAAATTGCAGAATAGCTGTCATTAGAGCAAATAACCTGAGCACGAGTTTATCTATGTTTTTAAGAGCATGAATGATGGCGAGGTGTGCAGCCAAGATGACAAATGAAATTCCCGGAAAAAGAAAGATTAACTCTTTGGGAGCCAATTGTTGTGATTGTTGTGCCATTGAGTAAAAGATGGGTAGTTGCGGCTGTGACCCGGGATAATAGAGTCCAGCTAAGAGCAGGGTGGCGATACCGATAGCCGCCGCCGCCTTAAAGGGCTGTTGGACAGCCGGTGGAATATACAATCGAAATGAGGGGAAGTTGGCTCGGCTTAATCTCATATGCGCATTATAGCAGCGCTCCTTAGATTCTGCGCCAAAGAATAAAGTTGTCTAGATTTTTATATGGCCTGTAGTTATTGTGCAAATAAGTGTAGAAGTTAGGAAATGGGTCTTTCTCATTGTTCATGACCACTACAAACTCCGGTGAAACCGCAACAAAGTCCTCAAATGTTTCGTCGAAGGCATCTAGATCCTTGATGTGGAAGGAAACCGTGAAGCGCCCGGTTGGGGTGGCACCCGACAGAGCATAAAGCATTGGGTTGGTTCCCCAGATAAACAATCTATCAGAGCCAGCTGTTTTGATAATGGCTGCAGCAGAGTAATTGTCCTTCATGAGGTAGTTAAAACTCTGGCGGTGTTCTTCCCGGCTAATAGCACCGCTAAAGAATTGCCACCAGTTGCTGTAATAACTTTTAACAGGATAAAGCCCTACATTCAACAAAATCAAAACAGCAGAGAAAAGACCTATTGCGCCCAGGGGAATCAGAAGAGTCTGCAGATGTTTTGTTCTCATGAGGGCCTGGGGAAGTTTACCCTTGATGGACATGAAGTCAGCTGCTGCTTGGCCGGTTAGCAGAACGAGAGGAGGGATAACTTGGATGAAATAGTGTGGATAGGGGCGATTAGACAAAAGGCTGGCAAAAAGGGCTAGGACAAACCATGCGCCTAAAAATTGATATATAGGACGGACATGTTTTCTTAAGAAGGTTAATAATAAAATGATGCCGGCCGTCAGAGCGAATTTTCCAGGTAATGTAAATAACATTTGTAGTAACTTGCTCTCGAATGGCAGTCCCCATGAGCCGGCATAGTGGAAATTGTAAAGCAGGCCGAATTGCAGGTAGTCTGCGGCCGTTCCTTTGGCTGTAAAATATAGCACCGAGGCAATGATTGGCAAAGCTATGCCTGCAGTTAACAAACCCCAGCGCAGTAAAGTGTTTTGCAAGGCCTTTACCCACTCAGTTTTTCTGGGAATAAAGGTAAATTTATTTGTTACTGCAAAGAAGCCGGCGGTCATTAGGGCACCTGCGTCAAAAAGTGCCGGAACCTTGGTTAAAATTCCCAAGCCAAGCGAGGCCCCAGCAGCTAAGAGGAAAACCGATTCTTTCTTGCTGAATTTTGTTTCCTTTTTAGTATTGAGCAACGAGGAGAAATAAGCTGTTTTTGTTAGCAGAATGGCGCCAAGCAGCACAAACCCAAGGACAAAAAGCTCTCCATTTGGGATATTCCCTTCAAACCACGGCAAAGTGGTTAAGAGAATGAAGAGGATGGTGGAAATGATAGCCGGTGCTTGTTTGTTTTCAAATAATTTAAGAGCGAAGAAGTAAAAGAACTTGGTAGTAGCCAACATCCATAGCACAAGTAAAAGACGGAAGTTTGTCTGTGTACCTACCTGTGCCAAAACATAAATCAGCGGTGTTTTGTGGTCAATTATTTCTGAATAAAGGCCATAGCCTTTATTGAGTGCCTGGCCGATAGTTAGATAAATGCCTTCGTCACCATACCAATATGGTTCAGCAAAATTTGGAAGTCTTAGCAGGAGGACTAAGAGCAGCAAAAGCACTAGGGGCATAGAGCGCTTTACTTTTCGATCGATAACTTTATAGAAACCAAGCGTTTTAACAGACACCTCTCCAGTATAGCGAGCTTTACTCATAAATGACAATATCTAATGTTGGAGGCAATGCTTATACTTTTTCAGTCACCTTATATTCAATGTATTTTCCAAGCATTAGCCGGGTGTGAGCATCTATACCTGGTAGAGCAGAAAAGAAGAAGCCGACAATCGGCAACAGCAAGAATTCGAGCGGTTGAAAAATATAAGACAGGGGGTTTTTGCGGTTTGGCCGCGGCGGGCGGTTGACCGCATCAATAATAAATATCACGACCATGGAAACAAGTGCTATCGTTAGCAGTGATGAAGTCACCTGGGGTAGAGTTTTACCCAGTACAGTACGGTTAAAACTTTCGTTTAAAAGCGGCGGCAGAAATGCCGAGATTGTTATGGCAAACCAGTTGACAGGCCAGAGGAAATGGTCCTCTATTGTTGAGGCAACCCGGACTGTCTTATCCCAAAAAGGCACATCCTTTGCCTCAATGTATTTTTTGATAATGTATGAATCGTCGCTAACCCCCCAAGCCCAGCGCTTGAGCTGTTCATACTGATTTTTGTAGGAGCCGAATACTGAAGTTGATTCAGCAGCATCAGAATAGACAGGAAGGAAGACGGGTTTAACTTCAAAATCTCCTTTTTTTGCAAAATAGGATTTAAAGAAAAGGCGATAGTCCTCTGGAATAACATCGGTATCCCAGTAGCCGATGTCGTGAACATGCTTGAGCGACGTCGTATACGTAGAAAAATTAATAAGTCTGTCCGACCTAAGAAGAATGTGCATTTGGATAACCGAATACATTGAAGCCAGCACCCTTATAGCTGGAGGGACGCGCCAGATGTTATTGTAGAAGACTATGGCACCTTGCCAGATTGCATTGTAGGGTCTGTCTGTTTCTAAAAAGCTATAGGTTACAGCAGAGAAGTAGTGCTGGTGAAATTGGGCATCTGCATCTTCGCTGGATATTGTGATGTCACCGATAGGAAGCCCTGCTTCATCAACTAGTTTTTTCTTGGCAATTTTTGCTCCCCAGCAGGTGTTGGAGGATTTTCCCTTAACCTCACCTTCGATATCCGGATGGAATGTAGTCCATATATTACCAAAAGTTTTGCTATATTTTTTTTCCAGACGCTGCGCCTTTTCTTGTGCGGGTTTGCCCTCTCTTTCTTCAAAAGAAACCATGATGTGCAGGTTGGAGAGCAAATAACTTTGTTTTGCCAATGCGTCAATCGTTCGCTCAAGAATTTCTACAGGTTCCTGGTAAGTGGGTATAACGATAATATGATGAATTTCGTTCCATCTCTTTGGAAAAGTGGCTTTCAAGTCAGCGACCCAATCGAATTTTGAAGCAGCTTTAATTTTAAAGTGAGCAATTACAGCCAGGAAGGACATTGTCAAAGATCTAAACAGCCAATAAACCGCAAAAGCAATAACATAGTAGGCAACTAGTGTTGGAAAAATGAGTGACCCCCAAAGCGGGAATAAAATTAAGGACCAAGAGACAAACCCCGGCAGTATTTCTAAAAACCGCTGAGTCCTGATAGGATGACGCTTGATGTAATGCCGCAACCAATTGCCCATATTGACCTCTTTAACTATACCAAATCACTTTGGTTGTTAAACTGCCTAAATAAATTTTTTGTATTTTCAAGAATCTGTTCATTACTGAGACTGAGTTGTTCTTGAACAAATTTTCCTGTCTCTCTTATCATCCAGGGTTCGCAGATTGTACCCCGGAACTGCTGCGGGGGCAAATAGGGGGCGTCAGTTTCCAGCAAGACTTTGTCTTTGCTGGCAGCCGTAATTATCTCTCTAAGAGCCTGAGCATTCGGATAAGTCGCATTACCGGCTACCCCAATATAGCCTCCTAAACCAATTGCAGCCTCAATATATGGCTTCGGACCGGAAACGCAGTGAAGAATAAAGGGTGTTTCGTGCATGGAATTAGCTTCGAGAATGGCTAACGTATCCCAGTAGGCATTGCCTTCAGTTTTTGTTTCCGGCTGTTGCCGGTCGCGGACATGTATGCAAACCGGCAGGTGATGTTTTTCTGCCAGCATGAGTTGGAGTTTAAAAAGCTCTTGCTGCAGCAGAATGGCGCTTTTTTTGTGGGGAGTATCTTCAAGCCAGAAATAATCTAAACCGATTTCACCGACCGCAACTGTCTTTTCTGTTATTATGCCTTCCAATTCTTCCAACTCCTCTTTAAAACTCTCAAGGGCTAAGCCTTGTTTTTCCATTAGCCTGCCATAAGCCTCACTCGGATGAATGCCGATAGTGGCGAAAAGATTTGACGCCTGGTTTGCTATTGATGCAGCTCTAATTGAAGTCTGGAAGGAAGTGCCAACAACTATGGATCCGACAACACCATGCTCTTGCGCTTTTGACCAATGTTGCTGCCAGGTTAGGTTATCTGAATCAGCTTGATTGGCTTCTTCATCATTACTGCGTCCTGAGTACAATGGCTCAAGATTATAATGGCAATGAGTATCTATTATTTGCATGATTATAAAAATCGCACTTATTTTTCCAACCGTGGAAACAAGGGGTCTGCTGCTCTAAGCTTGCTTTCGGAAAAGTGCTCAATAATGTAGGCTGCTGTATCAGGCATAAAGGGGGTTAGTTTAGTTGCTATCTGCATGAGGTCAGCAATGGCTTTGTTTAGAATGGGTTCAGCTACCTCTGCAGACAATTTCCAAGGCTGCTCTACTGCTAAATACTTATCCAGAGTTGAAACACTCATGTGCATTGTAGATTTTACAGTTTCCGAGTCAACAACATCTAAAAATACTGATTTAAGGGCAAGACCCGGATTGAAATCAGTCATAGCTTGAGTGTATTGATCTGTTACTCTTTTTAAATCTGTTGAATCAAGCAGCGCTTGCATTTTCGAACCCTCATCCTGGGGGATTGCCTCAGCTGTGGTTAAACCGTTTTTTTCAGCGAGTTTGGCTAGGCGTGAAACAAGGTTTCCCAGTCCATTTGCGAGGTCTGCTGTATATGCATTATCAAGTTTTTCCCATGTCACATCCATATCTTCACCAAAAGGATTGAGGTTCATTAACAGATAACGGGAAGCATCAACACCATAACGCTCAACCATTTCGTCAGGGGAAATGACATTTCCAAGTGACTTGCTCATTTTTTGGCCGTCGACAGAAATGAAACCATTTATAAGTATTTTTTCTGAAGCCTTGAGTCCAGCGGATAATAGCATGGCTTGCCACATAGCTGACTGCTGACGGAGGTTGTCTTTTCCCGCAACTTGAACACCTGGCCAAAACTTCTCTACCTGAGCTTCGTTGTCCGGCCAGCCTAAGGCAGAAACATAATTGACCAAAGCATCAAACCAAACATACATGACATGATCTTCGTCACCGGGAACAGGTATGCCCCAGGACATTTTTTCTTTTAATCTGGAAATGCTGAAATCCTGAAGGCCTCCAGCTACAAAAGCAGTAATCTCCTTTAATTTGCTCTCAGGAACAACAAAATCAGTTACGTTTTCATAAATATTCAACAGTGACTGCTGATATCTTGAGAACCTGAAGAAGTAATTTTCTTCTTCTCTTACCTCTAATTCTTGATTGGGATGCAGCGGACAACGGCCGTTTTCCAGCTCTGAAGCCTGTTTTTCCAATTCGCAGCCGACACAGTAGGTGAGTGTATACATTCGTTTATAAATGTCTCCATTGGCCTCGCAGCGCCTCCAAAATTCCTGCGCTGCAGCAACATGTTTAGGGTTGGTTGTCCGGATGAAACTATTAAAACTAAGGTTTAGAAGTCCTTGCAGGTCTTTAAAATGTTTGGCGTAGTCATTTACATAAGATTGTGGGTCCCTGTTTTGCTCCAATGCTTTTTGATAGATTTTCTGCCCGTGCTCATCTGTACCAGTGTTAAAAAAAACTTCTGTACCGAGTGTACGCTGATACCTGGCAAAAACATCAGCGGCTACTATTTCTTGGGCAAACCCGATGTGTGGTGTTGCATTCACATATGGCAGGGTAGTGGTGATATAGAAAAATTTCTGGTGCATAACTTCTTTCAGATTATACAGGATAAGCTCTCAAGAGCCACCTAGGCAGATGGCCGAATTAGCTTTTTTGTTATTAAATCCAATAAGACAAAAATTCCAAGCAAGGGCAAAATCCAGCTAAGTTCAAAAATCACCAGCTGAAGCCTTAGAAACAACAAGATGGAAATAAGGCTGCTCAATAAAACACCTCTGGTTGTATCAAGAAGCAAAAAGCTGAATAGCAAAGTATTAGCTATAAATAGTGGTATTTGAAAATAAAGGTAGGAGTTGGAAAAGAGTGTGTCAGCAATTTGATCAGGATACTGAGTAGAAACAATCCAGAATACCAGAGCATAAAACGGCAGGCTCAAAATTAAGACTGGCAGATATCGCAAATAAGCACCCAGGCCTGTTGGTTTCTGCCTGCTGTCTTTAGCCTTAAATATTGGCTGACTTGGGTTGGAATGCTTACCGGCCGGTTTTTCAAATGCCGGTTGCTTAAGTCTTGATTTAGCTCTTTTCATGTTCTAAGAACTTTTGAGAAATGTTCATCCTTTAGTATACTGTAGGGACAATGTTTGAAACACTTGTAATATTGATCTTAATTTCTGCAGTGGTCATCCTGGTAATTTCCTTGCGCCAGATAACTCAATCGACAAAACAAGCTCAGATTGAGGAAATAGTTGACAAGGTTTTTGGAATGAGTGCCAACAAAGTGGCAGAGCAGAGCAAGCAGATTCTTCAGGGAGAGAAAGATCATATCAAGACTGACCTTGCCAATAAACAGGAGATTTTTGAAAAATTGGTAAAACAGCTTCAGGATTCTATGAAAGTCCAACAGGATGAGATCCGCAATTTGGAGAAGGATAGGACTTTAACGTTTAGCCAGCTTAGGACTTCTATAGAAGAGCAAAATAAGCAGACTGAGGCCTTAAAGACCTCCACACAGGGGCTTGAAAGAATTCTCTCAAACAATCAAACCAGGGGTGAGTGGGGTGAGCGGATCATAGAAGACATTTTGCAGGCCAACGGTTTGATAGAAGGCACTCAATATGTCCGTCAGGCATTTCTGAAGGGCACCAAGCTTAAGCCAGACATCTCTTTACTGTTGCCCGACTCGCGCAAGGTTGCAGTGGATGTGAAGTTTCCGTACCAAGAGATTCAAAAGATGTCATTAACAGATTCCCGAACCCAGAAAGACGCTCACATGAAGCAGTTCAAACAAGACATGAAAATTAAAATAATCAAGGTTTCAGAGTACATCAACCCAGAGGCTGGGACACTTGATTATGCAATATTGTTTGTGCCCAATGAAATGGTGTTTTCATTTATAAATCAAAAGTTTCCAGACTTAATTGACCTGGCTTTATCCAAGCGGGTGATAATGGTTTCTCCTTTTTCATTTTTAATTGTGGCCAGAACAGTAATGGAGAGCTTCCGCAATTTTAAAATAGGCGACACTCTCAAAGAAATAGTAGCTTACGTGGATGAATTTGTGAGTGAATGGGACAGATTCAAGCAGCAGTTTGAAAAATACGGCAAATCAATTTCCACGCTACACTCGGACTACGAAAAACTCACGGGCACGAGAGTAAGGCAAATGGATAGAAGAATTAAAAAAATTCAATCATACCAGGCAGGCTCACTCTTGCCATCTGAGGAACAGCTCGAAATTGAAGCGGAGGAGGTCATCGAGGAGGAGTGATATAACTCAGGTCAACTGAAAATAAACTTATAGTTCTTTGGCAAAAAATTCTAAATCTCTTTGTATGGCGGTATTCCAGCTAGGCACTAAATTGTGGTCGGCGTTGGGATAAAGGTAGTAATTAAACCTGATTGGCTCAAGTATTTGTTCAGCAGCCACGGCTTGAACTTCAGGTGAAAGTACAGCTTCACTAGTTGCTGTTTCCAGCTCTTCTTTCAAACTTGTTCTCCTGGTGTTTTCTGATTTTACCTTGTCAACGAAAGAATCACTCCACCAGTAGGGTGCAGCATCATCTCTTTGGCCATGATGGAGTTGGAACGGAGCATTAAGCAGGTTTAGGTGTTGAGTCAAACTATAATCAAAAACGTTGTACATCTCTTCGAACACAGCCACATCCTTGCGGAAGGACTTGCCTTCGTCTTCGTACTCATTGCTAAAAAAGATCACAGAATATGGAAACGGCGCCGTAACAGGAGCCCAAAGTGTGCTGGGGATCGGCTCACCGGAAATTTCCAGGGCAGTTAAAGTAATTTGGCCACCGTTGCTATGTGCCCAAATGCCAATGTTGCCAATTTGCGCTGGGGAAGTTGCCTCTATATTAAGTGGTGCGCCGTTTTTCCTCAGGCTTTCCATTAACTCTATAATTACGATCGGTTTTTCAAACCTGGCCAACCAATTATCCGGTGGTTCAGGTGAGCTTTCACCATAGCCAAAGAAGTCCGGGGCTATCGTTATATAACCATTCTGAGCAAAGACAGCGGCAGCATTTTTTGTCCCCATGCCGGTGTAGTATGTTTCGCTAGGCGCCCAGCCTCTGACTAAAACGATTGCTTTGGGGTTCGGCCCAATATCTTTTGGGATATTTAGTTGGCCGGTCATCTTTCTTCCCAGTGGGTCGAAGGTGAATTGGTAGGAGGTAAAATTCGGGAAATCCTGCAGCTCTTTTTCAATCACGATTCTGCGAGCCTGAAAATTGTAAGTCCGCAGATTTTCAATGGTGAATGGCTCGTATATCTTGACTGCTTCCGGTTCTTCCTTCCAGGCTAAGGGGTTCAGGTAGTCAGTAGTGGAGTCACCTGAAAGTGAGCTGCCGGCAACAAATCCTGCAACTGTGAGCAGAATTCCAATTATGAAAAATGCCAAATATTTTTTCATGCAAACTTAATTATACAGTATCTAAATGTTGCAAAATGGCAGATTCACTTGGCCAAATAAGCTTATTTATGTTCAAGCTCTTTTTTTATAAATTGGTATTCTCTGACAATAAGCCTGCAGCTGACAGCTGACCACAATTGGATCAAGCTCATCTGGCCTTCATAATCTTCTTGATCGGTGTATAGTCTCGCTCTGTCTTGTTCAGAATCGTAGTAATACAGCTCTGGCACAGAGTTAAGGTCTTTCCAGCCTCTAAAACTAGCTTCACAGGTCATGATGATGGCTTCTGCCAGAGCCTCCATGATTGGGTCAGGCCAGCTCTCTGCAAGGCCGATTCGATACTGCTTAGCCATGCCCGCCACAGCAAAGCCAACCTGTTTTGGCCAGATGACTTTCCCATGATATTGCTTTGTAGTGAATTCTGGTTCGTCTGATGCTACTAAAATCGGCCCAACCGGAGTGTAAAAAAAGTCGGGGTCAATAATTTTTTTGGCAAAGCTCATTATCGATTCCAAATCTGAGCTGTTGTAAAACAGGTCGTACGACTCGTCTAAATGCGCAGTCGGCATTGGGATATTTTTTTTGCCATGTAGTGCAAGAGAGTAGCCACTAATATCATTAGGATGATAAAGGCGGAATTTAATCTTGTGGTGGTCCCATTTTTCTATGAGTTTCTCCAGCTTTCCTAGGTCGGTGATTTCGAAATACTCATGGTATTTGTGAATTATTTTTAAAGCTTGGGGATAAAACACACAGTTGACGTCGTAGGGGGCTAGGGGGCTTTTTTGGCCAGGAAAGGCGTTGGCGCTATCGCGCCAGTTTCCCACGGGATAAAAATCCTCTTTGTTCGGATCAATTTGTTTAAAGGTAATAAATTCTTTTTCATCTGCTTTTTTGAGCACGAATGCAGCCACCCGTTTAAATTTTTCGTGATTGTCATCATCAAAAAGAAAGCGTTTACTAACACGGGGTACTCCAAGGATATAATGAGGTTCGATATCGATCATTTTCCTATCAACTAGTTTGTCATGTTCAATAAACCGGCTCCGGTATTCTCCGATTACTTCCTCATGCCATCCCTCGCCTGACTCGGATACATATTTCATAGATTGGCGGTACATATAATCGATTGTTTCCACAGACAAATCACCGGTTCCCAGGTCTGCAGACTCAATCCAGTCACGGGGGAAGATTGTTCCATACTCAAAACTACTGGTTTTCCTATTTTTTACCAGATGTTCTACTTGAATTCTTGATTCGTCAAAAAGCGAGATAATTCCAGGCGACAACAAATTTGGATCAGGATCTTCTATCTCAGCGAAGATCGGAGTATCTAAGTCTCGCTGAGACTCAATTGCTGTTATTGAATACACAAAAAAATGAATTTTGTCTGTATTGCTTTTTACAGCCAGAGAGGCGTCGGTCATTCTGACTATATATCCAGGCGGGAATGTTAGCTCGGCCCCATACGATCTCTCGATGCCAGAGCCATCTACATAAGTATTGGAGAGAGAAATAACTGTTGAGCCCCCGACCAAAGACTGCTTTCTATTGCGGGGCATGACGCTTTTTACATTTTGATCAATCAGATCTTTGTATGTTGGGTGGGGCATTACTGGTTCTATTTCATGACGAAGAGTTCGTATATCTGTGACCAGAGGCAGTGGAACGTATATTTCATCAGTTGGAACTGATAATTCAATCGATAGCTGCTCATCAATAACATCGTAATTTTCAATAGTGATAGGAAATGCCGGGGGAACAGCTAAACCCAGAAGAAGGTGATTTTCTGGACCGGTAATTCTGAGTTGATTCTGCAAGTCTATATCGAAGTAGTAATTGCCCTTTATGAAGTACTTCATTGCTTGTGTACCTTAGCAAATCTGGAATAAAAATTAAAGGGTATGACAGATGAAAGTGGCTTGATTGTTGTCTTGTTACATGGCTCTAACTTGGAACTTACAAGCTAAACCTAAAATGCGGACGAACAGCAACCTAGAAAGGCGTGATATGCATATTGCAATTGTATCGGGACCGTGGGTTAAGGTGCCTCCAAAAAAATATGGTGGCACTGAAAGGGTTATTTACCATCAGATTAAGGGGTTGATTGAACGGGGCCACGATGTAACTTTACTGGCTACAGGAGACTCCTATGTGCCGGGCGTGCGGCTGATTCCAATTAGCGACAAAGAACTTTTTTTTGGCATGAACAAACGCGAGCACGATGAGGTTAAGAAAAAAGGCTTAAAAATAGAGAGGGAAGTAAGTGAAATCCTCAAGAAAATTCAACCTGATATTGACATTATTCATTCACACAGCATGGACCTTATAGACTTTCAGGAATTTCCCAATCTAACGACTCTTCACGGAAAATTTACTTTAGAAAAGATGGACTACTTTGAAAAACGCAAGGGCCTCTATTATGTCTCGATATCAGAAAACCAGCAAAGTTCTTTTCCTGACCTGAATTATGTTGGAGTTGTTTATAACGGGTTGGACCCAACGGAATTTCCAGTGGTGATGGAGCCGGACAACTATCTCTGCTTTATTGGGAGGTTTGACCGTGAAAAAAATCCGCATATGGCCATAGAACTCGCACTTCATCTCGGTATGAAAATTAAATTGGCGGGCAAACGCGATTATTTAGCCAACGGTTATTGGGAGGAATTGATAGAACCTCATCTGAGCAATCCTTTAGTCGAATATTTAGGCGAGATTGAGATGAGCCAAAAAGTTGAACTGATAAGCCGGGCTAAATGCAACTTGCACCCAACAGGCTTTAGGGAGCCTTTTGGTTTGACTGTACTGGAGTCTGCCTATTGTGGCACTCCGACTCTAGCCATTTCTAGGGGGTCTATGCCCGAACTAATTGAGGACGGAAGAACAGGTAAACTGGTAGAAGACTACGCTGAAGGCGCGCACGTCATTCAGGAGTGTTTTGAAATGGACCGACGGTATATTTCTGAGAGATCCAGGCTTCTCTTTAATTATAAAAATATGGCGGAGGGTTACGAAAAGGCATATGATCGGGTGATGGATCAGTTTCTTTACAAGCCGCCAAAAGCTGCCTCAGATCTAAGTTTGGCGCTAAAGGTTAGGCGTTTAAACCAAAGGTTTCTCCAGAAGGCTGGGGATTCAGTGGTAGGCAGGCCAAGCCAGATTAACAAGCAAGTTTTGTAGTTTGACATTTTCTCTCGGATAAATTACGTTAATGTTTAGTTAATCTATAATAATTGTTATAAGAGGTGCTAATGATCAAACAACATGTTGAAACGCTGGCAGGAAAAGATTCAGAAGAATTGCAGCGGGAGCTTATAGAGCTATTATCGGATAACCCAGCTATTTTATTTCATCCTTATGAATTTTTAGAAAGCCTAAGCGGCGAAATTGTGGAAAGGCCCGAGGGAGTTACTCAGAAGAGAGAAGCATTGTTAAAGGTATTGGCAGAATATCCGGAGTCTGCTTGGAGTTTAGAGAAGATTTGTTTTCATATGAGAGTTGAAAATGGTGACAGAGAAACCAAGATAGTGATTTGGAATTTAGTTGACAACGGAACGCTCGAGTTTGATCTTAATTGGAATGTAAAATTGGCTAATAATTCCTAAAACTAAAACAGCGATATCAGAATAGCTAAAACGTATTAGTCCATATATACTTTTGGATGGTCTTACATCTTTCGAAAAATTGCTTATATACGCCTTGTGTGTGTTGTGATATTGTTCACAAATATTCTCCGTGAGAGTAAGTGAGCTTTAACTAGAAGGGCAAGTATGATCAAATCATACCCAGAGTCTGGTCTGTCTATCGGCCGGCCTGTACAAGGAAGGCTGGCTGAATTTCAGTCAGTTAAAAGCAAAGAGGTGGAAGGCAAAAATCGAAAAGAAGAACTTAAAAAAACAATGAGGTTATTTTTAGCTATGTTGGCCATCTATTTAGTTGTTGCCACAGTTCATAGTTTCAGAAAAACAGCCGCTTTTACTTTCCCCGAACCAATAGGCATAGTTTATTTCAAGGAGCCTACAGAGAGGCTCATAGCTCACGAACACTATCATCTAAAACAAATGCAGGATGAACCCTGGCCTTTGTTTTACCTGAAATACGCGGCCGGACGAGGTTGCATTTATGAGGCAGAGGCGGGCATGCCCCCCGGCAAACATCCGGTGTGCGAGCTGCCCTGGATGAAGCAGCCAGAGCCCGAGCAAATTCTCTCAAGAAAAGAATTGCTAACTTGGTACTATGGTGAGCAATCAGAAATGGGAGTGATGGCAACAGGACATGCAAAAACTGATAGAAAATTTAGTTACCGATCCTTGATCAGGTAAAGTCTATTTGTTAGCTGGAAATAACCCACTAATAAGCTTGCCTTCTTCCATGTAAACAACTTTTCCTCCTTCTAGGTTTAGCGGATGGTCGGCAGACAATAAAACACTCCCATCTCGTGATGGAGAGGCATAAATTACTCCAACTACTTGAGGAGACCCTTCTTTGCTTACTTGGCCGTCCTTAATAAGGGTTATCACAGGGCTGCCGCTGCCTCCCCTGCCTGATAGGCCGTTGGCTGTAAAGTAACCCCTGTCTGACTCGGAAACAAAAAGTATTTGCACGGAAACTGAGCCATTTCTTGCCATGACACCCGGAAATCCCACTGTTATCATTGGTTCTCCCAAGGACAATTTTTGAGTGGTGAACTCCAGAGGTTCAAGATTAGGAGGCAAAATGCTTGAGTGCCGCACTCTTATTGCAGCTAAATCTGCATTTGGATGCGTAGTTCGCTCAAGAATCTCGGTGTACCTAGGCATTAAATCGATCCCTAGCCTGATTATTTTTAGTTCTCCACCTTCTGAAATGTCACAGTGTTTGTTGGTTACGAGTGTTGCTCCGTCTTCAGATTGTTGGGCTAGCCAAGCAGTGCAGTATGCAGCTTCTCCTGCCTTATTTTTGTAGCCAATGTAATAAGTTCTTTCGCGGATATAAGCGAGGGCTTCAGGTGTTATACCCATCTCTCTTAAAGCACATATGTCTGCATAATCAAGATAGGTATCGTTGGAACTGTACAGGTACTCCTGATTTTGGGGAAAGCGCTCATCGTAGACAGTGCAAATTGGGGAATATGGAGCTTCTAATGTAGCTTTCATTGCAGCTTCACCAGGTTTGTATTTATCATTTTCCTGACATGCAGTCAGCAAAATTACCATGAGCAGGAACAATATGAATTTTGAGAGCTCAGTACTGGGAGCTATTTCTTTTTTATTCATCGAACATTTCTCTTAATCGGAAAAATATTTCCCACAACTACATAACGATGGGCAGTTTTAAATTTTAGCGACTGCGCACAAGAAACCAATCAAAACGGTAGAAACCAGAACTTTCTCTAGTTTAAAACGATCATAAATGACAAAAAACAAACATTGATCTGACTGCAGCCTGCCCGCATTATACAATAAGAATCCTGAGACTAGAGCATAGCCTTAATCTCTTCTGCAATTTCCGGGTTATCTACTAGGGCATCTACAAATGTTGCAAGTCTCGCGTAAAAGGTGATGAGTACCCCCGGATGCATATCAGAAAAAATCTGCCCTGCTGTATAACTCTTCTACTGCCAAGAGCAGCATGATTAGAACACCTTCAGCAGCTTTCTCTTCCCCTGCATGGCGGATTAGATGTGGGTAAAAGCGATCCCTCATGTATTGGCTGTCATCAGTTGATACAAGCCTCTCCAACATTTCCTCTGGTTCTGGAAGGATTACTAGTTGCTCATTCATTGTTAAATCTCCAAGTATGCTAGTACAAACTTCATTCTGAGCTAGCATATCATAAAATATCAAAATATAGTGTTTATTCTCTGCAAAGCACTTGTAGAAATATGGCAGCTGTGTTGTAGTATAAACAGGAAAAAGCAGTCCTATGCAAATCTCAGTATTGTATTCCACTCAAACGGGAACGAGTCAGATGATTGCAGATGTTGTGTCGCAACTGTTGGAAGAGGCAGATTCTGATTTAAAGGTAGATGTATCTTTTATCCTATCCACAACAACTGACGTCTTAGAGCATAAAGACTTAGTTATTTTTGTAATCCCTACTTACGATGAGGGAGAAATAGAATATGGCGCCCGTTTCTTCTTTGATGAGGTCGATAAATTGCTTAAAGAAGAAAAATTAAAACCTACGGCTGATTTTGCAATCTTAGCCCCCGGAGATTCCAGTTACGAGCATTACGCAACTGCTGGAGACTTGATCAAGGAATTTTTAGAATCAATTGGAATAAATGAAGCCATTCCTATGAAGAAAATTGATTCTTATACATTTGATATTGAAAAGCACAACTTGGAAATATCTGAATGGGTCAAAACACTCATTTTAAGAATTGGCTCCACTGACAAGGCTCTAGCCTCTCACGTTTAGATGCCTTCCTGCATTTAGCCCCAATAAATTGTTTTTTTAGTAATCTACCTGAAAGAAAAAATCTGTACCGATTGTTCTTCTGTTATTTGCATTATCAAAGGTTACGGCAACCAAATCCTCTAGGTCCCATCCCTGCGTCCTCAGCAAGCGCGGCAAAATGCTGTTTCGCAGCATTCCCGGCAGCGGGTTGATTTCAAGGAAATAAATTTCATTGTCTGAAATGATAACGTCAAACCTGACGGCATTTTGATAATTCAGATCCAGATAGATGTCTTTAGCTGTTTTTTTAGCCTGCTTAAGCAATTTTGATTCGTCTTTTTCTTTAATTACTATTTCTTTACTGTATCCGGCTATGTATTTTTCTCTTTGCCCAAAGAAGTTGTGCTTAGTCTCAATACGAATAGCGGGCAGAACCAGTACATCCTCGTCTTTTTCAAGACAGGCAATTGAGTATTCAGTACCTTTAATATATTTTTGGATTAGTGCAATTGAGTCTAGTTCTAAAATTTGTTCAATTATTGCTTTGACTTCAGAAAATGTCTTTTTTGAGTATTCAAATTTTTCTGTCAGGACACTTGAGCCAAGACCGCTTGGTTTCACAACAACTTCCTGGCCTTCAAATATTTTTAATTGTTTTTCTAAATTTGCAATATTCCTGACACCAATTGTCTCTGGTACTTTAATAGTTGGAAAATTAGCATGAACATATTTGTTGAGATGATACTTGCTCATCCCGATGGCACATGAGAAAACGCTTCCCAAGTTTGATTTAATTGAGAGCAGTTTAGCAACGCCTTGAGAAACTCCGTCTTCGCCGTTTTGCCCATAAAGAATTCCAAACAAGAACAAGTTGTTGTCTTTAATTATCTGGTAAGCCTCAAGCAAACTAATTTCTTCCCCTTTTTCATACTCGGAAGCAGACTTTTTAGGGTCATAATTTGTTGCAACAGCTGTTCCTGTTTTTGTAACATAAATAATGTGGCTTAACTCTAGGTCGGTTCTTAAACCCTTGTCTTTAATTCTATTGAGGAGAAACTCAAAAGTGATTCTGGTCGGTTCGTGCTCAGAGGACTGGCCGCCAAACATGATTGCTATTTTATTTGTAGGCTTTTTCATGTTCTTATATCTTTAAGAAAACTGTATCAAAAATCAAGCTTAATATATAAAACCTTTAAATTTTTATTACATTAAGCTGGAGTCTCCACGGGGAGTCTGCGGCTCCCTCACTGCGCTCGGTCGCATGCATTAACCTGGCTCACTCTATTCGCCATGTGGCAGAACCGAAGAATTCTTTTTCTACCATAGAATTACGCCACAAAAAAATCTCCTAAAGGAGATTTTTCATGGTGTGACCCTAAGGTAACTCAGTTTGAACCATTTTTAGCAGACCTCGAGAGGCTACGTCTTATATATAATGAAGTAGATGAGGAGTCTAAAAATGTTTAACACTGCACTGTTTGATGAAACCACTTTCTATAAAAAGTTTGAGAGAGATTTACTTCACGCTAAACGTGAAGTCGTGATTGAAAGTCCATTTATCACTAATGACCTGCTCCCCATATAGTTTACACAGAGTCAAGTAAAATAACGTGTAAGC
>CAYVXV010000002.1:0-164957 GCA_964455555.1 uncultured Pseudomonadales bacterium | reverse complement strand
AATGACTCGACTACTGCATCAGCAGATTCTCCTTCAAAGCTATTTTGCTCTATGAAAAACCTGGCCATCCCTGCCAATATTTGTTCGTAGCCTTGATACCAAAACCGCTGTTCAGATTTAGGAGATTCTTGTTCATGCATAAAAATCCGCTTTCTAAGCTCGCCCCGTATTAGTCGCAAAAACACCATGAAATCATGCAAATTACTTAATTGCATAGAGGAAGTCAGGAAGATCTCAGGAAATTATTTGTCGCTCCACATCCGTTCGTAAGTGTTGGCCAGCTTGTCCCAGGTTTGCCTTTTGGACCACTTGGTTGCCGATGCATGAGGCCTGCTGCCAAGCTTTGTTAATGCAGCGATATCTTTGGGAGTTTGAGCCGTCTTAATCCAGGATGCAAAAGGAGAAATTGTTAAATAGTCTCGTTTAATTTCGTTGTTGAAGTGAGCAATTACTTTAGTATCTGCAGCCAGTGCTTCCAAGATTGCCAGATAGCGCGAAACAAAGGCTGTATCATATTTGCCTAGCAATCTACTAGCATTATCTACAAAACCATAAAATTTTACTTTCAATTGGTGGCGTCGGACATATGCTTGGGCCCTGTTGAACAGTGGACCATCTCCAAATATATCCAGTTTGTAATTTTTGCCTTCTTTTGCAAGCAGTTGGAGGGCTTTTAGATACTCCATTATTCCCGTATCTTGATGCAACCGGCCAATATATGCAATTTGTTTATTCCGTTTTTGTGGAGGTGGCGGCTCTACCGCTCCGAATGAAATTTCATCAGGCCTTACACCGTACCATTTCTGGTGAAATTTGCCAATGCAGAGATTTTTATTAGTCAGTAAATTGGCTAATTGATGCCAAACAACCTGTTTCCGACCAGGCAGATCACTACCCTCGTATCCGTGAAATGTCATAAAAAGCTTTTTCCGAGGAAGCGCTATTAAGAATGGCATCAACCAGAAAAAGACATCATGAACCTGAATAATATCAGCTGATCTGAGCTTGGGCAGCAACTTAAAAATGCCACTCCAGATGCTTAATTTATAACGGGTTTTGTTAATTAGCGTATTATTTTCGTGATCAGGGTGTGAAATGCGGTAAACTTTTACCTTATCTACGACCTCTTCGGCCGGCAGCCCGGAGTGATGAAGTTGGGTAATGACCGATATCTTGTAGTCGCGCTCCACTAATTTTTTGTTAAGCAAACTTAGGTGTTTTTCAACACCGCCGATGTGGGGAGGGTAATACGCAGCCAGATGAACTATTGTTTTTATCACCAGATGCCATTATAACAAAACTAAGAAAAATCAGCCTGGCATGATATACTTTCTTGGCTAAAATGATTAAATATAAGTGAGTTGCCGGGATAGCTCAGCTGGTAGAGCGGCGGTATCGTAAACCGTAGGTCAGGGGTTCAAATCCCCTTCCCGGCTCAGAAGATCGGAATATCTGAAATTATCGCTCCAAAGCTTTACAAGCTTGATATACTTAATATATGGCTAGAAATCGTGCGACCTCCAGAGTACTCAAAAGAGAAAAACAACGCTTAATGCGCCAAACAGCACTTTTTGGAGGCGTAGCTATAGTAGTAACTTTGCTCTTTATTTTTATAATTTTGCCTGGATTTATTCGTGTAGTTAACACCTTTTTAGATACCAACCCTTTTGAGGAAGTTGATAGGATCCCCCCACAGATCCCCAGAATTTCTCCACCGGCGGAAGCAACAAATCAGAAGGAACTGACGATTACTGGTTATGGAGAAGCACAAAGTGAGATGGTGGCTATCCTTAATGGACTGGAATACAAGCGGGAAAAAGCTGATGATGACGGTAATTTTACGATGACCATAAACCTGGAAGAGGGCGAAAATACCTTTGCTGTTTACTCGGTGGATGCAGCCGGAAATGAGTCTGCCACGACAAAAAACTACATAATTATTTTAGATACAGAAGACCCAACGATTCAAATTGAATACCCGGGCGAAGGTGAAGAAATCTCCACAAGGGCTAACCAAAACTTGGAGATCCGCGGCAATACAGAGCCAAACAGCCGCATCTATGTAAACGACAGGCTAACGTATCCAAACTCTGAGGGTGACTTTAGCTACACCTTATTGCTTTCGGAGGGCTCTAACGAAATAAATATCCGGGTTGAAGATCAGGCGGGAAACATTACTGAAATTACCAGGACTATTAGGTTTTCCCTCTAATCCCTCCGCTTAAATATAGAGAGGCTAATCCTCCGGCAAAATATATCATTACAAACGGTTGAAGCAAGGTGTTGTTGAATTGGCTGTGAACCAAAAGCGCCAGCATGGCACCGAAAAATATAAAGTCTTTTCGCCAGAGTTCTGCAGTCATTTTTCCCAGTATCAACAGAAACAGCGCTAATCCAGGGATGCCTGTGGCGGCTAAAATCATTACAAATAAATTGTCGGGAATCTGGTTGTGCGATTCTGCCGATGTTTGAATGGGCGTCCACATGCCTTTTCCTATAAGCCAGTCAATGCCCCGCATACTTTCAATTGCTGTGATGCTGTTATCTATCCTAGCTTGAATAGTTGCGGTTCTAAGCAGGTCAACTCCCAGCCCGCCCGGTTTTGGTGCCATCCAGAATACGGCAGTTAGGAGCACCAATCCCAATCCCACAAGAAAAACCTTGTTTCTAAGCATTTTGCTTCTGGTCAGTAGGCTTCCAAGTAGGACACTAAAGGCAAGATAAGAGGATCTTGAGTAAGTTAGTAGGATTGCAGCAGCCAAGCCAAATAAGATTAGCCATTTAGAAAATTTTAAAGGCTTGGGAAACTTAGAATACAAAATATAGGCAGAGCAAAGCACCAACACCATTCCTGTAAAAGCGGGATCAAATAGTGTTCCAGCCAATCTATAAAAATGGTCATCCCAGCCGAATATCCACAAAAACCTGATATCTGGCAGCAGCAGATACTGAAGCAATCCCAGGTAAAGAATAATCACACCTGGAATTATCCAGTAGCCTAAAGTTTTTTGCCGGAAGACCACCGCGACGCTCACTGCAAAAATTAAGTAGGCAGTGCTCCTGCCGAGATAGAACCATGGCTGCAGACTTGGTGCAGCAACTGAGTTTACAGCCATTCCCAACAATATCCAAACACCTAATAAAATGGCAATTTTAAGCAAACTTTTTTGCTTTAGCCAGTTGTGCATTCTTTCTGCGGTGTCGATGTGCAGGCTTCTGACAGATGAAGTGCACAGTACAAGGCTTAACCAACCCACAATTACTAGATCGTGCAGATAGAGAGCGCCAAAATTTCCGAGTTCCACCCGCTGCAGCTGCCCCAGTGAGAATAAGCCGGTAAAAATAAAAAATATTATCCTAAAGATTTTAGCTGTAGTCTTTTTCATAAGCAAAAATTCTGACTGAGGCAGAGTGAAGGCTCATCACTATGGCATAAACTGCACCACGCCAGCCGTCCAAGAAGCCGAGCCGTAAAACAAAGTTATAAAAAAATTTAAGGGGAGGAAACAATATAAGTTGAATAAGGACCTCTCCTGGTGCAAACGATCGGTTGTAACCAATTGTTTTGCTATAACCAACCACTGTGTCTATAAAATCAGCAATTGATTCATGAGCAAAATGAACAATAATGATGTCAGAATACCCTATCCTGCCGTGTACTTTTGCGATCTCATGGACAGCATGATTAAACCTGGTCAGGTCCTTTTTAAAAAACCTCATGATGTTTTGATTGCCTGCCTCACCATACTTCAGCTTCTTGCCGAGGAAAACATCGGAGCGTTTAATCATCACCCCATCATAAATATCTGATATCATAATTTTTTCTACTGTGCTTCTACAGTCGGCTGGAAAAACCTCATCACTATCTAAAAAAAAGACCCAGCGGTTGGTCGCTTTATCTAATGCAAAGTTTCTGACCGCTGCAAAATTTTCGATGGGTTCAAGATAGTTTACCAATCTAAATCGATATTTTTTGGCTAAGGCCTTCCAATCGTTGCCGGAATGGTTGTCTATAATGAGCACTTCTTTAGCAAACTGGACTGACTGCAGGCTTCTTACAAACTGCCCGTCTTTGCGGTTGGTTAGAATTATGACTGTGAAAGGAAGCTGCTTCATGATTTAAGTATTTTAACCGTACCAAATACTAGCAGCGGGAAGGTGACCGCCCTTGATATCGCTACTGCCATCGCTCCTCCAGTAATGCCTAAGGTCGGGGTTAGCATAAGGATTAGTATGATTAAGAGGGCAATTGTGGTAAACAAGTGGGCGTTTACCATAAAATAAACTCTTTTTGCATAGAGAACGTTATAGAAAATAATGGCGACTCCTTGGATAATTCCAGCCAAAAGCAGCCATCTTACAAGCGGAACTATAGCAAGCCACTGGTCACCCAGGACTAGATTTACAAAAAACTCCGGGAAAAGGAAAAGCGGCAGAGAGGTGATAAGGACAAAAAATACAGTAGCAATGATAGATTTGACAAAGGCTCTTTTGAGCCTGGGCGGGTCTGAGCTGATCTTGGAGTATACCGGAAAGGTGCTGTGCTGAGCGGCTTTTGCCAGTTCAAAATTTGCTTTATGCGACAGGCTGTAGGCATTATGGTAAAGGCCTAGATTAAAGGTGCCAGTCAGCTTTCCCAAGATAAAGTCATCAACATTCTCATGCAAATACGATAGGGCGGCTGATATAGTAAGTCCTTTGGCATTGTTGATAATCACCCTTGCCCTACTGGGAATAAAGCGAAATATTGGCTTCTCCTTAAAAAAGACAAAGGAAATTACAACCTCAAAAACAGCAGCCACGATTAGGCCTAGTATCAAGGCGAAAACCGATTGCAAGATAAGCCCAAAAACAATTGCCATAGCTGCTTCAACAGCTATTAAGGAAAAGCGATAACTGGAGTCTTTAAAGAATTTGAGCTCTTTCTGCATTGATATAACAGCAGGATTGATAAAACCTTTAATAACAGGCACCGTAGCAGCAATTGTAACGAGTAGAAGCAATTGCGGCTCATCATAATAATTGCTCATAAAAATGCCCAGCAGGACCATGAGAATGCCCATGACAAAACCGCGGATAATTGATATTACCCAAGCAGTATTTAGAAAATATGAAACAGACTGTTTAGCGTTTATGATGGTAATATTGATGCCGGTTTCGGTAACAGCTTCTATAATACCGAGGGCGATCATGGCCAGGGAGAAAAGGCCAAAGGCTTCAGGGCTTAGCAATCTGGCTAAAATGGAGATTTTAAGGAGGACAACCGCCATTGTGGCTGCCTTAAGAAAGGAATGCCAACTAAAACCAGACAGAGCGCTCTTGGTGTAACCCATGTTTTAAGTATAACTCATATATTGCTAAGTTTTGCGCTTGAATAGGGGTAATTGAAAAGCGATAATGCAGAGGTATGAAAAGTGCGATCAGATCATTCAGCAGCTTCTTTTTGGACTTAACTGAAACCTTGGTGGTTGGTCTCTCGCTTTTTCTTGTTGTATATCTGTTTCTGATGCAGCCACATCAGGTTAACGGCCAGTCAATGGTGCCTACCTTTCAGAGCGGTGAGTATGTGCTTACCGATAAAGTCAGCTACAGAGTTGGAGAGCCAGATAGAGGCGACGTGATTGTTTTTCATGCTCCTGAGGCAGCTAATTGCCCGGTCGGCACAGGCTGCGACTTTATCAAGCGCATAGTCGGCCTTCCGGGTGAATCTATAGAGGTAAAGGATGACAATATTTTCGTGAATGGCGAAGCTCTAACGGAAACTTATATTCCGGACAATTTTGAAACCTCTCCCGGAGCTTTTACCCGCAACCGTGAGGTTACACTAGGCCCGAATGAATACTTTGTGGTTGGTGACAACAGGCCTTACTCCAGTGATTCAAGGGCATGGGGGCCAATCAGCCGACCCGATATTGTTGGAAGAGCCTTTTTCCGTTACTGGCCAATGGATAAAGTGGGCATTATCGAGCATACCCGCTACAATTAGGCAAAAATTATCAAATCTGCCATTGAGAGCAGAAGAAATATCCTGAGTTTGAAATTAGTTGACTTTGGCAGTTGTGCCGCTGGTAAGCTTAATTATTTTTTCAAGATCTGACTGCGTTTCTTCCGGTCTTCCCTGAAGAGTGATGGTTATCTTCGTTTGCCTATCAGAGCGGCTGAGCTTAATTTTTGCTCTAACCCTGATCATCTTTTTAATTTTAGCTTCCCAGTTTTTAATCTCAGCGTCATCTGTTTCATAAACTTGACGGGTGGTGATGCTGGCGCGCTGCCCAAGTTTGCTCTTAAATTTTCTGGCAATTTCTTCGGCTCCCCTTACGGTGGAATTTTTTCGCAGGATTTCCTTGTAGGCCTCAATCATGGCTGATTGATCTTCTATTCCGGCTATGGCTCTGGCATGGCCTTCTGTAATCAGCCCGCCAACTAGGCCGTCCTTGATTGCATCCGGCAGTGCCAACAGGCGCAGTGTGTTGCTGACAAAGGCTGATGACTTGCTAATTCTTTCGGCAATATCACTGACGCTGAAGTTGAATTCCCTATTGAGTTGTTGAAATGAATGAGCTCTTTCCAGAGGGCTAAGATCAACTCTCTGGACATTTTCGATCAGCGCCATCTCCAACATCTCTCTTGGAGAGCATTTTTTTATAATAGCTGGAACTTCTGTAAGGCCGGCCAGTTCTGCAGCGCGCCAGCGCCGCTCACCGGCAATAATTTGATAACCGGCGGGTGTGTGAGCTACAAGTAAAGGTTCCAAAATACCATATCTTTTAATCGAGTCTGACAACTCCTCCAGATCATCCTTCATAATTTTATTTCTGGGCTGGAATGGATTGGGTTGAAGCACCGTAAGCTCGAGCAGTTGTACAGCATTCTGATTTTTCATATGCATTGAGTATAACAAAATGTACACTTTTTGTACCAGTAGAGTTAGATATTCTGCAAAAAAACAGCCCGGCAATGCGGGCTGTTATCAATTTAAACTGAGCTTATTTTGAAGCTACATTGACAACTGTGCTGCCAAATCTTTTTCCGAAGACAACAGCGCCCTTAATCATGGCAAAAATTGTGTGGTCCTTGCCCATTCCTACGCCTTTGCCAGCCTTGTATTTAGCTCCACGCTGCCGGACAATAATGTTTCCCGGAATCACTGTTTCTCCGCCGAACTTCTTAACACCCAAGCGTTTGCCATGGCGCCTCTTTTGTGATTGTTGAGCGACTTTTCCTGATGCTTTAACCTTTGACATACCTGCTTTCTATAATTCTGGTTTCTGATATGTAAATCTGTAAATTTCCCGCTGAACCACTGCTTGTGGGCGGTGGTAAAGGATGGGTTGTGAGCGTGTAGTGTAGCCTAATTTGCTGAGCTTGTCAATCAAGCTACTCAAAGAGTATACCTGCTCTTTTCCCTTTACATCAATGATAACTTTAGGAAAAACAATCACTACCTGCGCACCTGGATTGAGAATTTTTGTCCAGTTTTTAAAGGCTCCAAGGTAGAGTTTCTCCAAACCTCTAAAAATATATGGCAGTTTGGCAGGATTGGGTTTTGGTTTCCCAAGGAATGGCTCAGTTATTAGATAGTCAGCTTTTTGATCATTTGGCAGGGTAATTTTTGTTGCATCTTGTTTCAAAACTTGATAGCTTCCCGAGAACTCATAATTGCCCTCAAGCCAGCTTAGGTTCTGCCTGGATCCTTCTACAGCCTCTTGATCCAAATCTGCACCAATTACGCTGCAATCCCTTATTAAGCCTTCAATTAATATTGTTCCGGTACCGCAAAATGGATCGAGTATTACAGGCGGGTTTTCTATACGTTCCCCCTCCAGGTTCCATTCTCCTATTGCTAGGTTAATCATCATTCTGGCAACCTTGGGTGCAAGCATGCCTTTCCTGCGGTCCGCGTATGGTTTTGAACGGTCGCGCTTGCTCCACTCATCAATATTTTGAATGGCAATTGTTTCTGCCAAAAACACGGAATCTGAAGTTTGGATAACAAAAATTTCACGGACTTTGCTTGTGTGCAACAAAACAGATGCAGACAATCCGCGTCTTGAACCTTCTACATATCTGGATTTGAGTCCGAGGTTTTTAAGTTCATTTTTTATATCCCTAATATCAATTACCGGCAGGTGATCGCGTCCCAACTCGGCAACAGAGAAGTGAACTTTGTCTTCACTGTCCCTGGTTTCAAATAAAATTTGTGCCAGTACTGCTTCTATTTGGCTGGGTGAGGTTCCAGGCTTCTCAGCAATCATTTTCATGATTTTAACCGTACCACCCAAGACCTGCATTAGTGTCGAGGCTTGATCATCACTTTCTAGTTCTGCCATAACCAAATCATGGTGAATGCTGGTGATTTTTGTTTTCGGCATCACAGACTCAAGTTCCGTAATAGAAAGCTCAGGAGTGTTGCCTAGGTGAAAAAAATATTTATTCATAAATTACGTATAGCGGGGCTATACAACCGGTATGCTAATTATTACTAGCTTATTATAAAGGAAATTAGGCTTTAATTTTGTCCACCTGCACAGTTGTAGTGAGTTGGCGGTGGCCTTTAACTCGGCGGTATTTTGACTTGGCCTTGTAGGTTGCCACCCTAATTTTCTTGGCTTTTTGATTGGAAACGACCGTTAAAGTAACGGCGGCGTTTTCCAAAACAGGGCTGCCAATTTTCAAGTTTTTTTTATCGCTTATTAGCAAAACTTCAGTAATTTTGATTTTCTCGCCTTCTTCAGCATCTAAGCGGTCGACGGTGATCTTGTCTCCTTCTTCGATTCTAAATTGTTTGCCGGCAAGAGCTATAACAGCGTACATACATTCTCCTTTGTTTTATTTAATATTTCCCTGCGCAGCATGGTCACCCAGCTGCAGGGCAAAGAGAAAGGAATTATAACATACAAGGGGTTATTTTAGCCAGGAGTGTGATTAGCTGAACCAAAGAGGCTAAAAAATATTTAATTTGAGCTTTTTTTGTTGGTTTTGTGCAATTGACTGAATAATTCCCAGCATACCGGCTATGGTAATAACAGAGCTTCCGCCATATGACAAGAGCGGGAGGGTGACTCCGGTAATCGGCATCAAGCCAGTGTTCATGCCCATATTTATTCCTGCCTGCAGCATAATCATGGCAGCAGTTATATAGCAGAACCAGCTCTCTGTTTTTTTATTTGCCTGATATCCAATAAAAATTAAATAGGTAAATACCAAGCTATAGAGGCCGATTAGTATAGTAGAGCCAATAAAACCAAACTCCTCTGCTAGGGAAGCAAAGATAAAGTCTGTTTGCCTTTCGGGCAGAAATCGCAAATGAGATTGTACGCCTTGCCCGAGTCCCCTTCCGGCAATTTCTCCTGAGCCAACGGCTATAAGTGCTTGCCTGGCGTTGTATTTACTGTTTACCATTGCCTGAGTTTCACCGCTTGAATCAAAGAAGGAGGTTATTCTGGCTTTCTGATATGGCTGCAAAACAAAAAACCAGGCAAACAAAGCCATCAAGACCGTCACAGCACCTAGGGCAGCTATTTGCCTGGCACGGATATCGCTGAAAATAATAATTATCGAAACACTGGCAAGATAAACAAGCGTGGTGCCAAGGTCAGGTTCAATTAATATAAGAAATCCGGGAACAGCGATTATTACCAGGGCAGTTAATAGATTTTTCCAGGCTTTCAAACTGTTGTTGGCGGCATAAGTTACTAAAAGCAGCCCTGTAAATGGTATGGCAAGCTGTGATGGCTGAAGTTTAAACAAGCCGCCAACCTCGATCCATCTTGAGGTGTTTCTTGTTTCTAAAGCAATCACTAGGGTTAGGATCAGCAGGGCAATTGTGAGAATATAGCCGATTGGGCTGAGCCGCCGCAAACTCTCAAACCGGAACCGGCTGGTGATTAAAAATATCAGTCCACCTATGAGAAAAAAAGCTAACTGTCTCGGAGCCAACGAAGGCGCAATGCTTTGCAGTGTCAAGACACTCAAAGAGGCAAAGACAGTGAGTATTGCTGGCAGGAACCAAATTCTCATGCCCCTATTGTACAGCTTACGCAGGATTGACGCTGAGCAAATCACCTTTTTCTAATTTTGAATTCGTCCTGGCCTCTATTTCATCTTTCCATACCTCCGGCCAGTCGGGAGCAGTTATTACAGCTCTTTGATCTACAGACATGCCGGATTTTTTTCTAAGTTTCTGAATCTGGCGCATCAGCTCTCTGGCCTCCCCCTCTGCTTTGAGTTCTGAGGTTAGTTCAGTATCAAGCTCTAGTTTGAGTTCCTCTGTGCCCATTTGCCAATCTACTTCCTTAACGTTTACTTCTTCCTTTAAAACCTTAAACAGGCTTTCTTCCGGTCTTCCGCCAGGTGCGATCACTCTGAGCTGCCCCAGCGGCTGGCGAACCTTAATTCCTGCTTCACTGCGTAGAGCATGAGTGCGTTCGACAGCTTTCCTTATGCTCTCCATCTGATTTTCAAGCTCATTATCAATTAATGACTCATCTGCCTCAGGCCAGTCAGTGTGATGAATGCTTAAGTTCTTGTCTACCAGCCTGTGAAAGAGCCACTCGGAAAAGAAAGGAGCAAAAGGCGCAAACAGTTGAGCCAGTGCAACGAGCACGTAGCCGAAAACAGCAACGGTGCCCTCATTGCCGCTTTGGTTGCGGATCCGGTCCCGGCTTCGCCTCAGGTACCAAGTAGAAAGTTCATCGACGAACCCCATTAGATCCCTTGAGGCTTTAACAACATTGTACTCATCCATGGATTCTGTAGTTGATGCAATAAGGTTTTGCATTTTACTCATTATCCAGCGGTCCATCACATCATCTGCCTTAGGAATTTGGCCGACGGCAACCTTGTTATTGCCGGAATAAAGGTTATAAAAAGCGTAAACGTTATACCAGATGTTAAAGACTTTCTTTCTTATTTCACCCACGTCATTTTCTACGAAGTTGAAATTTTCAGATTTCATAACAGGAGAGCTCATCAGATAGAGGCGGAGGCTGTCCACACCATACTTGTTGATCAGTTCCATTGGATCGGGAAAATTCTTTTTGGACTTACTCATTTTAGAGCCGTCAGCCGCCATAATAGTGCCGGTAGTCAGAATATTGTCCACAGCATGACTGCCGAATATACCCACAGAAAGAACATGCATGGTATAAAACCATGCCCTTGTTTGGGCAATGTACTCACTGACAAATTGAGCGGGATAGGCTTTCTCGAATTTATCCTTGTTTTCAAAAGGATAGTGAAGTTGGGCAAAAGGCATTGAGCCCGATTCCACCCAGCAATCAAAAACCTCCGGCAATCTAGTGCCCTTGAGAGTTTTTTCGTCATCAACCCAAAGCTCAATGTGATCCAAATGTTCCCGGTGAATGTCAGTTAGATCGCCGACCCGATTGGGATCAACTGCCCATTCTCTCAGCTCATCTCTGGAACCAATAATCCTATATTGGCCGGTTTCCTGATTCCTCCAGATTGGCATAGGAGTTCCCCAATAGCGGGAGCGCGAGATATTCCAGTCTGGTGCTGTCTCGATGCCTTTGCCAAAACGGCCATATTTGAGGTGTTTTGGAAACCAGTTGATGTTTTCGTTTTGTGCCAGCAGGTCTGTTTTTAGCTCTTGGACATTGATGAACCATGCTGGAACCGCATTATAATAAAGTGGTGTGCCGCAGCGGTAACAGAATGGGTAAGAGTGCTCAGTTTTTTCCAGCTTAAACATTAAGTTGCGGTCTTGAAGATCCTGGTTAATAGCATCCTCCGCTTTTTTGTAGAATTTGCCCCCCGCAACTTTCACAAATGGCAGGAACATGCCGCCATCGTCTAAGGTTGGCACTAGCGGTAGGTCATTTTTTAAGGCAAGGTCGTAGTCATCTTCACCGAATATTGCTGCAGTGTGGACGATGCCGGTGCCATCTTCTAAACTGACAAAATCGGCACCAAGAACTGTCCAGGCGGTTTCTGTTCGGTGTTCTTCCATATAGGGATAAAGAGGTTGGTACCGGGTTCCCAACAGGGCTTCTCCCTTGATAGTATCGAGCACCTGGTGTTCTTTTTCTTCCATTAACTTTTCTCTGAGTTTAGACGCCATCCATAAAATCTCGCTATCAAGACTGACTTTGTCATAATCGGCTTCAGGGTCAATGGCTAAGGCCACATTTCCCGGCAGAGTCCAAGGTGTAGTCGTCCAGGCAAGCAGGTATTCATTTTCTGAGCCTTGGACAGGGAACTTGACGGTGATTGAGTAGTCTTCCACCATCTCATAGGAGTTATCCATGGCAATCTCGAAATTTGAGAGAGGTGTAGCGCATCTTGGACAGTACATTACAACTTTTCTGCCCTCATAAATTAAGCCTTTGTTGTGAAGCTGTTTAAAGCCCCACCAGACGGATTCCATGAAATTTGTATCCATGGTTTTATAATTGTTCTCAAAATCTACCCAGCGGCCGAGGCGGTCAATGATTTTTTCCCATTCAGTATCGAGACGCATGACTTCTGCCCTACAAGCTTGATTGAATTGGGCAATACCCATCTCCTCTATGCCCTTTTTTCCGCCCTTGATATTAAGTTGTTTCTCGATCATGTTTTCGATCGGCAGGCCATGGCAGTCCCAGCCCCAGACGCGTTCAACTCGATAGCCTTTCATAGCCCAGTATCGGGGAATTACATCCTTGGAGGTTGATCCAAGTAAATGTCCATAATGCGGCAGCCCTGTAGCGAAAGGTGGCCCGTCGTAAAACACATATGGTTTATCTGGGGAACGCATTTCCACCTGTTTTTCAAAGGCTTGGGTTTGTTTCCAGAACGAAAGAACTGACTCCTCCATTTCTGGAAAGTTTGGGTTGGTTGGCAATGAATTATTGTCAGTCATAATTCCTTCTATGAGGTTCAACTAGTAAAAAACCCTCTTGTACACAGTAATAAATACTGTCCACAAGAGGGCCTTTTATGGCGGTACCACCTCTTTTTTGCCGGCTGTGTCAGCGGGCAATCTTAATTCCAGCTGTTACGGGCATACCCGTGATGTTCTACTTTATCTTGATGAGTCAAGATATTTCTTCATCATGCTTGCCTGGTGATAGCCAAGCTCAAACGCATTTATTATTTTTAATTATAGCATAATTTGGCATTTGCGATTAGCTTTAGCAAGCAATAACTCTTTTACTACATGTTTATTGCGCAGTTTTTATTTCTGGTTGATTAAGTTGCTAGAGTATCATGCCATTTTGGAATCGAGCAGAAAGTCACCGGCCTCCCCTCACTCATGATGAGCGAGTGCTGAACAAAATTGGCATGACGGAGGAGAAGCTTGAAGAATTTTTTCAGGAAATTGATTTTTTATTGCTGACCATCGATCAGCGGCAGTTGTTTTCAATCAAAGGCCATAGAGTTTTGCGGAAAGCCAGTAAGTTTTGGAAAATTTTAGGAGCATTGGAGGATAGGGAGCTTGCCGGCAGGATTGAAGCCAAGTGTGTAGCGCTCAAACGGCATTTAACCATGGCTCAATTTGTGAGTTTTGACAATTCCCTTAGGGAAATAGAACGCGCAATGAGAAGCGATACCATTGGCAGAAATCATATCAAGCAACTGAGTGTAATTGCAGAAACTGTGATGAAAGCAAATCAAAGCAATAATCCGCTGGAAAGGTATGACAATTTGGGAGGTTATAATGAATTCTTGAGAAGACTTCATTTATTAAGAATTACTCTCTCGAGCCAGAGATAGATTAACTTACCGCTTCTTGCGCATGAAGGCAGGAATTTCAAATTCGTCTTCAAATTCGTTTGGTGTAATTTCGCTGACTCCATTGGACTTCTCTTCATCTGAGTCATCACCCTGTCCGGAGGTCTTCTGGCTGGAGATATCATCTCCGAATGCTTGAGATTTCACAAATGGTTCGGTGGGCTTGCTGCTGTGGATTTGGCTTTGAGTCAGCGGCTGAGTGTAGCCATCAGGAGTCCGGTCAATCAGTGGGCCCATTTCAGTTTCCTGCTCTTCGAGCTTTTCTTCCCGTCTGCGCTGGTTTCTTAATTTCATCTGGGAATCTCTGGTGTAAGCTCCAAACAATGGTTTGTTTGAAGCTGCATAGCCCATCTGCCGGTCATCAAAGCCGGTGGCTATGACACTGATTTTAATGTTGGTGCCCATTTCTTCATTGATGGTTGCACCGAAAATAATATTGGCATCCGGGTCGGCTGCCTGGGCAATAATTGAAGAGGCATCGGACACCTCACTCATGGCCATGTCCGGCCCGCCGATGATGTTATAAAGAATGCCCTTTGCGCCATCTATAGAGACCTCAAGCAGTGGAGAGGATACAGCCATCCTGGCTGCGGTGGCAGCCCGGTTCTCGCCGCTAGCTTCTCCGATGCCCATTAAAGCAGAGCCCGAGTCAGACATGATGGTTTTTACATCAGCAAAGTCAACGTTAATCAAACCAGGCACGGTAATCAGGTCTGAGATTCCCTGAACACCTTGGCCAAGTACGTTGTCAGCAAGTTTAAAGGCATCCAGGAGAGTCATTTTTTTGTCGACCACATCCATAAGGCGCTGGTTTGGAATAACAATCAGGGTGTCTACAGAGTCTTTGAGCATGGCTATGCCCTCCTCTGCGGTCTGCATTCTCCGGACGCCTTCAAAAGCGAAGGGTTTTGTAACTACAGCCACTGTTAGAGCGCCTGTTTCTTTGGCAATTTCTGCGATGATTGGCGATGAGCCAGTGCCTGTACCGCCGCCCATGCCGGCAGTTAAGAAGATCATATCGGTATCAAACAGGAGGTCTTTAAGCTTGTCGTAGGACTCTTCGGCTGCTGTCCTACCCACCTCTGGGTCAGCGCCTGAGCCAAGTCCTTTGGTGAAATTGCTGCCGATTTGGAGTTTGGTTTCTGCTTTTGAAGTGAGCAGAGCTTGCGCGTCTGTATTTACGGAAATAAACTCAACCCCATTAATTTTTTGGGAGGCGATCATTGAATTAACAGCGTTTCCGCCGCCGCCGCCGATGCCGATTACTTTAATTTTTGCGAAGGTTGTATTTGAAGGTTTGACTAATCCCATATTTGCTTTGTGCAGCCTGCAGCACGTGCCAAAAAATCTTAAAAATGCAGGACGCGGGTATTTAACTGTATATCAAAGTGTACCATGAAAGGAGGATTTGGCAATAGAGGCTCTAGGGCATCAGCGACTTGAGGAACTTGCCAATCTTTTTTGTAGTACCATCCATAGAAAAAGAGCCAAAAAGGGAGCCTATTTGAAATTGTGCAGGTACTCCTGAACCACCATGTTCGCGGGCATAAAAGAGCAATCCAATACTGGTGGCATAAGAGGGTTTCTGAATGTCGCTTATGAGTCCTTCCAGCTCAAGAGGTTCACCGATCCTCACGGGCAGGTTTATATACCGCTTAGCAATTTCTGCAATCTTTACCGTTTCAGCACCGCCGCCTGTTAAAACCAAGCCTGCGGGAATTTCGCCAATTAAATCGTTATCTTTAATGGCTTCCTCAACTAAGGCAAATATTTCTTGAATTCTAGGTAGCATAATGCCTTCAACTATAGTCCTTTTTGAAAGAACCTCAGTGCTTCCCGGACCCTCGAAATCAGATAATTTGAGTTGATCCACCTTTTTGCGCCTCAGGGAAAAATCTTTTTTTGATTCTCCCGGATGTGGGACTACAGTGTGAAAGGGGTCGTCACTCAAAGAAAGCTTGATTTTTTCTGCAGTGTCCATGCTGACTCGGCAGCCCAGAGCAATATCTTGAGTGATGTGGCGGGCACCGATTGGCAGGGCTCCTGAGTACTCAATAGAGCCGTCAACAAAAACGCATAAAGATGTTGAACCTGCTCCTATATCCACCACAGCTACACCCAACTCTTTTTCCGTTTCTGTCAGTACTACCTCTGTTGAGGCCAATCCGGAGAAGACAAAAGCTTCAACCGCTAAACCTAGGTCTTCGATGCATTTTTGCAGATTTCTCAAAGTTGTGGTTAGTCCTGTGATGATGTGAGCTTCAGATTCAAGTCTGACGCCCGTCATGCCAACAGGATCCTTAATTCCTTCTTGAGAATCGACCTTAAAATCCTTGGCAATTACATGAATTATTTCTCTTTCTGAAGGCAAGGAAACTGCGCGGGCAGCATCGATTACTCTGGAGACATCCTCCGGGATAATTTCCTGGTCCGGGGACGCAACTGCCACTACACCTTTAGAATTTTGGGAAGAAATATGCATGCCGGAGACAGATAGGTATGTGCTTTTGACGTCGAGACCGGCCATGCGTTCGGCAGCATCTAAGCTTTCAGTTATGGTTTCAACGACCTTTTCTAAATCTATTATTTGGCTTTTTTTCATTCCTCTTGAGGGAACTGCAGAAACACCCATGACACGAAGTTTTTGAGTCTCGAGATCATGAGCCGCAATAAGGGTGACGCACTTGTCCGTACCAACATCAATAGCGGTGATTATTCTGTGCTGTGGCATAAGGCTATTTCGTATCTAATAGCATAGCAAAATTATTCACGAGTGCGTAGTACTGGCATATCAAACCGCAGGTCAATTTCTACGATTTCTTCCTCAACAGAGTTGTATGGAGGTGAAGGGATTAATAACTTGAGTTTCTCCATATCTCCGATGGGGTCGTTTTCAGATGTGATGGCGGTAGGATGGCCTACAAGATCAACGCGGATTTCGTAGTTGTTTTTCCAAGTAATATTTTGAAAGATTAGCTCATATTTGTAAAGCGAGTTTATTAGTCCGGCAAAAACATTATGATAATAAGGAATAATCCGATCCTCGCTTTCAAAAAAATCCTGCCTTTGGGCTTCAATTTCAACCATGGCAATTTCAGGAAGGTTGTCAAGCCTAATTACAGTACCTTCCTTTCCGATTAATTCTGTGGCTCCATCACTAAAGCGCAAGCCATAAAGCAGCGGCTCCTGTTTAAAAGTCAGGTTAAGAGTTGACGGCAAATTCTTTGAGAGACTACTGAGCGTATATGGTTCTTTGGAGTATGGTTCTCCGGCTAGCACTGATTCAAATTTTGTAAAAAACAATGATGTGCCATCTAGATTACTAAGCAGGGTGCTTAGGTTTTCCGGACACGGCTCGCCGGTTATCAGGGTGCAGTTAATATGAGAGGTTCTAAAAAGCTGGTGTGCAAGAATTCCTGCGGTGACAAATGCTACCGATACCGCAATGAGTGCAACAAATTTGAGTGGTTTTGTTTGGGCAGTCATTTTTCTTGGGGCAGCTGAGGTCTAAACGGAATCTGCTGCCAATTCATATAATTTTTGGGCTGCATTTGTTTTTGGCAGCCTGTTTTTTTCCAGCTTGCGTTTATAACTCATTGGTTGTTTTTTAATCATCTCTAAAGCTTCAAGAAGACGGCTTGGTGTAAGATCCTTCTGCGGCAATAGGATGGCACCACCATTATCACTGAGTGCCTTAGCGTTTAGCAGCTGCTCATCGTTGTGAGAGAAAGGAAGCGGGACGAGAATGGACGGAATATCTCTCGTCTGAATTTCGTAGGTGGTGTTAGCACCTGATCTGGAAATCATCCCTGTTGCATTAGAGTAAATCCAAGACAGCTCTGTCTCATTAATCCATGGCCGAATAAAATATCTCTCCTGCTTGGGTTTGGTAAGCTGAGCTCGTTCGCGCTGCAGCTCTCTCTCATAGTTTCTATGTCTGGTTGGACTGCCACACTGATGGATGACCACCCAGTCTTTTAGAAGAGTCTTGAGAGTTCTGGAAACTGTAGTATTGATTACTTCTGATCCTTGACTGCCGCCAGTAATATACAGAAGCGGCCTTTTTGATTTTGATGAAAACCACTTGGGCGGCTCATTGTTGTTTGCCAGAATCGCCGGCCTGAGCAAATTTCCGGTCAAAACTGTCTTTTTTTCAGGAAAAAGTGCTTTAGTCTCTTGATATGAAACGGCTATTTTTTTTGCAAATGGAGAAATTAGATTATTGGCGATGCCCGCAGTCCTTGTTTGTTCATGAGTAATAACTGGGACCCGCCAAAACCACGCGGCTATAGCTAGAGGCACTGCCAGATAGCCACCGAAGGATACAAACACATCCGGGTTATGTCTTGGATATATAGCCAGGGCTCTAAGGAAACCAAGCAGAAGTTGCACGCTATTCCTTAATAAACTAAAAAAATTGCCCTGTCCCAGTTTCCCGGAGCTGAAAGGAACAAATTTTACGTATCGTTTGGTAACCTCCTCTTGTTCTCGTGAATGTTGTTTTTCCTCCTTGCGGCTGTAAAGCCGACCGGCAAAAACCAACTCAGTCTTCGGATGTTCTTTTTGAACATAGTCAATGAATGCAAGAGCAGGTGTAAGGTGTCCTCCGGACAACAGGATCTTCATTTCTCTCTCCCCAGCCTAACTAGTATGCCTGTCGCCAACAATATCATGACTTGAGAGGATCTGCCATATGAGAAAAATGGCAGAGGTATGCCTGTAAGCGGCACCAAACCGACTACAGCTGCCAAATTCAGGATTGCTTGTAGCGCTATCCAGAAAAAGATGCCAAAGCCAAAAATTCTTTGCGGTGAGTCAACTGGAAGCCTGACTACTATTTTATAGAGCAGGACCAAAAGTGCTACGAACAGCAAGATAATTATGGAAGACCCCAAAAAACCAACTTCTTCTGCCACAATAGCAAAGATAGAATCGGTGCTGGCTTCCGGCAGGTAAGCATATTTTTGGCTTGAGTTGCCAATTCCTTGGCCAAATAGTCCTCCCCTTCCAAGTGCTATGGTTAGTTGCCGGACGTGAAAGCTGGCACCGGTTGGATCATTAGTCGGATCCAGGAAAGTGAGCAGCCTCTCCCTCCTATATGGCGAGAAAATAATGGCCAGAAAAACAAAGAGGATAGCGGCGCCGATGGTGGCGAAAAACTGTTTCAGCCTGCCGCCGGCAATAAAATACATAGAAAAGCCAATTGCACTCAAAACCAGCATTGATCCTAAATCTGGTTGGAGCAGCACCAAAGCTGTTGGAATACCAATTAGCACTAAAAATTGAGGCAGTTTTTGTTGTTTGTGCAGCCAGATAGATAAGTAGGCTACGAGTGAAAGCTTTACCAATTCAACCGGTTGGAAGGTAAACGTTCCGATTGCCAGCCAACGGCGCGCCCCATTCAATTCTAGACCCAGTCCAGGTAAGAAGACTGCCAGCAACAACAGAATGCTACCGACATAGAAAATTGGCGCAAATTTAAACCATGTTTTTGAGGGTATTATTAGTGCGAGGGCAAACAGCAAAAATCCGATTGCCAGGCCAACAGCATGCTGTGTGACAAAATAGTATTGATTGCCGAAAGTGCGGTAAGCCTCTGCAACTGATGCGTTGAAAACAAACAAAAGCCCTAGGAAGCTGAGAATAATTAGTAATCCGATCAGAAGTGTGGTTGGATGAATAGAATTAATGTCGGGTCGTTTCATAAAACCAGGGTGTGTCGGACTAGATTATAAGACTGCCAGCCACATACCAAAGATGGTGAGCATAATTTGCAACAGCCATGCCCTTTGCACAATCTTTGGTTCCTCCCAGCCATAAAGTTGAAGTGATAAGTGCAGGGGTGCCGCCGGCAGAATTTTTCTCTTTAAAATCTTCTTTGAGAGCAATTGCAGCAGCGAACTGCCTACCTCGAGTACAAAGATAAAGCCAATCACCATTAAAGCAAGTACTTTGCCCAATAACAAGCCGACTACTGCCAGGGTGGCTCCAAAAGCCAAAGATCCCACATCACCCATAAACATTCGGGCAGGATAAACATTAAAGTATAAAAATGAGATTAAGGATCCAATCCAGAGAGCGATGAAAAGTGTTAGAGGGATATCGAGAATAGTAGCGGATAGAAACCATAGTCCAAAGAGAGATATCATCAGCGAACCTGAGGCTAAGCCATCCAACCCGTCAGTAATGTTTATGGCATTAGCAAAGGCGACAATTGTAGTGGCAGCAAACGGGATGTAGAACCAGCCAAGCTCAAAAGTGCCGATAAAGGGTATATAAAGAATTGAGATGCCAAGCTGGAAATATAGCATGAAGCTTATAATCAGCGCTAAAAAGATTTGAAGCAGCAGCTTATGTTTCATTCTCAACCCAAAGAAGCCAGAAGATTCAAACTTAAAAAACTTTTTGATATCGTCATAAAGGCCTAAAATTCCAAAGGAAAGAAAGGTAAAGAAAAGGATATTAATTTCAGCACTTACATTGGGATAGACGCTGGTTATATTGATCCCAAAAAGCTTAAGCGTTGGCAGCAAGGCGGCAAAAAGCACAGAAACAACCATGATCACCAGTAGGCCCCCACCAACAGGAACACCGGCTTTTTGTGAATGAAACTTATTGAAAATCGGAGTTAGTTTTCCGAATACGTCTCTGGTTTTATTTTGGCTGGCACGCTGAAACCTAAGTTTGTAGAGCAGGTTAATAAAAGGGACGATTAAAATGCTGGTGCCGATAAAGGACAGAATCAACACACTTAGAGCTAAAGCTAACGACTCCATAATAATTTCCTTAAGTTATACACAAGGCAAAATTGTGCCTTTATTCATTATAGATGAGTCAGGCTGGCTGTCCAATCTGTTTCAGGCTATTAGTCCTCGCGGACAATCTTTGCCCCCATTGAACGCAACCGCTCGTCTAGTTTTTCGTATCCCCGATCTACATGTTCGATTCCGGTAATTATTGATGTGCCATTGGCTATCATGGCGGCTGTTATCAAGGTAGCTCCATGCCGAAGGTCAACAACCTCGAACTCACCAGCCTGCAAAGTTGTCGGTCCTGTAACTTTAATGGCATGATTGGTTCCGGGGCGGTCATCTTTGACATCAAAATTATAAAATTTGTCAGGATTTTTTACCTCCGGATTGAAGCTTTCAATATAAGCACCCATTTTCAGCAGGGCATCTACGTATTGAAACCTCTCTGCCATGATGGTCTCGTGGATAATGCTAGTCCCTTCACATTGAGTCAGCAGTGTTGCCCAAAGTGGCTGCCAGTCAGTCATGAAGCCAGGGTGTATTTCGGTGACTATATCAGCGGCTCTGAGGCTGCCTTTGTAGAAAAATCTGATGCCATAGCTGCCGACTTCATATCCTGCCCCGATTTCTTCAAGTTTATCCAGAAATACGGTTAAGTCTTGGGCGCGTGCATTTTCTATAATCACATCTCCCTTTGTGGCAATGGCTGCGCAAGCATAGCTCACAGCCTCATTGCGGTCAGGCAAAAGCCGGTGAATGGATCCGGACATTCTTTCCACGCCTTCAATCTCAATGACCCGCTGTGCTCTGCGGCGGACCCGGGCTCCCATTGAATTTAGAAAAGCAATTAGGTCATCAATTTCTGGTTCTTCAGCAGCGTTCTCCAGAACAGTTTTTCCTTTGGCCTTTACAGCAGCCATAATAAGAGTTTCTGTTCCGGTATGGGTATTTTTATCGAATCTGTAGTTGGTGCCTACCAGTTCTTTGGCTTCGACAACATACATACCATCCTGGTAGTCAACCGATGCGCCAAGAGCCTTTAGCCCATCAAAGTGGCGCCCGAGGGGCCGCTTGCCAATTTTGTCGCCTCCGGGTGCTGGGACTGTTGCCTTGCCGAATTTGGCCAAGAGGGGTGGAATAAACATGGTTGAGAACCGGCCTTGTGCCCCGTGGCTGCTGTCTATGGTGTAGGAATGAAGTGAGGTTGGGTCAATGCTAAGCGAGCGCTCGCCGGTTTTGGAGATTTTGCCGCCTAAGTATTCAATAATTTTGCCTACTAGCTCTACATCGCTGATATCAGAAAAATTCAGAATTCTTGAGTCGCTGTCAGCAAACAGCGAAGCAATCATAATTTTGTAAGAAGCATTCTTGGCTCCACCGATTCTAACTGAGCCGTGCAGCGGTGTGCCGCCGGTTACATGAAAGCGGGGCATAATATCCTTTCTTTGTGCATTATTTTTCAGGCTCCGCAGAGCCATGAAAATTCAGGGGAAGTTATTTGAGGAGAAATATTTCCTCATGCAGCTCTACCCCGAATTTTTCTTTAACTGTTTCTTTTACCTTTTTTATAAGTGCAACAACATCATCAGAAGATGCATGGCCGTTATTAATCATCCAAGCTGCGTGTTTATTGCTTACTTCAACCCCGCCAAATTTAGTGCCCTTTAGGCCGGCTTGGTCAATTAGAAATCCTGCAGGAACATGTGCTTTGTCTGCAAATTGCGGAAATTGTGCTCTTAGAGAGTCATTATTGGGTACGTTGCGGAAAATGCAGCCTGAACTGGGCGGGCCCAGAGGTTGAGTCTTGGCACGGTACTCAGTGGCTTTTTTAATCAGCTCTCTGGAGCTCTCGCTCTCCCCTTCCGCCAAGGCAAATTCAACTTCAAGTATTATTTCCGTTGTCTCATGAAATCTGGAGTAATCATAGCCGAATTGGCATTCTTCTTGATCCAGCCAATAGATTTCCCCGGCCTGGTTGCATACTTTTACTCTGGTAATATGTTCGCCGATAAGGTCTTCCAAGTAATGAGAGTTGTTGTAGACCGCCCCTCCGAGCGTGCCCGGAACTCCCAAGAAATATTCCAAGCCGGTAAATCCAAGAGCAACTGTTTTGGAAACCAGGATCGCAGTTCTGATACCGGCACCCGCTTGGATTAAATGCTTGCCGTCCCCACTCTTGCCTTCTTCGGTTACAGTATCTAGGGTATACCGAAGAACCAGGCCCTTTATCCCCTGATCGGAAATCAGCACATTGCTGGCGCCACCCAGAACTGTCAATTTTATGGCATTGTCATTGCAGAATTTTGCCAATTCCGACACCTCTTTTTCATCTGCGGTTTCCAAGTAAACTTCGGCATTGCCGCCAATTTTAAAATAAGATAAAGGAGCAAGGGATTTATCCAAAGCAAATTGCAGATTAGGAAAGGAACCAGTCAGCAGCTGTTGAGTAGCTTCCATGAGATTACTATATCATTTCGTGCACTTGATAAATATCCCCGGCCCCAATGGTGAGGCAGACATCGCCGGGTTTGGCAAACTGCTTTAAGTAGCCGGCTAACCCTCGGTTGTGGTGAACATTTTGAACCCTCATATCTGGGTAAGCTTCCTTGATTGCAGATACCAGTAAATCTGAAGAGATGTCTGGAGCAGCTGTTTCTCTGGCTGAAGCAAAAATATCTAGCAGCAGTAGGTCTTCTACATCTCTAAAAGCTTCTACAAAAGGCTCAAACAGCTCTTTTGTTCTGGAATAGGTATGTGGTTGGAAGGCAATGAAAGCCCTTTGTTCCGGATACCACTGTTTTAGGGCTGCGATGACAACCTCTACTTCTCTTGGATGATGGGCATAATCATCAAAATAAAGCACTCCATTTTTTTCTCCGATTTTTTCAAAGCGCCGTTGGGTTGATTGAAACGATTTTATGGCCTCTATTGCATCTTCAATACTTACCCCAGCTGAATGGCTGGCCAGAATTGCTGCCGCTGCATTATCGAAATTATATTTTCCAGGAACTTGCAAGATTACTCGATGTTCTCTTCCTTCGAAATTTATATAGCCAACTGTTTGGCCGGCTGACTCCTCAGCACTGTAGCGAATTACAACCTCTGCCTCTGAAGACTCACCATAACTCAACTCATGTCCAGCTGAGGTTGTTAGACCGGTGAAACGCTCGGAGGCCGGATAGATAAAAACACCGTTGGGGTCGATTTGCTTGAAAAACTCATTGAATACTGCTTGAGTGTGTTTCAAATTATCATATACATCAGGGTGATCCCAAAGAACATTTCTGAGGACGGTAATATGAGGCTTAAGATATGAAAAACGCGGAGTGATTATTTCTCCGTTGGCCTTTGCAGTAGGATCGGTCACATACTCGTCAGCTTCTGCAACAAAAAAATTACTGTCTGGGTTGTATCTTCCGGTCCGGTCCATACCAATGATTTTTCCCACTCCTACAGAAAATGAGGGGTTTAAGCCTGCTTTGTCTAAGATCCAGGAAATCATCGCACTAGTTGTTGATTTGCCGCCGACACCGCAGACAGCTATCCCTTGTTGTTTGTTAAACAAATAGCTGAGTGCTTCAGCCTGTGAAATAACCGGTACACCAGCCTCCTCGGCTGCTTTTACCACTGGGTTAAGCTTGCCCTGATGGGCTGCCGTATAAATTACGCAATCAACTTCCTCAGGAAGGGAGCCGGAAAAGCCGCTATCAATTTTGATTTGAAAATTGTCAAGAATTTCTTTCGTTACAAAATCTTCAGCTACATCACAACCTTTAACGACTTTCTTGGCGTCAATTAAGAGCTGGGCCATTGAGGTCATAGCCACCCCTTTAATTCCGACCAAATAGAAATTGGAAAAATCTAATATATCCATAAGCAGCCCTTAAATAATTTCCTTTAGGGTCTCATACAACTTATTCTCATCATGCCTAAGCAAAGAGCGGTATGCAGAATCGCTGGCAGCTTTTTGTACCACTGTAGTTCTGATCAGAGGTGCAGCGATTACCCTCGGGTCTTTTTCCAAGTTATTATCTACTTGGAACTCTTCTTCTGCTGCATAAGCTTTGACGATTGCTGCAGGTATTTTTTCATTGTTTATTAAAACATAATCTACTTTTTTTCCGATAACTCTCTCAATTCCATCTAGCAAATCCGCCGTTGTCATGCCATGAGTTTGAGTCCTTCGTGTCATCAGGTTTGAAATGTATATTACTTTAGCCTTTGATTTTTTAAATACAGCTTTTATGCCGTCAACCACCAGCGTGGCCATCAGGCTGGCATAGTAATCTCCCGGGCCGATGATGATAAAATCGGCCTCCAGGATGGCTGTTTCCGCTGCTGGGTTTAGCGTACACTTCGGCACGAGCTCTACTCTGGAAATAATTTTTGGCTCAACCTCTTTTTCATCAAGAATATGTTCACCGATTTGGCTGCTACCGTCTGTGTAATGAATTTTCAGGTCTACATTTTCAGCTGTAACAGGGATAACGCTGCCTTCAAGATCGAAAACTGCCTCTGCTATCTCCAGAGCAGCTGTTGTGTTGCCACCAGTCATGTCTTGAAGTGCGGTTAAGATAAGGTTGCCCAAACTGTGTCCTGTTAAACCTGTGCCTTTTTCAAAACGGTAAAGCAAAATCTTCCTAATCCACTCCTGGCTTGCAGGGTCCGAAAGAGCTGCCAGTGATTGGCGCAAATCTCCAACTGGCGGAAAGCCAAACTCATCGCGGATTCGGCCGGTTGAGCCTCCTGAATCAGAAACCGCCACTACAGTCGAGACCTTAACTGGCAATTGCCTGAGTGCGGTGATAACAGGAAAAGTACCTGTGCCGCCTCCCATAGTTACTACCTTTTTATTTTTCATCGCTTATTTGCCTATTATTTCTTCAACCACACCTTTGTCGCTCCAGGGATATTCGGTGGTGCCATAACACATGCTTTTTTCCGGCCCTTTCCCCAAAATAATCACTGTATCGCCCGTACCGGCAAGCTTGGTTAAGGCAAACTCAATTGCTTCCCTGCGGTCTGCAATTGATATTATTTTGTCATGTTTCTCAGTTAACTGCTCCTTCATCTGCCGGATGATAGACCATACATTCTCTGTTCTGGGGTCCTCAGCGGTAAAGACTGCCAAATCTGCATAATCTACTGCTATTTTGCCCATCATCGGCCGCTTTGCAAAATCACGCAGGCCGGCACAACCCAGGACCGCAATAATTTTTCCTTTTTTCTTTGATTTTCGGTACTGCTCCCGAAGACTGCCTAAGGCAGCCTCAAGGCCTTGAGGCGTATGAGCAAAATCGATGATGATATCGAATCTTTTACGAGTTTTAATATATTCCATTCTTCCGGGAACACCAGGAAAGGTCTTGACGGCTTTAATAAATGTCTGGGAATCTACACCTGCAGAGGCAGCAAGTTGAAAGACAAGCCTGGCGTTTTGTTGGTTATACTCTTCTGGAAAGGCTTCCTTAATTGCTTTTTCAACTCCCTTAGGAAGGTACATGTCTAATGAATAGTTGAGTATTGTATGATCAAAACCAAGAATTTTGCGCAGCCTCAAGTAAGAACTGTCATTTTCGTTAAGAACAACAGTTGGTGCTTTTTCCAGAATTGCAGCCTTTGCCCTTAGATAGTTTTTATATGTAAGGTGGTAATCCAAGTGCTCATGCGCGATATTGGTAATACCTGCCAACTGAGGCCTAATTCCCCAGGTCCTAAATTGATAACTGCCGTGTGAGGTAACCTCCAATACTAAGTGAGTGTAGCCTTCAGCAACCATTTTATGCATGAATTGATGCAAGTGTGACGGTTGAGGTGAGGTAACATGGAACCCCGTGTCAATCTCCTCATCTCCTACGTAGGCTGCTACGGTAGACAGCAGGCCAACTTTAAATCCAGCTTCTTTAAAAACGTGATAAAGCAGAGTTGATGAGGTGGTTTTGCCATCAGTGCCGGTGATTGCAGTAATATGAAGTTTCTTCGCTGGGAAGCGGAACTTAATTTCAGCCTTAAATCCATCCAAAAGACCTGTTTTAACAAAATGATAAGGCCTCTTGGCCAGATAAAGCACTTCATTAAGCATAAATCTATTATAGCTAAACTTAAATGTAAGTCTATCGAAGCCTATCTGGAAGAGACGGATTCTCTGTCAGGTGGAATTTTTAATAACAAATAAAGCTCCTTGGCCACCTCATACCAGAGGGGAGCGGCCGTTTCCGCAGCCCAGGGAGAACTCTGAGGCTCTGTAAACTTAACCAGCATAATAAACTTAGGATTATCAGGCGGTGCAAAACCGATAAAGCTGGCAATGGTTTTATCTTCTGCATAACCGCCGGACACAGCAATTTGTGAAGTGCCGGTTTTTCCGGCAATAGTGTGTGTTTTTGAGGCAATCCATTGAGCTTCCCCACTCTGGGCCGCATGAATCATCATTTTGGTAACCTCTTGGGCGGTTTCGACTGAAACCACACGCCTTTCTTCTTTAATTGGAGTTTTTATGACCTCACCAGTGCTTGTGTCATGAACTTCTGAGACGATAATGGGTTTCATCATCACGCCGCCGTTGGCAATAGCGCTCACTGCTCTAACCATCTGGAGGCTATTGGTTAATATTCCTTGACCAAAGGAAGTGGTTGCCAGCCTGACATCATTCCATTGATCAGGGAATGGCGTTCTGGTGTCCTCTTGCAGCTCTAGCCCCAAAGGGTCTCCGATCCCAAAAGCCTTAATGTACTCCTGAAATTTTTGATGGCCAATGAGCTCGGCTGCGTAAATCATGGCAGTGTTGTCAGATTTTGCCAGGGCATCTCTCATGTTAATGTCTGGATTGTAAACATCATTCCAGGTGCGGATGGTGTATTTGCCGAAGGTGCGGGGCCCGGAGCACTTTGGGCAAACTGTTTCAGGGCTGATTTTGCCTGAATCAATAGCTGCAGCGACTGTTAAAACCTTAAAGGTTGATCCCGGTTCATAAAGATTGGATATGCTGGGGTTTTTATAAAGTTCAGGTTCAAACTCAAAAAATTTTAATTGATCATAATGCGGATAAGAAGCCATGCCAAGAATTTCTCCAGTTTTTGGATCCATCACAATTATTTCACCTGATTTAGCCCCATATTTCTCCATACCACTTTGCAGGCCTCTTTCAACAGCAAATTGAACATCACGTCTTATTGTTGTGGTGATATCTCGGCCGTCTACATAGCTCACCGTACTGGGGTCTCCGATTAGAAGTCTGCCGAATGCATCTGTAATCACTGTATTTTTGCTCGAGCGAGCCTGCAACTCTTTTTCCAGTGCCCCTTCCAGACCAAAGTAGCCAATATCAAACCCCTCACTGTCTTTGCCGACAAATCCTGTTACGTGTGCAGCCATAGATGCCTCTGGGTAATAGCGCTTTTCGTATTGATCAAATCCAACCCCCACAATTTTGAGTGCTTCAATTTTAGCTTTGGTTTCTGCGGAAATTTCCTGGCGGAGGCTCACCCACCTACTGTCTGTTTTGGATAACCTGGATGTCAGGTCCTCGGAAAGTGATTCTGTTATAGCCTTAAGCTCAGCGCTGCTGCTGGCTGCTTGAAAATCTGCTAGATCCTCAGTAAGCAGAGGTACTAGCTGGGAAGCTATAGCCCCCGGCTCATGTTCAAGAAGCGCTGGTTGTGCAAAAAGTCTGTAAACTAGGCGGTTTGAGACCAGGCTGTAGCCATCTGAAGTAAAGATTTTGCCCCTGCTGCCGGTTTTTACAAAGGTCCGTTCGTATTGGTTCGCTGCTGCGGCTTCAAGTGAGCTTCCTTTAATCATTTGCCAGTAAAACAAACGGGAAATAATAGTGGCAAAAGCCAAGTACATACCGATGAGAACTAGTTTTTCCCGAGTTCCTTTAGCCATAACTATCAATATAGTACTTCAAGATGAATTTAAAGGGTATTAGAGGTTGCTGGCAACTGCACTAACAGGGTTGACCACCAGTGGGACGCTGATTGGCTCAAAGCCTTCTTTTTCAGCGAGGCTGGATACTGCTGCAATGGAAGTAGCTTGGTCAATATTTTGGCTTAGTTCTAGCTGCCTGCGCTCCATGGCGTTATTCTCGCGCTGCAGCTCAGCAATGCGGCTACCATGATTAACGGTTAAGCTGCCCTGATACAGAGTTGAGGCTGCCTTACCGACAATGATTCCTGCTACTAGTAAATATAAGATGATTATTTTTTTCATTAATTCTTTCTAAACACGCGGAGTTTGGCACTCCTGGCACGCGGATTATCGTCAATTTCTTCTTTGGTGGGAGAGATTGGGCCGGTTTCCGTTCCCAGCCCGGCTTTTGCCCAGTCTTTAAACTTAGTTTTTGCGAGCCTGTCTTCTCCCTCATGAAAGGCAATCGTGACTATTGTCCCTTCCGGAGAAAGCAGCTCCATAGCCTGAGGCAGCGCTGTTTCGATTTGTTCAAGCTCACTGTTGACTGCTATCCGCAAGGCTTGAAATACTTTGGTGGCAGGATGCAGATTGCCGCTCCGGCCTCTTTTTACCTTTTCTACTATGGCAGCCAATTGCTGCGTTGTAGTTATTGGGCTCGGGCTGGATTTGATTGCTTTAGCAATTTTTCGTGCATCCAACTCTCCTCCTGTGTGAAAAAAAAGGTCAGCAAGTTGGCTCTCTGGCACTGCTGCCAAAATATCTTTTGCTTGAACTCCTAACCGGTCATCCATCCTCATATCCAGATTGCCATTTCCGGAAAAACTGAAACCACGCTCCTCTGACATCAGCTGGTTGGTGCTAGTACCGAAGTCAAAGAGAATCCCGTGGATCTGGCCAATGGCGCCGTTTTGCTGGAGATCTTTGATGTTGCTGTCTATTTCAGCAAAAGTCTCGCGGATTAAATGAAGTCTTTCAGCGGCAATTTCGTTTTCGAAGACGACTTTGCCGGCATCAATTGCCTCGCGGTCCCAGTCAAAAGCCACCACATTTCCCTGGTTTTCCAGAATAGCTTCTGTGTGCCCTCCTCTTCCGAAGGTGGCGTCTATATACCACCTTCCAGGGGAAACATTCAGAGCTTCCAGAGCCTCTGTTCTCATAACCGACACGTGCTCATTTGTCATTCAACGCTTTCTTCAAACTTTTCAGCAATTTCCTCAGCTTGGCTTTCTATGGAGTCAACGTAGGTGTGATAAGTCTCACGATTCCAGATTTCTACTCTGGAATGACTGCCTACAATGACAACTTCCTTTTCCAACTTAGCCAGCTGGATCAAGTACTCAGGCAGTTGTACTCGACCATTGCTGTCGTTGTTGACGAGCTGTGCTTCGTTTGTCATGAGACGGATGAAGTCACGGTTGATTTTTTTTGTAAAGGTGCGGGCCTCGAGTTTAGCGATTTCCGCTTCGAAGTCCTCAGCTTTAAACAGGAATAAGCTTCCATCAAGTCCCCTGGTTATTACCCAGGCTTTATGTTCATCGCGAAACTTTTTTGGTAAAGACACTCTCCCGTTGTCTTCCAGCTTGTGATAATATTTTCCGATGAACATTTATATAAGCTTATTTCCCATTTTCTCCCATTTGTATAGTTAGAAGTATGCCAGTGAGAATTTGTCTTGTAAAGACTAAATAAAACCGAAGCGGACAGTTGCACAAGGCTTATAGCGGTTTGTTAGAATGATGTAGCAATTTAATGAGAATAACTTTAGGAAACAAAAAAAGGCCGGGCATTATGCCCGGCCTTTATAATTCTGTAGTTAAGTTAGTTTTTAACTAAGATATAAAGTTCAACCAGATCTACATCTGCCATAATCATCTTGGGATCTTCGGTATCAATCTCTCCCCCAAAATCCAGCCACTCGGTTCCATCCCATCCCATTATCGAAAGAGTTCCTTCTTCAGCGGCTCGCATGGTAAGTGTGCCGCTTCCGGAGAGCCTGGAGGAAACTGCCAAAGAGTAAGGATCAGAAACAGGAGTGCCGCTTAGGCCTTCCGGGAAGCCGGCGGTATTGAAGATAACAATGTATCTTTGGCTGGCTAAGCTTTGTGATGAAACTTGAAACTTGACGTCCTTAGATGCAAAGTCTGTTTCTCTTGCCCGATTGTCGATGTATCGCCAGTCAGATTTTAGGGCATAGTTTTCCGGCCCGTTGAAACGGGTGAGCAGGGTTCCTCCTCTAACGTCTTCGTGGTAGCTACAGGCACCACCAGCACTGCAGCTGCCCATCAGCTCAGTAATGCTGGCCGGTATTGTCTGAAGTTCTAAGTTACCAAAAATGCCTTGAAGCAGGGTGCCTGCTTGATACTCCAGCTCATAATCCACGCTGTCAGCTGGCTTTTTCAGGTCTTTAACGATAAGTTGAATATTGCGTCCGTCTGCAACCGGAGAAATTTGCAGATATGGCCTTTCTGCCACATCAATCACATTAACCTGTTCCAGCACTTTCTTTTTGTCGGCACCTTGAGTTTCCGCAGGTCCTTGTGAAAGCCTGTTAAAGGCAAAAACTCCTCCGGCAATTATCACCAAAACGAGCATACCTATACCAGCAAGCACTTTTTTGTTATTTTGCATTTTTCTCCTAATTAATTATGATTAAGCATTAAATGGGTCTTCTAGGGTTTCTTTGGCACTTGCCAGGTCCACTTTTTCGTATTGATTGTCATATTCTTCAAAAGTGAGGGTGGTTGTACCTGCTGCAGTCTCGGCCTCCCATTTTTTGCGTTTTTCTTCCTGAAGCAACTGTTTGTTTGCTTCGTATTTGTCAAAATTACTTTGTTGTTCGGCCAAGGTTTCATCGCGGACTAAAAATTCTGAGAAAGGTCTATGGTATCCTTCTGCTAGTGCCTGTTCATAAAGTACCCTTTCTCTTCCAAGATGAGCTTCTTCTTCTTGGGCTCTTCTGGTGGCATCACGCTTTAGGTATTCTTCAAAAGAACCGGAATAGGTGCCTGCCTCAATTGCGTCCTGGTACATTATTTCTTCCATTGCCCGCCGGACAACATTTGTAAGCGGGCTGAGTTCCGCTTCACTTTCCTGCCTGACGTACTTACTGTTTCTAGGTTCAAATGTTAAGGCAGTGTCCGGTTCCTCATGTCCACTGCCGTTGTTTTTGTTTCTGAAACCAAAAAGGTGTTTAACCGGGTTAATTTCAATCATGACATCTTTCTGTTGTTATTTACTTGGTGCGATGTGAAAAGGCAAAAATATCCTATCAAAAGCCGTTCCGGCTGACCAGCCGCTATTTATGCCTTGTTATAGGTGTTATTACCGCAGTTCTTGACGGAGCCGATTACCTAGTTCATCTATACTTATACGCTCCTGTTCTGTGGTGTCCCGGTGCCGGAGGGTAACAGTATTGTTTTCCAGCGATTCGAAATCGACAGTGATACAGAAAGGTGTACCGATTTCATCCTGATATAAATACCGTTTGCCGATATTACCCCTCTCATCCCAAGCAATGGCAAAATCGCGGCTCAGGCTGTCAAAAAGCTCTTTGGCTTTGGCAACTAACTCAGGTTTGTTTTTAAGCAAAGGGAAAACCGCAGCCTTGTAAGGTGCCAGGGCTGGGTTTAACCGCAGGACTGTCCGGCTGTTTTCTTCATCTTTCCAGTAGGAATCGGTTAAGACCATCAGGAACATCCGGCCGATACCCCCGGCAGGCTCAATCACATGAGGCAAGAAGGTTTCACCAGTGTTGGGGTCGCGGTATTCCAGATTTTCGCCGGAAAACTCTTGGTGTTGTTTGAGGTCATAGTCTGTTCGGTACGCCAAACCCCAGAGCTCACTCCAGCCAAATGGATAGCGGTAATCAAGATCCCAGGTATCTTCGCTGTAAAAACTCCTCTCTGTGTCAGTGTGCTGTCTCCAGCGCAAATTGGCCTCGTTAATACCTAGGGTTCCGGTTACAAAGTTCCAAATTGAGTCTTGCCAGGAGCGGAACAACTCTTTCCAATCACTAGCATTGGGATTAAAGAAATACTCAATTTCTGCTTGTTCAAATTCTAAGGTTCGGAAAACAAACTGCCCGGTGGTAATCTCGTTTCGGAAGCTCTTGCCGACTTGGCCTACACCAAAAGGCAGAGTCACCCTGGAAGAATCCAGTATCTGTTTGAAGTTGGCAAAAATTCCTTGTGCGGTCTCACCTCTTAGGTAAACTTTGGATTTTTCGCCGCTGACAGCGCCGATGGAAGTTTCAAAAAGCAAGCTGAAGGACTTGGGCTCGGTCAATGGGTTTCCCTCGGGGCTCAAGATTTTATTCTCAGCAATGAATGAGGCCATTTTTTCCAGGTCAAAATCTTCAACGGAGATGCCGCTCCAGGTGTCGATACCTTGTTGTTCTTGTGAGGTTATCCAGCCTTCGATTAGATGGTCAGCTCGGTAGCGCCTATTGGTGACCTTGTCTTCGACCATAGGGTCAGTAAATGAATCTACGTGCCCGGAGGCAACCCACGTTTGGGGATGTTGAAGGATTTGGGAGTCTAGGCCGACCATATCAGGGCGCAAGGTAATGAATTCGCGCCACCAGAGATTTCTAATGTTTTTCAATAACTCAGCACCAAGAGGGCCGTAATCATAAGAATTGGCTAGTCCGCCATAAATTTCCGAGGTTTGATAGGCAAAACCACGGCGTTTACAAAGAGAGACTACTTCTTCTAAAGTTGGAGTTGGTTTAGTTTCACTCATGGCATTTCCCTTTTTTGGGGCTGGTATATAACCCCAAACGTACAGATGTACTACTTAAAGGGACCCTTCCGGGCGGTTCCACCCTGTTTCCCCACTTAAAAGCGGGACACTCCGATAATATTCATTGTTTCTTGCTGGTCTGCTAAGCCGCTTGCCAAAGGCGGAATGAATATAAATATTTTAACACACTTGAGTTTATTTAACCTGCAAAAACTCATAGCTTCTCATCGGTTTGTCCGAAAGAGCCGAAATATAATCACCGATAGTGTCATATTTTGAGTCTTGGGGATGCTGATAACCAAGAAGCGCGATCAGTTTGCCCAACATCACCCTCATAGCTCCGGGAGAGGCCTGATTGGTGATAATCCGTTTGCGCAAGGCCATGACCAGCAGAAAAGTTTCGCGGTCAAGTTCTTCAGAGACAAAAAGCTTTTCAAAAATTTCCAACAGCTGCGAGAGCGAGCGGAAGCTGTGTAGGGAATAGGCCATGCCGTTGCAGTCTTCAATGATCACAGCCTGCGTGAGGATGGGCAAGGATTTTGTTGAGACCAGATGCGATTTAACATAATTTCCAGGTTCAAGCACCGAGCCTTTGGATGAGTTTAATTTGCGGACTCCTTTGGCTACACAAACCAATTTGCCATGCTCTTGAGTCAGGATAGTAACTATCCGATCGGTTTCACCGATATTCACTCTTTTTAAAACCAATCCGGAAACAGTGAAAGTCCTTGATTTCATACAGAATTAGTATATCAGGAGAACGTCAGGCTAAAAGGGCGGCTAAAAAGGCGGTTAAAAGGGCGTCTGATACTTCAGATCGTATTCGACCAGCATTTGCTCCTGCCCACCGGTAACGTCTATGAGTGTCGAATATGACTCAATGCCGCCCTGCTTCCACATCAGCAACTGGTAGTTTGCTGTGTCATTGTAAGGAACTTTGTAGGTTAGCCTTAGCCTGGCTTGCGCCAGCGGCTCCAGGGTAAAGAAGCCGTCAAAGACAGTAAAGCCATTCTCTTCATAGCTCTCAGGTTCTTGAGTGAAGCCTTGAGCACTAATTAGTTCTGAGCCTTCAGGGACATAGATCCTAGTCCAGTCCCGCAGAGTGGAGTTGAGGCAAAGCAAGCCCGCCTCTAAGTTGCAGTTGTCCGCCCTCCGGTTGTTTTTATAGGTGATCTCGATGGTTTTAGTAATGAGGCCGTCTTCAGGTGCACTGACTTCCTGGTTTACATCGTAGGTGATGAACAAGTTTGATTTTGCACCGCCCAAGTTGGCATTGATTATGCCGAGAAAGTCACTGTCTTCCTCAACAGTCATTCTTCCGGCGGCATTGGCAGCCTCTGCTGCGTTCTGAGCTTGTTCATCAAGAAAATAAAACTGGGCGTGGCGGTTCCTAATACTGGCAAAGCCAGTCCCGAAAAGATCAGGCCACTGCTGTTTGGGTGCGGCGTATGCTTTGGCTAAAGTGGCGCTCATCAGCGGGCCCAATATGCCTTTGCGGTCTTCTCTTATAAAAGGAGTTGGCCTGGTAATAATTTCAGAAAGTACATAGATGATTTGCGGGCAGTCGCATCTTGGGTCGTTTTCTGCAGTGAAAGTGCCATAGCCGGGCACCTGCACCGGCCCCAAGACTTTAATCAGGCTGGTAAGAAATTCTGTGTCTACAGCAATAATGCCGTCTATTTGGTCTGCAGGTTCTCCTGGGATTTGTTGATAGTGTTCGTAGAAAATATCCATGCTGTCTTTAAAGTCCGGAGAGATGTTCATGTCACGGATATTCCAGCGCCGCTCCGTTGTCAGGTAGCGGCCGAGTTTTTCAGGAATTGGCTCGTTTTTGCGGAACTTTTGGTCTAGTTGGTAAATATCATCAGAACGTTCTGCTTCTACTTTGCCGTCAGTGACATTAATAATCGAGTAAGCTGTTAAAAAGCCCCCCGTTGGCCTTAGTTCGTTGTCATTTTGAAATAAAATTACATATTTTTTGGTTTCACCGTTTGCACCCGCTACCTTGGGAAGTTCCTCAAGCACCGGTCGGTATTCAGTTACCGCAGACACTGCCCCGCTGCTGAGGTCATGAGCTTGGATAATATACTCACGGATAGCTATGCCTCGGAAAGATTCCGGATAATCCTGGGGGCTTATTTCGGCCAGTTCTGATTCAACTATCTGGAGATCTGCTGATATATCCTCAAGAATAGGGGTAACTTTATCCAACGTTTCCAATAAAACCTTCACTCTGTCTTCGGTAGTGCCTCCTTCAAAGGATTCCTCACCAGTGAAACCTAGGACGTCAGCATAAGGAGTGATGGCAGCTAATGATTTTTTGCCGGCTGATAAACCAGCTGCAGCAGCTGCTAGACCATGCTCGCCATCAATGTAATATTTCCGTACAACCGGCACATATCGATAGAAAGATAGTTTTTTGTAGCTTGCTGTGACATTGGCTAATTCCTGGTCTAGTTCAATCAGCCTGGCTTCTGACTCAGGCAGATTTTGGCCTTTAAAGGTGTCATATGCCTGTTGAGCGAGTGCCCTGGAAACTTGGGCCTGGGTTTTGAGCTCCATACCGACCGCATAGGTGTAGGCACCGACTGCAGCTGTCAGAATTGTGAAGATCAGCAGACCAACTATCAAACCAAGCTCCCATTTTTTCATACTTTTAAACCAAGGCAACTGTACAGTTGGTTCTGTTGCAACTGTTTGTTCAGCTGCAATGGGGTTTGCATCAACGCTGGAAGCAGGCTTTCTTTTGAATGATGGCTTGAATCTGTCTAGATTAATCATCAGAAGTACAGTATAGCAAAAACAGAAGTTATGCGGAAGCTATCAGTTTAGCCAACTATTCGGAATAACCAGGCCAAAAAGGATTAACCTATGAAGGTTACCACTTGGAAATCATTGCCCTTGGAGTTCGGAAAAGAATCACGATATCATGCCAAATAGACCGTGTGCGGGCATACTCGGCGTCCATCTTAGCGCGCTTGGAAAAAGGCACCTCGTTTCTTCCGCTGGTTTGCCAGGGTCCGGTAATTCCCGGCTTAACAGATAAAATAGCCTCGATATAAGGTTGGGTTTTCGGATAGCGCTTGGATTGTTCACTCAACTCTCTTTTCACGTAAGCCCTCGGGCCAACCATGCTCATCTCCCCCCTCAAGACGTTGTATAGCTGAGGAAATTCATCAATTGTCAGCGAGCGCAGGGCTTTTCCAAGCCGGGTAATTCTGGGGTCGTCCTTGATTTTCCAATCATTTTCTTTAAATTTTTTAAGCAGCTCCATATCATGGTTGTGCAGCATTTCATCAGCTCCCTGGACCATCGAGCGGAATTTATAGAGATTAAATTCACTGCCGTTTAAACCGACCCGCCGGTGGCGGAAAATTATTGGCAGTCCTGAATCCAGGTAAATGAGAACGGGCACGATCACCCAAATGGGAAGAAAGAAAACAAAAAGCAAGCTTGCCACAATAATATCTAATAAGCGTTTTTGTTGGTCGTAATTCATGATAAAGTCTAAGCGAAAAAGATAATCTTCACTATATCATACACTTTTTAGAGGTATTCCTGCCTTTTTTCTTCTTTCAGCCTATCAACAAGCCTTTTCACATCCTGCGTCCTGTTTTTGGGGCAGATCATGAGGATTTCCTCGGTATCGATGACCACGAGGTCATTAATGCCCACCAGGGCAACCAGGCGGCCGTTGGTGTGTATGAGATTATTGTGCGATTCGATTGAGAGGGCGTGGACCTCGGTGCCTTCACCGAAAATGGCATTGCCTGAGAGGTTTTTGGTCTCAAGGTCATAGACCACTTTCCAATCTCCTACGTCATTCCAGCCAAAATCACCGGGAATGAGGACAAGATTGTCAGCTTTTTCTGAGATTGCGTAATCAATAGAGATGGCTTCAGCATCTTTATAAACTGCAGGCAGCTTAGACAGAAAATCATTGCTCTTTGCTTCTAAAAGTGGATTAGCTTTTTCCAGTAAATCATTTTTATGTTTTTTAAAGGCTTCGATCAAGGAATCAGAAGACCAGACGTACATGTTGGCATTCCAAAAGTATTTGCCGGTTGAGATAAATGCCCTGGCCGTGGCCTCTTTTGGTTTTTCTGTAAAGCTGTCAACCTTAAATAAAGACAGGCCGCCATTAAGCTTTTTAAGGTCGTCGCCGATTTTGATGTAGCCGAAACTGGTTGCAGGGTAGCTTGGTGTAATGCCAACAGAAACCAGGCTGCCATTTTCAGCTGCAACTCCGGCTGCAGCCTTCATAACCCTAATGAATTCTTTTTCATTGGTGACAACGTGGTCAGAAGCACAATTAATGACAACAGCATCCTTATTCATGCTTTTGGCATAGAGAGCCCCGACCAGCATGGCCAGTGCAGTGTCGCGCTTTTCCGGTTCGGCGATAATGTTTTTTTCGGGAACCTCCGGAAGTTCTTTGACGACTTCATCGAGGTAGAGCTCGTTTGTAACAACAATAATGCGCTCGAAGGGAATTAGTTTGCTAATTCTGGCTACCGTAATTTGTATTAAGGTGTCTTTGCCCATGAGCCTAAGGAACTGCTTTGGGGTTTGCTTTCTGGATTTAGGCCAAAGGCGGGTACCGCCACCTCCAGCTAAAACTACAGCATAAGTGTTATCTAGGTAACTCATAAACAGCCTTTCGGTCTGGATTTTGATAAGTTATGAACAAATCATACACTTTTTTTGAGAATTGGGTAGTAAAGTTTTTGACTGAATGCTTTTCTGCATTGTTGCGCATGGATTCAGAATTCCAATTATATTTTTCGAGCCGAAGAATAGCATTTTCTAAAGCTGCCTGGCTTACTTCCTTTAAAAAGATAGCATGCCGCCCTTCTTTAAGCAGCTCAGCAGCACCGCTGTCCGCAGTTAAAATCACAGGTTTGCCCATCATGCCTGCCTGCATTGCCGTAATGCCAAAGTCCTCAGTCCCCGGCATCAGCAGGGCGCGCGCATTGGCGAACAAGCGACCTAGCTCCGCCTCTGTACAATTGTTGGTAAAAAGTATTATTTTATTTTCCGTCTGCGCGCGCTCAATAAACCGGGTTAAACTTTCATTTTGCTTTCTGACCGAACCGGCTTCTCCAGCCAGGCCAATTAAGCTCTTATTGGCAGTTCCCTCGCCGACAATGACTAGGCATTTATTCAGCTTTTTGCAGGATGAAACAGCTATGTCCACTTTTTTATATGGCACTAATCTTGACGCAACCAAATAAAATGAGTTTAGAGCTAATGACTCATTGGACATCGGAATATCCGGTACCGGCGGATAGATTGGTTTTTCAATGGTCGTTTTATATATGCCCTCAGCCCTCTCCCGCACCAAATTTGAAATTGGGATGATTAAATCAGGCCGGAGCGCTGCAGACTGATCCCACCACTGTAAATATCGCAGCAGCAATCCGGAAATTTGCCTCAGCAGAGGCAGGCGTGAAAACCAATAACTGTCCAAATATTCTTTCTGATGGCTGTATAGATAGCGCGGCGGGGTGAGCAGGTAGCAGATGTGAAGTTGGTTGGGCTTGGTTAAAACGCCTTTCGCTTCTCCTGAAGTTACTGAGATTACGATGTCATAACCACCTAAATCAAAGGATTCAAAGGCTAGCGGCATTAGGGCTGCCAAAAATTGGTGGCGGCTTTTAGCTCCGGGAAGCTTTTGCAGAAAGGAAGGTACAACCTTATACGGCTTTGCCCAAGCGGCTCTTTTAGCATCATAAACGGCTGTGTACAGGGGTGATTTGGGAAAAGCCTCATTCAGTGCTAGTAGAACATGTTCAGCCCCGCCATACGGTGTGTTAACTTTGTCATATACGAGTGCAACTTGTGGCTGATTTTTGAGCATGGCCTATTTCTCTAGCGCTTCGCGGTAGGCGGCGGTGGTTTGGGCTGCGGTAGATTTCCAGCGGTACGGTTCTATCACCTTTTTAAGAATTTTCTGGTGTTGAAGCAAGTTTAGTTTTTCCAGCTTTCTCACTGCTTTTACAAATGAGCTTGTACTGAAGGGGTCAAAATAAATGGCGGCATCTTGATAAATTTCCTTAAATATTGGAATGTCAGAAGCCAAAACGGGTGTTCCGGTCGCCATTGCCTCAACCCCTGTCAAACCAAATCCTTCCGAAAAAGACGGCTGCACTAAGGCTGTAGTAGCGGAATACACCTTGGCCAGTTCTCTGTCTGCCAGATAGCCTAGGAATTCTACCCGGTCAGCAATACCTGCTTCCCTGATTAGTTCCATTGTCTCCTCCTGAAAAATAGATCTTGAGCCAACAATCTGAAGTTTGTACTCAGGCAACAGTTTAAGGGCTAAGATAATAAGCCTGACATTTTTATGAGGATAAAGCGAGCCGACAAAAAGCAAGGTGTTTTTAGCTCTTTTGACACTGCTTTTAGCACTAAGGAAGACTTCTTCCACGCCCTCGGTAGTCACCACTATCTTCGATTGAGCGTGCGGATAGTAGTGAGTAACAGTTTTTTTAATTTCTTTAGCGGGAACCAAAACCTTGGCAGCCTTAAATACTGCTTGTCTGGTTACAGTTCGGTAAAAAAAGTACTTCAACCAATATTGACCGGAGGGCAAAGTGGTTACCTGCAATCCACGGTGATGATGCCACAATAGATCATGAATCGTTACAACCATCCTACCCTGGTAAAACACAGGAATATTAAAATGAGGGACATGAAGCAAGTCCAGTTCCTTGTTTGCAAAAATTTTTGGCAGCTTTATCTGCTCGGAAAAAGTGTAGTGTTTAACAGGCACATACTCTACGGAAACGTTGGTAGCTTTGAGTTGGTTTCCGAGTACAGACTCAGCCTGTTGATTGTCATAAAAAAAGAGCACCCAGTGGATATTTTTTTCAGTGATTAATTCTTGGAGAAGGTTTGCAATGTAACGGCCAATGCCAGCGTGCTTGGTGCCGGCCAGCCGGCAATCTATGCCGATTTTCATATTCTCTAATAATAAACCATTACAGCCAGAGCGGGAAGCTCTGGCTGTAAGTTAAATTGCTATTTAGTTTTTATTAAACTATTTGCTTTTTCTAGCTCTGGCAGTTCTTTTAGCCGGAGTTTTTCTGGTGCTTTTTTTTGCGCTTGCAGCTTTTCTGGTTGTTTTAGCAGATTTGGATTTAAGTGCTTCTTCGACAATGCCTTCCAGTTCTGCCAGCTCAGCTTCGCTGATCATTTCAGAATCATTTACCATTTCCCCATATCCAGCCAAACTGGCTTCTAGAGCCCTTGCTCTGGCAGCTCTTTGGAATGATCTGACAGCTGCATAAAGGAAGTAGCCAAAGGATAATACAAAACCTACAACAGGAATTAGTTCAAGGATCAAGGGTTCGGTCAAAAGCTGTTCTTGCGGAATAACGTAGCGAACTAAAAGTGACGGCAGCAAGATTACGACCAGCAATGCCGCTAGGATGCCTAGGATGCTCATCACGCCGTCAACGAGATTTCTCATCCGCAGCTGTTCAATTTCAAAGTGGGTTTGGGAATGCATTATAATGCTCCTTTTTTAATTACTAATAAATAACGCACCAGGTTCCTCATGAATTGAGGATACTTATTCTTATAGTGTTTGTCATAGTATTGTAGCATGGTGTTATAGAAATGTTTCCTGGTCTTTTTTGCTATTTGCTGTGAGGTGCTTTTAATGCCAGATTTATTTTTATGATGGATGACAACAGCTTCCGGGTGATAGATAACTTCGTATCCGCTTTCGCGGAAGCGTTTGCACCAATCAAGGTCTTCGGCATACATAAAAAACTGCTCATCTAATAGACCAATCTCATCAACAGCAGATTTTCTGGCAATCAGTGCAGCTCCTGACACTGCATCTATGGAATGGACTGCTTTTAGGTCCTTATAATATTGGTGATATCGGCCGAACAATGTGCTTTCTGGGAACCAGTACTCCAAATTGGAGAAGTAAGTTAGGGAAGCCCAGAGAGTTGGTTCGCCCCGATGGCAGGCGGGGTCGATAGTGCCATCTGTGAATTCAACCCGTGGTGAGATAATTCCGGCCTTTGGGTTTTTGTCCATAAAATCAATTAAAACATCTAGTCGTGATCTGTTTGTAAATTCCACATCTGAATTTAACAACATTACGTATCGCGCTTTGGAACTTTCTATCGCCCGGTTGTTGGCAAAAGCAAAGCCAAAATTCTCATCCAACTCGATGAGCTTAACCCACTTATACTCCTTTTTAAGCATGGACAGCGTGTTGTCCTCTGAATTATTGTCTACCACTGTGACGGAGACATCATATTTTGCATGGTCTAAGTAATAATCCTTTAAAGTAGTTAGAGTTTTTTTCAGCCAAAACTCACTGTTAAAGGTTGTGATGATAATTTCAAGATCGTGTTTGTTTGCCATATTAGTTGTTGATATTCTGATAAATTGTATCAAGTTTTTTTGAGATAAGTGACCAGTCGTATTTTTCGCGGATGAATTTCCGGCCATTATTAGCCAGCTCCAGGCGTTTCTCTGGGTTATTGATCAGTTTTATTGCTGCCTCAGCCATCCCTTTGGCTTCATCACTGATGAGCACATGTTTGTTTTGAGTTACGCCTACACCCTCAACCGCGATATTAGTGGCGACTATCGGTGTGCCCGAAGCCATTGCTTCCAGAATTTTGTAGCGTGTGCCTTTGCCGCTGAAGACCGGCGCTATCAGCACATGCGCCTGGTTGAAAGAATCCCTGATATCTTCTACTCTTCCATGAACTTGTATGCTTGGATCCTCTTTTTGATAATCCAGCACTCTTTTTCTAGGTGCATTGCCTACAATGTGTAGCTTGGCATCCGGCAAAGCTTCCTTAACTAATGGCCATACTTTTTGGACCAGGAAATCAACAGCCTCTACATTGGGAAGCCACTTAAATGTTCCGACAGATAACAAGGTTGGCACAGATGGTTCATTGCGGCTTTTTTCATCAAACCAATCGGTGTCAACTCCGTTTTCAACAACCTCAATTTTTCCCGGATTCTTAACGTGTTTGGACAGGTAGCGCTTGTCCTCTTGACTCATGACTATAAGTGTATGGCAGCGGTTCCAGTAGTGGCGCTCCCAGCGCTTGATCTTCTCAATATCATATCTGAGAAAAGGTTTTAGAAAGAAAAGTGCTTTTTCTGCAAAACTTTCATAGCCCAAATATTCTATTGTTTGTTCTACCAAAATTACCGGCACGGAAGACTCAGGTATGTGAGGCATCATGTAAAAGGTTTCCGCGTGGATTAGGTCGTATTGCTTTGAAGCAAGTTCTTCCTTAATTGCTTTTACAGCCTCTGGGACATAATTGCGGATAACCAGAAAGGGATATCTGGAAAATGCAGTTTTAAAAATATTGCCCAAGGTAAAAGGCTTGCTGGTCCGCTTAAAGACGCGAACCTTCGTGCAGTATTTTTCCAGCTCGGCTATATGCTCTTTCTCCTCCTCATGCTTAATAAGCGCAAATAAGGTAATTTCGTGGTTTTTTGAAAGCTGTTTAAGCAGGTTGTAGGTGCGTATTTGGCCGCCAGACAACAAGGGGTAAGGCAGATAAGGAGCCAGCATTAAAACTTTCATGGTTGCGCCTCTCTACGAGTAGTGAGGTCAATGAGGACGTACTCTTCTGTTTTCTCAATTACAAAATATTTTTCTGAAAGCTCCTGAGCCTCCTTATCAAAGCTGGCACTGACGTAATGAGTTGCTCCAAAGCGGATTTTTTCATCAATACCTCCGCCTATCGGCCAGCCTTTTCTGTTGGTTTGGAACAAAAAAGCCGTATCACCCATTTGTGGGGCTATAACCAATGCATCTTCAGGTGTTTTATCCTGAACAACTTGCCCTGCCCTGTAGTATTCCCAGTTGTTCACATTAAAGTTACCTTTTACGTTCTGCCAACTGAAAAAAAGCATCAGAATAAAAAGAAGGCTTACCAGAGCGAATGAAGCCAAGTGCCCATAGAGCCGCAGGTGGGGAAACTTTTTTTCCCAAAGACTTTTAGCCTGCTGGTAAAGTGCCACTACCCCTTTTCCAACTGTAGCTGAAAGAATTGGTATAAGCAGAGCCTGATAATAATCATGCTGTACGTTGCCTGTCGCTATAACCACCAAATATGCTGCGGCACCGATCCACCAAGCCATATAAAAAATGGTATCTTTAGACACTTTGGCAAAAGCAAAGGGAATGAAAACAAGGCCGGTAAACCCTAGCATTAGTTTGGTCAGGCGTTCATAACCCAGCCATCTAAACCAAGCAGGCCGCAGTCTGATGCCGTTGCCGTTAAAGAGCCAGTCAGAGGAAGGGATGCCCTCAGGGAACTGAGTAATCCAGTTTCTCCAAGCAAAAAATGGGGCTACAGCTAGAAGGCTGTAGAGATATAGCCATGGGTTTAGGAAAAGTTTCTTTTTAAAGGCAAACCATGATAATGCCAGATAAGCCGGGGCAAAGAAACCGACAAAAGGCTTTAATAAAAATGCCAAAGCCAGGCTAATAACCGATAAAATATACCAACTCGCTCTTTTGTGCTTGAGCCAATTGTTAAAAGCCATCAGTGAGAATACAGAGAAGCAAAGCACCTGCGGTTCGGGGAGTATTACTCGGGAGTAGTAGACAGAATAAGGCAGAAAGGCAAAAACAGCAGCTGTAATATAAGCCACTTTCTTGCCGGAAAGATCTTTTACAAGAAAAAACAAAGATACCAGAGTTCCCAAGGAAAAGAGAATTGAAACTACTCGGCTGGTTGGCACTAAAGGCAGGGCTGGTAATATTTTGATCAAACTGGCAATGCCGGCATTAATAATCGGAAACTCAACCATCCGGTAGCCCTCGGGGTTTTCAAGACCGTTGGGAATATTTGACAGGTCGTGATAGGTGGGCCTAAGCAGATCGATGCCGTAATTCAGATAGTTTTGTGTTACCGAGGCCGTGTCGGCTTGCCTCCAACTATGCCAGTCCAAAAGCGGATAATGTACGCGGTACAGCCGCACCGCAAGTGCGGCGAAGATAATAATCAAAAGCAAGCCGTGCTTAAAGAAAACCTTTTTCATTTTTTCAGCAGCCATTTTTTAATATTCTGCAAACTCAAATTGTCTGTCATTTTTTTTGACTCTGGCAGCTCTGTCATTGCTATGGCCATTAGAATTCCGGTAAGAGCCCAATAAACCAGCGCAACCTTTGACGAAGCATAAACATCAATGTAGACGGCGTTTAGAAGCAGCCCAATACTAGCCCCCAAATAGCCTATTGCAAGTGCACTATATAAGGCGTTCTTTTTGAAGTATTTTTTATTGAGAAGCCAAGCCCAATACATTGCAAAAGCAATTGTGCCGTAAAAGGTAATAAATCCAAGCAGGCCGGTTTCACCCAAAACCCTCAAGTAGTTGTTGTCAGTGCTTTCGGCTTCTGTAAAGTGCCCGGCGGTATCTTTTGTGAGGGTGGCGTAGCCGCTGCCCAGAAGAGGATTGCGCATGAAACCTTGAATGGCTTTTGGCCAGAGCTCATCCAGTCTGATCGCCAAGGAAAGTCCATAGCGTAGGGCGTTCTCCGAGTAGACCCGTTCAGTTTCTACCTCAACAATTTCTATCTCTCCAGTTGCAGATTTTGTAGCTACTTTTACAATATCGGGAACAATTACGTAGACGTCGCTGGGTGTGTCTTTGGGATTGACCTCTGAAGGCCTTTGGTCAGAGGCAACCAGAATCTCAGCTTCTTCGGTAGAGAGAGAATTGGCAGGTTTTTCAGGTTTAAAGCTGAGCAGATCAATAACTGCAGGAACATAATCGTAGACTATTTGTTCGACCACATCTTCAACCTCTATGTAGGCGCTGTGAACCTCAGGGTAGCCTTCAAGGCTTTGCAGCAACCGCTCATACATGTCGTCGCCAAAAGCAATTAACATGACAAATGTGAGCAGTAAAATGCCTAATATTCTTGAAAATGCATACCAAATTTTTTTCTTTAGGTTGCTTTTCTGCCAGGCAAAAAATAAAACGACTGCAACTGCCCCGCCCAAAAAGGCAGCGAACGAAGCTCTGGATGCACTGGTGATTAAAAGCCAAAGTCCAATAAAAAAGGCTAAGAAGGTGGCGAAACTCAGTTTCCGGTTTTTGATACTGTAAACCAGCGATAGTAAAAATGGCAAAATTACTACCAAGTATGCTGCCAGGTCATAATGGCCGCCAAAGGTGGATTGAACCCTGGCATGCTCTGTTAGGTAAAGGCGGATGCCCTTACTGAACTCTCGGTTCATGGTTGAGTACACCGGCCAGTAGAAATATTTTTGTCCATAGCCATAAAGGCCAACACTCACCAAAGTAACAGTGATTACCACAAGGAGGATTTTCAGGTCACGTTTTCTCCGGACAGCTGCTGATAGGATAAAGAAGAGCGAAAAATACTCCAGGTAGCGGAAATAATGCAGCAGGGACTTGCCGATATGAAGCGGGCTTAGGGGTACTGTTTTGGTAACTAAGACTGCAGAAATAGTAGAGAGCAGGCCGACTGCGGCATAGGCTAAGATTACCGGAGTAAGAGGAGTCTTCCAGGAGACTTTTTTTCTGAGCACCTGAATAAACCAGATGAATGAGGCAAAGAGAATCAGTACATCCTCAATTCTGACCCGCACAATGTAACCAGGGATAGCTTCAAAGAGAGGCAGTTTTGGATAAAGAGGAATGAAGGCTAAAAGAAAGCCGCCGATAATCAGTAATATATTATTGTCCAGCCAGCTCATCCAGCTTTGTGTCTTTTTTCTCATAACTATTTCTTTGGTACTTCATTAAATGCCAAGCGGTAAGCTGCAGCCTTGTCTTTGTCCTTCCTGATTGTATCAAAAAAGACCATTCTAAGGAGAGCGCCCATTTGCAAAATAAACCTTAAAAATGGCTGTTCCCAGTGAGGTTTGTGCTTGGCCCAAATGTAGTAATAGCCTTTAAATTCTCCTATCAAGGCTTTTTCCCGGCTTGAGCTGGCATTTCGAAAGTGGGTGACTCTGGCCGTGGGGTGTTCAGCAATATCCCAGTGATGCTTGCGGGCCCGAAGGCAGAACTCCATGTCCTCCCCGTACATAAAGAGGTTGGCATCAAGATCTCCGATCTCATCTATTACTGCCCTTCTAATCATCATGGCGGTTCCACCAACCCAAGCCTTGGGCCTAAGCGGCTGGTTTTCTTCGTATGCGTTCAGACTGAAATTTCTTGAATTATTGCCGGTATGTTGAGTTGAGGGCAATAACCTGCCAAGCAGTGGGATGTCGTCAAAAAAGAACATGTGGCAAGCCAAACTTATTAGCGAAGGTCTGCTGCCACCTTGGGGTTGGTATGAGCCATCCCAGTTCAAAAGTGTGGCTGCCAAAATACCGAGCTTGTCTAGTTTTTTGGTTGAGGCGTTTAGGACGCTTGCTGCGTGATCAGGCTCCAGGACCTCAAAGCTCATGACCATCCTTTCAAGAGCACCGGCTTGAACCAAGGTATCCGAGTTGAGCAAAAGCAGGTACTTGCCCTTAGCTTTTGCAATTCCCTGATTATTGGCAGCTGCAAAACCATTGTTTTTTGAATTCTCAATTAATTTAAAACTTAGACCGGAATTATTTTTCGAAAAGCTTTTAAGTTTCTTAACGGAATCATCTTTAGAATTGTTGTCTATTACAATGATTTCAGCGGCAGAATGAAGAAACATTGAGCGATTCAGATCCCTGACAACCGATTCGAGGGTTTGAATAGTTAAATCTGCAGTGCTGTAGGAAATAATAATTATCGAAAGAAGGGTGTCTTTTTTCTTCATAACAATCCTATTGAAATAAGCGGGCCCTGCCTAAAGTGTAAGTTGGGTTGGTATTTTTGCGTTTGCCGATTTCTTCAGCTGGCACTCCTCCCACTATAGTAAATGGCTCAACATCTTTGGTAACTACAGCTCCTGCAGCAACAACAGCTCCCCTTCCCACAGTAACCCCAGGCAGGATAATTGCTCTCGGCCCAATAAAGACATAGTCTTCAATTATTACTTTTTCTTCAATCGGCCTCATATCCGGATCTGACAAGTCATGTTCGCTGGTCCAAATCATAACTTCTGAGGCAATGTCAACATGATTGCCGATATAAAGGCCTCCCTGTGAGTTTTTCAATTGTTTACGGCCATCAAGCGAAGCCCGTTCGCCAATGATGGTGTCGTTGCCGATGATGATATTTCGGGGATCATAAATCCTGGCCATCATGTGAATTGTGCTGCCTTTGCCGAAGGTTAAGCCGGCCAGTCGGTAAAAAAACCTTCTAAGAATATGAAGTGGTATAAATCCTACACACCACCACAAGATGCCAGTGACGAACTCCAGCCAGATAGTACTTAGACGATTAACAATTTTTTCTGGCAGAGAGCGGCGGCCGGTGAGCGAAGTTTCAGTCATAAAAACATTGTAACAGAACTTAACTTAAAACAGGAGCTGCCAGCAGGTTAGCCGCGAAGAAATGATAATTATTTTTGCTCTGGATATTTGACACCAACGTGTTCGTAGCCTGCTTTTGTAATTATTCTTCCCTGAGGGGTGCGGCGGATTAAACCAAGCTGCAGCAGATATGGCTCAAAAACCTCTTCTATAGTAAGAGAATCCTCATTCAAGGTGGCGGCAATCGTAGAAATGCCAACAGGCCCACCGCGGTGCTTCTCAATAATCTGCATCAGAAAATGTCGGTCGGAATCACTTAAGCCTTTTTTATCGATTGCAAACATGGCCAAAGCATTTTCTACGTCGTTTTCTTCTATGCGGGTTCTACCTTCTACCTGAACATAATCGCGAACCCGCTTAAGCAGTTTAAGGGCAATCCGAGGGGTGCCGCGTGAACGGGTGGCAATCTCGGCTGCAGCCTGAGGGCTGACATCTATAGACAGTTTTTCAGCACCTTTGGTAAGGATTGTGCCCAAGGCTTTCGGTGAATAATATTGAAGCCGGTGAACCAAGCCGAAGCGGTCGCGGAAAGGGCCGGCGAGCAACCCAAACCGGGTGGTGGCTCCAATCAAAGTAAATTTAGGCAGGTCTAAGCGAATGGTTCTGGCAGACGGACCCTTACCGATAACAATATCCAGGGCAAAATCCTCCATGGCCGGATAAAGGGTTTCCTCTACATTTTTGGGCAGGCGATGAATTTCATCAATAAATAAAATATCACCGGGTTCTAGGTTGGTTAGGATAGCGGCTAGGTCGCCGGTTTTGGTCAGAGCAGTGCCCGATGTAACTCGGATATTTACTCCTAGTTCTTTGGCAATCAGATGAGTAAGGGTTGTTTTTCCCAATCCCGGAGGGCCATAGAGCAAAGCATGATCCATAGACTCACTTCGTTGCAGCGCTGCCTGTATAGCAATTTGAAGTGATTTCTTTATTTGATTTTGGCCAAAAAATTCTGCCCAATCACTGGCCCTAAGTGAGGTAAATAATACCTCCTCTTCCGGGCTTAAGGTGGGAGATGAAGGAATATCTAGGTTGTTCATGACTTTGCCCTAGCTAAACCGAGTTCTTTAATGGCTTGCTGCAGGCCGGATTCCAAGGTCAGGCCGGCGGCATCTAACTTGTTGACTACCGCAGAAACCTCTGTTTTGGCAAATCCCAGTGAAAGCAATGCATCTGAAATCTCTTCTTGAAGAGGGGTTTGCGGTCCTAGGTCCAACTCTTTGAGGCCTCCAAGTTTTGATTTTAACTCAATGATAATTTTTTGGGCTGACTTTTTGCCCACCCTGGGAACCTTGGTAAAAAAAGAAACATCGGCTTGCTGCACTGCTTCAATCAGGGCTTGGCTGCCCCTTTCGGTTATGGCTAGTGCAGTTTTAGGCCCGACACCTGATACATCGATTAGTAGGTTAAATATTTCCTTAGCCTCAATAGTTTGGAAACCATAAAGCTCAATTCTGTCCTCCCGAACGTGGGTGTGGATGTAAAGGGAAAAGCTGTCTGCATTGGTAGCGGCAAGCAGTGTTCTTGTGCTAACGTCAACATCGTAGCCAACCCCATTAACCAGCATAATCAGTTTGTTTTTTTGGATTACCGGAGTACCGGAAAGAAATGCGAACATAAAGAAAGCATACTACGAACTACTTGCTTTGTTGAGGGCGTCTTTGGCCTGGCGCATGTGAGCAGTAACTGCATGAGTCATACCTACAGCTATTGCATCGATGGCATCATCAAGAATTTTTCCCTCTTTTATATTCGTTTGCATCCTCACCATTTTTTCTACGGCCATTTTGTCTGCATTGCCATATCCGGTAACCGCAAGCTTTATTTCGCTGGGGTTATACTCATGAATGGTGACGCCGTTTTGAAGCAAGGCTGCAATGATTACACCTCTCGCCTCACTCACCTTTATGGCTGTGGTGCGGTTTTTGGAAAAGAAAATGCTTTCAATGGCAGCGGCAGAGGGAGAATACTTTTGAATAATTTTAGACAACTCATCAGAAAAATGGAGGTAGCGGCTGAAAATTTCTGCCTTGCGGTCTGTCTGAATGCAGCCGCAGGCGGTCAAGATATATTTAGTGCCGGTTAGTGTGCCAATGGCCCAGCCGATCCTGTCATAACCAGGGTCGATGCTGATAAGTGTTGTTGCGTGTTTGGTCACCTTAAAGTTCCTGAGAGATTGAGATTATTGTTTTTCTATCAACTCTTCCAGAGTATTCAGGATTGTTTTTGCTGATTCTTCCCAAGAAAAGTTGGCCGCCTGCTCCTTGCCCCTTTTCCGACTGAGGGCTTTTTCCTTTGCGCTCAGGGTGTAAACTTCCCAGATTTTTTCAGCGATATCCTGCGGATCCAGTGGATTGGCCATAAAACCTGCATCTCCTACTACCTCTGGCAGACTGGTTGTATTGGAAACCAGGACTGGGGTTCCGAGTGCCATAGACTCAAGCGGCGGAATACCGAACCCCTCATGAAGACCGACAAGAGCGCTGGCAAAAGCATTCTTATATAAAAGCTGTTTTTGCGCCTCTGTGACAAAGCCGGTTATGACAATTCTGTTTTTGAGAGGAGAGTTATCAATCCGCTCTAAAGTTTCCCCGGATAGCCAGCCGGTCTTTCCTGCTAAAACCAGTTTGGCTGCTTGGGTTTTTGCCCGCTTGCGGCCCGACCTTTTTTGTTTCAAGGTCCGGCTGGCTGCCATTCTGGTAAAAATTTCAAAGGCCTCAACAAGAGCAATTATATTTTTCCGTGGCTGGATGGTGCCGACAAACAACAAGTACGGCTCGGTAATCTTCTTGCTCTCCAGGAAGTCTTTGGCCTCCTGTCCAACAAGGTTCTTTCTCTTTAACTCAAAAGCAGGGTAAGCAACCACTACATCATCGGGCTGCCGGTGATAATGCCGGATGACATCATCTTTTGTTGCCTCACTTATCGCAATAATTTTGGCAGCTTTTGAAACTGCCAATTTTGTCCAGATTTTCAGTTGGAAAAGATCTGCAGACCGAAAGTGGTTTGGGTAATCCAAGTAAGCCGTATCCATGACTGTGCATACAAAGGGAATGGGTGAACTATGAGGTGCATAATGCCCCGGGCTAAAGTGTAGGTCGTATTTATTGCGGTGATTGAATAAGTGCAGCGGCAAAGCCCACTGAGTCCAAAATTTTCCAGGTGTTAATACCTGATAGCTCCAACCATCGCGAACGGGGGGCATGTCATGCAGGGGTTGAGACCGAAGCAGCACTGTGACCTCAAGGCCCTTCTTTTTCCCGATCAGTTTTTCCAGGGCGGTAAGTAGTTCGTAAGCATAGACATTGCTGCCGACCCGGTTGGCAACGTTGGCTTCGTTTCCGTCGATTGCTAAATGCGCCATAAACTGCCTTTGTTTAATTCTTAAAGTCTTCTACAGCTTTCCGGTAAACCCGGTGAGTCTCATTGGCTACTGTTTGCCAACTAAACATCTGTTGGCGGATGATCATTCGCTGCAGGCGTTTTTGTTGTTCGCTCAAGCCTTCTCCCAAAACTTTCTCCAAGCCTGCGCGGATGCTGTCAACTGACTCTGGATCCACTAGTTCAGCAGCATTACCTGCTACCTCGAGCATTCCAGAATTATTTGAAGTAACTACCGGAGTGCCGTAATTAAACGCCTCTAAAATTGGCAGGCCGAAACCCTCGTACAACGAAGGATAGGCAAAAACTGCTGCCTCGGAGTAAAGTACGGCCAATTCTTGGTCGCTGACCCTGCCCAGGAATCTTAAGCCCTTCTCCTGAAGGGTAATGGTATCCAGTTTCTCTGATTCGTCCCAGCCTGTGTTGCCGGCTATGAGTAAATCAAAATGAGAAGCCAATGGCTCCCAGGCCTTGATTAGTTTTTTGAGATTCTTTCTAGGTTCGCGGGTGCCGACAAAAAATACAAAGGGCTTATCCAGCAATAGCTTTATTTTAGTTTCTTCATAGATCTCTTCGGTCATCTGATCCGATACGTTTTTTACTTCTGTAGGCAAAGCTTCATAAATTACATGGACCAAGTACCTGGGGTAGCCGAGCAGTTCTACTATGTCATTTTTTGTTGAACGGCTGACGGCTATGATGTGGGCCTGTTTCTTCTTAAGCACATCCCAGGAACGCTGATGCATTTTGAGAATTTTTGGATTGGCTGTTTCGGGAAATTTTAAAATAGCTAAATCATGAATAGTTGAAACTAAAGGAAAAGTTGTATCTGGAGGATGGAGCCAATCCCAGGAATGAAAAACGTCTAACTTGGGGGCTGTTGAAGCTATGGGGTTTATGTTGGCCCGCCAAAGCAGGCTTAGTAGGCTTGGCGGATAGTGCTGCAGAGTTGTTTTAACTTTATTTGTAGAAAAAGCCTGAAAGTTCTCAGCAGCTTTGACAAGCTCTTGATGTTGGCGGAAGCTTGAACCGTATAAATGGAGGCTTAGGTTGGTGTGTTTAATTAATCCTGCAACTAAGTTGCTGGTGTAGCGCGAAACTCCTCTCTTGTACAGCACGGGGGTAATATCAATACCTAGCTTCATATCTACATTCTAATACAAAGTTAGCGGGTATAAATGCGCACATCTCCAATTATTGGTTGGAAGAATTTTCCGGAATTGCGGTATCCCAGGTCTTCTATAGTATGACCTACCTTGTCCTCTGGATCTGTTAAGTATTCAAAATAACTAAAAACCAAGACTGTGTCATAATCTGAAATTTGTGAAAGCCGCTGTTCCAAGTCCGGCACATAATCTACATGTAGGTTTTCGAGAGTTACAACTTTATATTCTGAATTTTTGTCGTACCATTTTATGGCAGCCGGCGTCTCTGGCAGCTTAAAGACGAGGGCAGCATTGTCTCCTGGGTATTTGTTTGCAATCCGGAAGTAAAGCTGGCGCCAGTTTTCGCGCTGCAGTTCTGGTGTAATATTGTATTCAACCGTTCCCCTAATATTAATCAGTGCCATGGTGAGGATTACCAATACTGCCAACCCACCCCTCAGGTTGCCAATAGTTTGGCTAAAATATGGTGTAGTAATTGAAGAAAGATAGAGATAGAAAACCGGTAGTAAAAAGAGAACGCCCCTTGGCTGTATTACCGGCAAGAACAAGGAGATTAATAGCAGGACAAAGACCGGAATTATGAAAGACGAAGCGGAAAACTTTAGCATTCTGATAGTTTCCTTTTTCATCGAGGTATAGTTAATGGCGGTCAGCATTGCAGCAATGGCAATTATTAGAATTCCTGGAAAACTCTGCATTGGGTTGAAGTCAAACTCCATAATGCCATAAACAAATGTTCCTATTAAAAATGGCAGGAAGCTTTGTGACGGCAGGACAATTACTTCTTCGATGGATGGGAGTTCCTGACGGATAGTCCTCAAATATTCAAGCTGTTTAAGCATGATGGGAATCTGTGACATGAAGGCTAAGACAGAGATGCCAAAAACCATCAAAACCTTTTGAAAAACTTTTTTGTCTGTCAAATAAACATAAATCAGTTGGCCGATCATCAAGTAAGTGTAAAAGTAGGTGGTATAAACACCTAGAACGGATAGGATTCCGAAAAGTATGTAGCGCCTTGTGTCGGTGCCGATTTTCTTTTCTACCAGCAAGTACCAGGTTACTAAAGCTAGCATGGCAGCTAGCGAATGAGGCCTGAGCTCCTGGGAAAAATAAATATGCAGGGAGCTAGTGGCCAGAAACAGCGCTGCCAGTGAGCCTGTTAGGGAGGAATGAAGCTTTTCTCCTATTTTATAAGTAAAAAATACGGTAATTAAACCGGGTATCAAGGCCACGATCAGCCTTAGCCACCATTCCTGATGTGAAATAAGTTGGGCCAAATGGGACACTAGAAAGAAGAAAGGCGGTTGAATACTCTGTCCGACAACAAACTGCTCATAGAATGAGATTTGAGAAGCGAGAGCCTGAGTTGCCTCAGTCATCCAGAAGGAACTATTGAGTTGCGGCAATCTGAACAACAAGGCTATCAGAACTAAACTGAAGCCTGGTGTGTTGCGGATTAGTATTTTTTTCATGTTTAAAGATTAACGCTAGTTGAGCTTTAAAAATTTAAACCATATAATCATACCGTGAATACTCCTTTAGGACAAAGGCATTTTAAAGACTTCCCTACCATGGATTATTTTTATAAAAAAACCATTTTAGTGACCGGTGCAGCAGGTTTTATTGGCTCACATCTGGTAGATGCGCTTCTTAAGACGGGTGCTTTGGTCATTGGTGTTGATAATCTGCTCACCGGCAGAATGGAAAATATTGCACATTTATACAATGACCTGGCTGCCGAATCTTTGCATGATAATTTTGTTTTTATCCGTGCTGATGCCGCAACTGTGACTGAGCACTATCTGCCCGGAGGCCAGCATTTGGATGCTGTCTTTCATTTAGCCTCTCCGGCCAGCCCTCCCCGCTATCAAGAAAATCCGGTAGCAACCTATCTGGTTAACACAGCTGGAACCCACAACTTGCTCAGTTATCTTCGCAACCAAAACCCTTCTGCCCGGTTTTTGTACGCCAGCACATCAGAGGTCTATGGCGATCCTAAGGAGCATCCTCAACAGGAAACCTATTGGGGCAATGTTAATCCTAATGGGCCGCGCTCCTGCTACGATGAGGCCAAACGCATGGGAGAGGCAATTTGCGGTGTTTTTCACAGAAATTATGATATGGATGTCCGGCTGGCCAGGATATTCAACACTTATGGACCACGGATGGACCCCAGTGATGGACGAGTTATCCCCAATTTAGCAATGCAGGCTCTGCACAAGGAGCCTATGACAATTTATGGTGACGGTTTACAAACACGGTCTTATTGTTTTGTCAGTGATCTGGTTAGAGGGTTAATGTTGTTGCTGGCTGAGGAAGGATTGGCAGGTGAGACGGTAAACCTGGGCAACCCAAAAGAATTGACAGTCCTAGATACGGCAGAGCTAATTTTCAAGGCGAGCGGAGGAAAAGGCAAAGCAGATTTGGATTTCCGGGAATTGCCGCTTGACGACCCGACACGCAGGCAGCCTGATATCTCAAAAGCCAAAGAGTTGCTTGGCTGGGAGCCACAAATTGATTTTCATGATGGTTTAGCAGAAACCTTAAATTATTTCAGAAGCTAAAAATTCACCTGTTTTGGTGTAAACCCTGATGAAGCCAATGTTAGGATAGTTCAGCACAGCTGTTTCCTGATAACCCAGCTCTTTTATTTCCCATAAAAGCCTGTCTTCAGGGTCGGTAAGATCCCTTAAATAATCAAAAACCAGCAAATATTCATAACGATCCAGTTGTTGAAGTCTGGCCGTTAAATTTGGAGCATCTTGAATATGCAGAGAGCCGGTGGCATAAACAGGGTAGTTTCCGCGGTCATAATATCTCCAGGCAGAGATTGCTTCTGGAAAAGAAAAAACAACCACAGTTTGGCTAGGCGGAAAGCTCATGGAAATTTCCTGCTGGAGTGAGCGCCAATTTTCTCTTTGCAGCTCTGGTTTTGTCCAATAGCTGTAGAGCGAGACAATTGAAATAAATATATAGACTACTAATAAGCTGGCTGAAACATTTTTGAGAAAAAATGATTTAACGTTGTCCTTCCAAAAATCCGTGGCAAAGACACTGAGGACCAGCAAAAATGGCGGCAAAAGGAACATAAGCCGTTTCGGCTGAATCACCGGGACAAAGAAAGAAACAATCCAGGCAGTAAAAAAAGGCAGGAGCAGCCAGACAACCAAAGCCAGGTTGTCTTTGCCGAACCTTACCCAATTAGTAAACGGCCGGGAAAATTTGAGTGCGGCGCCGAGCGCAATAAGCACAGCTAAACTCACCAAGAAGAAAGCAGACAACTCCAGATCCATGACGCCATAGATAAATTTGCCAAAAGTTAGCGGCAAAGATTTAAGCTGAGGAGTGCTGACAGCGGTTTCCCAACCCGGCAACTCCGCCCGTACCAGTCCTCCTGCCTCAAGTTGCCTGAGGAACATTGGCAGCCAGGGCAGGTATGCCAAAGCACTCATGATGACAGTAAAGGCTATATGAGGCACAAAACGCCTGGAGAAGATCAGTAAATAGACTAACTGTGAGAAGAACAAAAATGGGTAAAGATAGCCAGAATATAAGCCGAGGATTGTAAAAACGGTAAACATAACCAGCGGTGTGGAGATAATTTTTTTGTAATTGGCCCGGCTGAACTGAAGAAGTGCCAGCCAGGACAACAGGGCAAACATGGCTGGTAGAGAGTAGGGTCTAAGTTCCTGGGAAAAGAAAACGTGGAACGAGGAAATGGACAGCAGCAAGCTAGTAAGCAGGCCGACATTTTTGGAATACAATAACTTGCCAATTTGATAGGTAGCCCAGATAGTAATCAGCCCAGGCAAAAGAGCCCCAACTAGCCTGAGCCAGGCCTCAGAAGCATTTAATTGAAGGGCAAAATGTAGTAAATAATGCATCAGGGGAGGCTGGAAGTCCTGAACAATATCGGTTTGTTCAAAAAAAGACCGTTCGCTTTCCAGCACCTGGGCAGCTTCGTCCATCCAGAGAGATCCGCTCAGCAGCGGCAGGCGGACAAAGAAGGCTAGAAGCAAAATTAGGATTATTCCGAGGTGTTTTTTTAGACTTGACATCATGAGGTGCCTGAACAGTATAGACTGTAAGTATTTGATGCTTTCAGCCATTATAATGTAGAATTAATCTATGTGGGCATAGACAATTTGCCTTGTTAGTCACAAAAAGTAGCAGACCAGGCGAGGAACAAGATGGCAATTCCCGAAGCATATCAAATCAATAAAAACCAAGGGGCTTCAAGAAGCTCAAAGCTACACTATTGGCTGCTCTGGGTGTGGGGACCGCTGCTATGGGTGTTGCAGTAATGAATCGGGAAAGCAAGCCTGTTGCTGCCCCGATGCCAGACACTAAACCATTGCCAGCCGATAATCTCAAACCAATTAGTTCAGAAACCCGCACCTACGAAATTGTCCCGGGAGATGGATTTTTTCTGATTGCCAAAAAAGTTTACCCCAATTATGTGCATAGGGTTTCTGAAGCAAGCCTAGATTTAATGTACGCTGCAGAAGAGATTGCCAAAGCGAATGGAATGACACTCCAGTCGGTAATTCATCCCGGAAATAAATTAAATATTCCTGCCCTCCCGGAGTATATGCCAGACAATGAAGCAGGGCCGCAGCCAACACCAACAGCCGCTCCGGGAGCTCCGGTGTCTGACTTAAGCCAAGAAATTGGTTCAACTCCAACTCGCAGCCATCTTCCGCCAAAAAGGGGCAGCTACACCTAGGTATTTTAGTTAAACTGCCTAAGTGAGGCAGGCAATATAGATTGATGCACCCTTCCAAAATGATTGTATTTGTGCTATAAAATAGGTATGCTGCAACCAGGACAACAGGCTCCAGCTCACATTTACCTACAAGATTCCAACGGCAATAGCGTGAACTTAATGCATAAACGCGGCAAGTACGTGGTGCTGTATTTTTACCCCCGGGACAACACACCCGGCTGTACACTGGAGGCTCAGTCCTTTCGCGATTATCATTCCAGTTTTGAGGATTTGGGTGTGGAGGTGATTGGAGTGAGCAGGGACTCGGTTGAGTCTCATGCCAAATTTAGGCTGAACCAGGGCCTTCGGTTCGAGCTTTGGTCTGATCCCGATCTGGAGTTGATTAAAGCATTTGATGTTTGGCAGGAAAAAGTTATCCGCAGTACCTTTGTAATCGATCCCGAGGGAGTGATTATCCAAGTCTGGGAAAAGGTTACTCCCAATAATCATGCCAAAGAGGTGTTAGATTATTTAGGGACAGTAATTAAGTAGGCTAATTTTGGACAGGCAGCGGCTGAAGCAGATAAAGATTGCAGGCACCATCACAACCCTCCGAAACTTGTTTTAAATTAAATTCCCGACCCAAGCGTTCAAAATCTTCAACTACTTCATGTTGATGGGTAATATAAGCATTGGAGATATATATTTGCTCTCCTCTCTCTAGCCTCAGGACATACTCTTGGGTTAAGTCTTCATAAAAAACATCGCTGCCCCAGGCATCGAGTTTCTTTTGCATAAATTCCTGTTTTTCGGAAAGCGGCAAAAGCCTGTAGGGAGTGTTTTGGTAAGCTTCAACTAAATGAGGCGGCAGTGCAGTGATAAGTATAGCTTCAGGGTTGTTATTGGTCTCAAAAAAACTGTTAAAGTGCTGAATCGATTCATACTGCCAAGCTTGAGAGCGGTGCAGGATATTATTGGCTAAAATTTCGCGGTAAAGCGGTAGCTGGGTTACACCTAGGATTCCCAGCATAAGGGCTAGGACGACTCCGGCAATCTTTAGAGTATGCTTGTTTTTGAGATAACTAAAAAGACCGGCTGCACCTAAGGCCAAGAGCGGAAGGCCCAAAATGCTGTAGCGGGTATCAACGGTGTAAAAGACCAACAGTATTGGGTATTGGGATAGAAAAACCAGTAAAATTACCAGACTTTGCCATTTTTGCTTGAGACCCCTTTGATTTAGTTGAAGCAGAAGATAGCCTAGTGTGGGCAAGGTGATGGCAGCTGAAGAAAAGGCCTTATTCTGCCAAAGAAACTGAGTGGGAAAGCCCAGTAGGCTTTTAGAATATTGAACAAAATTATTGGGGATAAATGCTAGGTTGAAATACTGGGTGCCGTTCATCAGGGCACTGACAAAGCTTCTGGCGACAGTAAATATATTCAGGCTGCTGAGAGTGGAAAGTATCAGGGCTGCGGCCGAAGCGGCCAAAAGGCCTACTATTGCTGAAACGGTATAAAGCTGACGGTTTTTGCCCCAAGCATAACGCGCAACCAGTAAAGCCGCCAGGATCAAGACGGTTAAGATCACGGAATAGCGGGTTAAAAATAAACCAAGGATTCCAGCCAGGGAAACCGTCAGCCAGATTTTTCTTCTGGGCAGCAGTAAACCGGTTAGAGCCATCAGCAGCAACAGCGGTGACAAGTTTTCGGTCATGGGCACACTGGCTACCCAGGTCACCAGAGCGTGAGCCAGGTAAACTCCCCCGGCAATTATCCCTGCCAGCGGGCTTTTAAACATTTTCTTGGCTAGGTACATCAGTAGTACAAGTGCCAGCACTCCAAATAAAACATTTATAACGTAATATATGTTCGGAGAACTGGATAGTGCGTAGCCGGGAACAAGTGAGTAGGCATAGAGCGGCGGCACCCAGATAGGGATGACTGAGTCCTCATTTACCAGCTGCAGCCCCCTGCCCTCTGCAGCATTGCGGGCAGAGAGTGCGTAGAGGAGGCCATCAGGGTATGGCTCTAAGTTGTAGAGAATATGATTGGTTGATAGCAGTGCTGGCAAGGTTAGGAGCAAATAGCCCAATACCAAGCGAGCAAATAATGCACATGGATATTTGTCAAAGAAACCTCTCAGATTTTTAAGCATTTACCCCTCTCTTGACGTTAATATCCCGCATAAAATAGAGCGCCAAGCCCGCGGTCATAATAAACAGAAATGCCCTGGCTAAAAGCCTGGTCCAAGCAGCTGCCTCCAGACCGTAAATAGGTACAAAGACACCGTTTCCAACCAGGATTATTGCCAGCTGCGTGAGGCCGCTGACTGAAAAATACCAGGGACGGTCAATGCTAAAGAAAAAGGCAATAAAAGGCACCACTGCTACCGTCATAAGTGATGAAGCCACCAGAATATTCATGATATCGAGACCGGGTAGGTATTGCTCGCCGATGGTATAAAGCAGGATCAGTTTTGAAAAAGGCAGATAAGCAATCAGGAACAACATAGCAGCTCCTGCCATTAGCCAGGCTTTTTTAAAGAAAGCCCTGAGGTCCTTGGCATTGGTATATTTAGCCACCCGTGGGTTTAAAACCGAGCTCAGGGCATAAGCCAGGATAGAAAATAGCAAAGCCACCCGTCCAACCCCACCTAGCAAACCGGCTTCATAGGTACTGAGATAGCGCTGAACAAATAAGACATCAATATTCTCAATAATACCGGCAGCAATGAAAGCCACCGCTGAGTGGCCGGCCATCACCGTGAGCAGTTTTTTCTGGTCGGAGAATTTATCCTGGAGGCGGATCTTGACCCACTTAGGGAAGTAAATGGGCAGGAACAAAAGCGGCAGCGCAGGGGCAAAGACATACCAGGCAAAAATCGGTACTGTGGCGTGCGAAGCGGTAAAGAAGAGCACCGCTGCCCCGAGAACCTTAGCAATTGCCTGCAGAATATTAATCCAGGCAGCCTGGCCAAAGCGGTGCAGGGATTGCAGCATGGCCTGGATGTGCTCGTACATGGAAATGCCGGTGCTCAGGAAAAAAGCCAGATAAATAATCAGCGGTTCGGAGAAGTTGAGCAGATCGGCAATAGGTCGGGCCAGCAGCAAACCCGAGACCCAGATAACTAGGGTGCCGATGAGCCGTACCCGGGTGGCAAATGAAAAGATTTTGTTGGCTTTGGCCCGGTCCTCTTCCCTGGCAGCATATTTTTGTACCACATTGGTCATTCCCAGGTCATTAAGGCGCACCAAGATCAGCAAAATGGCAAAACCAACCGAGAACTCGCCAAACTTGGCTGGACCCAGCTGACGGGTGATCAGAATAAGCGAAATAGCCGAGAGCCCGGAAGCCACCAAAGAACCCACCATAATGATGAAGGACTGGTAGAGGCCGCGGGATTTAAAGAGGGATTTGACAACCATAGATTAAGTGTACATTAAATCGGTAGACTTGACTAATAATTACAGTAAAAAATTATGTTCTGCCACAATTATCATAAAAATGATAAGTTGTATCCATGGCAACTATGACTAAAGATATTATTTCATATTTACAAAACCTGATATTTTTATACTTTATTGATCTGTTATATACCAGGACACGCACTGTGGTAAAAAAGTATGGAGATGACTATGGTGGGTGGTTTATACCAACAAACATTTTGGATGAAAATGCTATTTGTTATTCAGCGGGTGTTGGTGAAAATATTTCATTTGATAAAGAACTTATTAAGGAGTATAAATGTAAGGTTGTTGCATTTGATCCTACGCCTAGGTCAATTGAGTATATTAAGCAATTTGTTTCAGATAAATTGCAATTCTATCCCTATGGAATCTGGAATAAAGATGAAGAAAAGAAGTTTTACCAACCCGCTGATCCAACACATGTGTCTCACTCTATATTAAACCTACAAGAAACAGATAGTTTTTTTGTAGCAGAATGTAAGAGTTTAAATTCAATTATGGATGAACTCGGACACAATCATTTGGATTTGCTAAAACTAGACATTGAAGGTGCGGAGCATAAAGTAATAAAAGATATCATTGAAAATAAGATAAGCATTGCTGTAATTTGTGTCGAATTTGATCAGCCGTATTCTAAGAGAGGGGTAATGAATACTATTTCGTATTTAATAGAATGTGGCTACCAATTAATTTGGAGAGATCATTGGAACTTTACATTTGTATCTAAAAATCTAAGTACGAATAACTGATATGCAAGAACCAAAAAATACAATAGCTGCCTCAGAAATTGATGTTGGTACTGGTATTGATGAAACAGCTGCATTAAGGGGTAAAATCACCAAAAGCAGTATTACAATCTTATTATTTGCTTTGCTAAGCGCACCCTTGGGTTATTTTATCCGCATGCTTCTCTCTCGCTCATTATCTCAAGAGATGTTTGGGTTGTTTTATGCGGTGATGGCAGTGTTTACAATTTTGAGCAACTATAATGATTTGGGATTTGGTTATAGTGTTGCTTACTTTATTCCAAAATTTAAAAAACATAATAAACCATCGTCAATCTGGAACACTTTTGCATATGATCTCATAATTGAAATGGGAACATCTGCATTGTTAAGTATTGCAATATTTTTTTCAACTAACTGGCTAGCAGAGTTATATTTTAAGGAAATATTAGCTGTTCCTTTATTAAAAATTGGTATTATTTTTTTTATATCACACAGCATAGTAAGTGCTTTTCGAAAATTTTATATCGGGTATGAGCGTGAAAACATCTATAGTGCAATTGATGTTTTGTACTATGGCTTAGTATTGGCAGGAACTGCATATTTGTATTTTTCAGGAGTTAGTTCAGTTAATATGTACTTTCTTTTTTGGTCGCTAGCCTATCTGCTGACTGCAATAATTATATTTGGGAAATTCTTTTTAGATTTCAGGCATATAATAGAGTTGCCAAAATGGGATGGGGCTCTTTTTAATAAAATGCTTGCCTACGCTATTCCAAGTATTCTGAACACTACCGCAGGAACGATTTTAAGTTTTATAAATATTTTTTTCTTGACCTATTTTGCAGGATTAGCTGCTGTTGGTGCTTATAATATTATTCTTCCAATTGTAGGTGTACCTCAAATCTTTTTAGTACCCTTGTGGAAATCATTTATACCACTCGTTTCTGGACTACATGAAAAATCGCCCTCTCAGTTGGCACAAGTTACTGAAAAAATGTTAAAAATTGGTCCTTTGATATCAGTGTACTTTTGCTTATTCATATTTTTGTTCCCAGAGCCTCTAATTCAGACATTATTTGGATCTAAGTGGATGAGTATCGCCAGCGTACCTTTGAGAATTATGGCAATTGGATTCATAATATACCTAATAAATGGTTTTTTAAGCACCATTGTTTCGGGATTGGGACTAATAAAAGAAAGGCTATATATTGCAATCGGGGCTGTTATCCTTAGTATAATTGCAGGCACCATTTTAGTTAGTCAATTTGGATTAATTGGTGCTGTATGGAGTGGATTATTAATTTATTTGTTTAGTATGCTTGGAAATTTATTTTTGATTAGTACGATGGTGAGTTTTAAAATCCCATTGAGTATATATGTAAAGTTGATTGGTTTATTAGTAACTGTTGTTTTATTTGTGTATATTTTAAAACCTGATCCAAGAGGTCTTCCTCAAATCTTAGTTGCAGGAGGAGTTTACACTCTTATTTTTACCACTTTTATTTTAATACAAAAGGAATTGCGAAACGACGTGGTGTATACAGTTAGTTTAATCACAAAAAAATTAAAATTTAAAAACTAATATAATTTCTATGAAAATAATTTCACTAGTTGGCGCACGGCCACAATTTATAAAAGAAGCAGCAGTTCAGCCAAAATTTCTTGAGCGGGGAATTGAGGAAGTATTAGTAAACTCTGGTCAGCATTATGACAGGATTTTATCTGATGTTTTTTTCGATCATCTTAAAATACATTCACCTAAATACAACCTAAACATTGGGTCAGCCTCCCATGCAGTAATGACGGCTGAAATAATGAGATCTTTTGAAGAGGTTGTTTCCAAAGAAAAGCCAGACATGGTTGTAGTGTATGGTGATACCAACACTACTGCGGCAGGCGCTCTAGTGGCGAGAAAAATGAAAATTGATGTTGCACATGTTGAAGCAGGCTTAAGAATGAGTCCAAACGATATGCCTGAAGAAATTAATCGAGTAATGACTGATCACTTGTCTACGATGCACTTTGCACCAAGCAAATTATGTGTAGACAACTTAAGAAGAGAAAATATTTCAAATAACGTTTATTTAACTGGTGATGTTATGTATGATTTATATCTAAAACTTGAGCCTCAATTTAATAAGAAGTTTCCAAAAAAATTGGGACTTGAAGCCAATAAATACATTTTATGTACATTGCATCGAGATTTTAACGTAGATAATAAGAGAACTTTAAGAATAATATTATCTCAATTAAATAAGTTGGCCAACGATTACCAAATAGTATTACCCATACATCCAAGAACAAAGAAAAGGATTAACTCATTTAAATTAGATGGATTACTAAATAATGTCAAGGTAATTGAACCCGTAGGGTACTTTGAAATTATGGGTTTATTACAAAACTGTGCATTTGTTTTAACTGATAGTGGTGGTTTGCAAAAAGAAGCCTATTTTGCAAAAAAGAGAGCTATTGTAATTATGGAAGACACGGCGTGGAGAGAATTAATTGAACTAGGATGGAATATACTTTCTGAACCAGCAGATATACAAAGTAAAGTCGATAAAATACTGCAAGTAATGGAAATGGAAAATAATTTGTATGGTGATGGAAAAAGTTCTGAAAAGATTGCAAGGGCACTTCTCAAATGACTGTTGTACACCTAACCTATGACTTTATGGAGTTTGACTCTAGGATATTAAAAGAGTTGAAAAGCATCTCTGGTTTAGACTCCGCAGAGAAGTTATACCTTATTACTGCTCTTCGTGATAAAAAGTTGCCTCAAATTACAAAATTAAATAATAAGACTAAGATACTACGACTTAATAATCTTTCACACCTATTTAATCCTGGAAGCGTATTCCAACACATTTCATACTTGCTATGGCAATTCATGGCATTTTTTCAAGTAGTCTTAAAAAAGCCGCAGGTAGTTCATTGTCACAATACAGAAACATTGCTAATAGGAGTCACAACCAAGCTTATCTTAGGTAGTAAATTAATTTACGATGCACATGAACTAGAAACTGAACGAGATGAACCTTCTTATATTCTCAAATTTTTCTATATTATTGAAAAAATATCGTTACGATTTATTGATTCAATCATAGTTGTAAATAATTCAATACGTAATAAATATATTGAATTGTACTCAATTCCTAAAAGTCAAATTCATGTAATTCGAAATATCCCTATCTATAAGCAGCCTAAGAACAGTAAGTATAATTTAAAAAAGAAGTATGGCATAAAAAAAGATGGGCTCCTATTCGGTCTTATTGGAATGTTTGGAGCAAATAGAAATATTGATTTGCTTTTAGAAACTTTTAGTAAAAATACTTCTCACCATATTGTATTTGTAGGTTTTGGTTCGATGGAAAGTAAAGTTATTTCATATAGTAATAGATTTTCAAATATACATTTTCATCCTCCAGTTCCTATGGAGGATATATCCTCCATCACTTCTGAATTTGATGTGGGGTTTAATATTTCAAAAGCTACCAGTAAAAATGTATACCTATCACTCCCCAATAAAATATTTGAGTATCTCCATGGTGGTACTCCAATAATAGTTAGTGATTTCCCTGAAATGAAAAATATTGTCGAAGAGTATCAATGTGGCTGGATTATTTCCCCACATGAAGAACAATTGGGGGAATTATTAAATCAATTAAATAAAATAGCAGTCCACAAACAGGAGGCAAAAGCTATTTCAGCAAGAAAATTATTTAATTGGGAAATGGAAGAAAAAATTCTCTTAAATCTATATACTTAGAAAAACCATTAGAATATGAAACTTTTACTAAAAACAATCATAAAAAAAATTTTGCCACCTAAAGTTATGTCTTTAGGATTTTCCAAGTATTTTCAATATTACTTATTTCAAAGAATTCTAAGAATAAATGGAAATGTCCCTTGGTTAGTACACTGGTCGTCTATTGTCACAAGCCACAACAAAATTACCATGGGCAAGTCTAAATATTATCCAGGATTTATGCCCGGATGCTACACTCAGGCTGCTAATGGAATTGTATTACAAGATAATATTTACATTGGACCAGGTGTAAAAATTATTTCAGCAAACCATGACGTTAATAATTTTAAAATATGGAACAGAGCTAAACCAATCAAAATAAAATCAAATTGCTGGATTGGTGCAAATGCTGTGATATTGCCAGAAGTTGAAATAGGGGAACATACAATAGTTGCTGCTGGTGCGGTAGTAACAAAATCTTTCAAGGAAGAGAATGTAATACTTGCGGGAGTTCCAGCAAAAATCGTAAAACATATTGAGAATTACGACTCAATTTCATGAATATCACTCACTAACCTATTTGTAAATATTTCAATATCGTGATTCTTAAAAACATATCTTTGCAAAGTTTTGCTGTCTGGAATTTTATTATTAACAATAATATCTTCAATTACCTCATATAATGTATCTGGTGTTGCATGTATGATAGGGCAACTGCTTTTGTTATCAATGCAACTAATGTTTGCAACAACAGGTATTCCAAATGACATTGCTTCAATAGCTGATGTGCCATAGCCTCCAAGTAGGAGTTGGTCAATATGTAATGAACTGGAAGATAATTTTTTGATAACTTCATCATTAGGAATGTTCTCAAGAAGTTCAAAATCAAAATCATAAAAGTTATTAAGTTTATTTATGGCACTAATTACATATTCAGTTCCTTTAATATGACGATTACTAGGGCTATGGGTTATTTTAAATCTATTTGATGTATTTCTACTATTAGTTTTACTGTATGTAGGAAAAGGCTGAAAATACTTAAAATAGTCCTTTGTTAAAAAATGATCATATTCTTTTTGAGCATATCTAATATCTGAAAATACTTCAATAAACCTAATTTGTAATGACCTTCTAAATTCCATTAATCTATTTGGCTTATAATTTGAATAAGGTGAGAAAGGTCTTTCCTGAATCAGTTTTGAAAATTCTCCACCTCGGGCAAAGGTACCAACAAATATCATAATCACATTTTTTTTTAGTAATTTTAAAATGGGTAGGTCAAGATTTCCTGGCAACAAAGATTTTCCCGCCCAAAAAACAAAGGTGTCATGATTTGAACCTATTTTAATAAAATTCACAATCAATACGATTAAAAGTTCAAGTCTCGATATAAAACCAGAAAGAGAAAACATGCTTTTTTGAGATAGTTGAAATCTTTCAATATTTAATGTAGGGAAACTACTATCGTAACCATATTTATGTGGAGAAAATGAAATAAATGTTGCTACTATATTCCGCTTTCTCAGCTCCGTTACTAGACTACTGCTGTGCCCTGCAATATTTGTATAACCAGTAAAAATTTTCACTGTATCGAGCCAGTAATTATGGAGATAATACTTTGTTGTAATTCTGGATACATCGGCAAACTTAACACTGCACTACTTGCCTTTTCAGCTTCTGGAAAATCCCCCTCTGTATAACCAAGGTACTCAAATGCAGGAAGAAGATGAAGGGGTACAGGATAATAGATCATACTATCGATACCATTTTCAACTAGGATGTTTTGTATTCTACTTCTATTTTCAGTTCTAATTGTGTATTGATGAAAGACATGGTACTTATCTGAATCAAAATCATATTTCGGAGTAGTCAGGGATTCATTTTCTGCTAGTGCTTTTGAATAGCCCTGAGCATGGTGTCTTCGTAGTTCATTCCATTTATCTAAATAGGGCAGCTTTGCACTCAGTATTGCTGCCTGTAGCCCATCTAATCTGCTGCTAAACCCAAGTTCTTCATTAAAGTATTTCTTTTTAGAACCATGATTTCTTAGTTTAATAATTTTGTTATATATGTTTTTATCATGTGTTACAACAGCACCGCCATCTCCATAGGCACCTAAATTCTTTGAAGGAAAAAAGCTAAAGCACCCAGTAGTGCCAATAGTACCAACCCTTTTATTGCCAATTCTTGCACCAATAGCTTGACATGCGTCCTCGATTACCTCAAGCTTATGTTTATCTGCAATCTTCATTAGCTTACTCATTTCTGCAGGTAAACCATAAAGATGTACAGGTATAATTGCTTTGGTATTTTTGGTTATGGCTTCTTCTATTAAATCAACATTAATGTTAAATGTATTAGGATTAATATCAACAAAAACGGGAGTGGCACCGGTTTGGGCAATAACTTCCGCAGTAGCAAAGAAAGTAAATGGTGTGGTAATGACTTCATCACCCTTCCCTATATTAAGTGCCTTAAGCGAAAGAAAGAGTGCGTCTGTCCCCGAATTTACTCCAATAACATACGGTACAGATAAATACTCAGCCAAATCTTCTTCAAACTGTTTAACGTATTTTCCGCCAACAAAGGCGGTGTCGGAAATTACTGAAGAAAAAGCAGCATCAATTTCATCTTTAATACTTTGATATTGAGCTTGTAGATCTACCATTGGAATTCTGCTCATACTCTTTTAAGTTCCTTCTTATCATTGAGTTGATATGTTTTCCCGCAATTGTTGCATACAACCGAATCATGCATATTCCCTAGAGATAAGCCACACTCACATGCCCAGCCAATTTGTTTTCCAGGATTGCCAACTATTAAAGCGTAATCTAGCACATCTTTAGTGACAACTGCGCCTGCACCAATAAATGCCCAGTCTCCTATGGAAATGTTAGAAAGAATTACAGAGCCAGCACCAAAAGTAACATTATTACCTACTGTTGTTGCTAAATACTCTCCATTTTTTGGAAATTGAGCTCTTGGAGACTTATCATTGGTAAAGGTCATAGATGGGCCGCAAAATACATAATTGCCCAATTTGACACCTTGGTACACGTTAACATTATTTTGCAGCTTGCAGTTATTACCAACTTTTCCTGCCACGAAGCAATTCTGCCCAACATTGGATTTCTCCCCAATTATGGCAGTTTCTGTTACATGCGTGTTATGCCAAATCCGTGCTCCTTTACCAACATTCGCTCCTTCATCAATGAATGCAGACTGGTGTGCAAAGTAGTCCTCCATCATATTTTCTCAACCTTTCCTGAGCTGGATGAGGACTTAATGGCACGAATAATTTCGATGGCATGTACAGCATCTTGTCCAGAAATATATGGTTTTTTCTCATGTTGAAGCACCTCAACCACATTTTCGTAAATTCTATAATGATTGGGACAGGAGCCGGTATACTTGCCGCCGGCGTATACGTTAGGATCTAAGCCCTTTTCAATACTTGGCCGCGGCATATTTTCCACCAGCCACTCTTCGAGCTCATTCATAGCTTTACCACCAATTTTAACAGTTCCGGTCTCTCCCATTATCATGAGTGAAGACTCTAAATTATGTGGATATGTTGCTACTGTAAATTCTAGGAGACCGTTAAAACCATTTTTAAAAGACAAAAGTGCTTTAACTGTATCTTCAGTTTCAATATCTCTTACTGCTGTTTCTACTGTTCCAAAGGCTGAATCTACAGGACCCAATATATATTGCGTAGCATCAATGTAATGGATGGCTTGGGTAAGCAATGAACCACCATCCATATCCTTTGTTCCCTTCCAATCGCTCTCATCAAAATATTCCTGAGGTCTGGTCCACCTGATAGTTAAAGTTGCAGAAAATAATTTACCTAAGTTATTATTTTTTATTACCTCTTTAATTTTTTGTATTACTGGATTAAAGCGAACTTGGAGAACTGGAAACAAAATGCCATCACTATTTCCAAAAATCTCAACGAGTTGTTGTGCGGTCTCTTGATCTTGGGTTATAGGTTTTTCCAATACACAGTGCTTTCCAGCCTTAGCCACTGCTTTAGCCATTTCAAAGTGGTATCCATTGGGGGTGGCGATAGCAACCACGTCCACATTATTATCGTTAATGAGGTCATTGTAACCAGTGTAAAATGCTATATCTCTGTTTTGATATGGCTCAAAAGTACTCTCGTCGATGTCACATACGGCCGCAAGTTCTAATGCCTCAATTTTATCGATAGAATCTGCAATATGCCGAGGTGAAATTCTTCCAAGACCAATAACACCCACACTTATCTTTTTCATTACTGTCTTCCTATTCCCTTGTATTCTATACCTAGCTCTTTAACTAAATTTTTGTCTAGACAGTTTCGTCCATCAATTACGATCTTTACCTTAGAATCTTTAAGCAGTTTCAGAAGATTAGCTTCTATCACATCATGATTTGTTGCAATAACTAGGGCAGTTGATGAGCTAACAATTTCTTCTAAATTATCAGTATCAGATTTTACGTATGGATCATAGGTAGTTACATCAGCATAAAGCTTTTCTAATCGCCAGAGAATTTGAAATGCCGGGCTTTCTCTTGTATCTGCTACGTCTGGTTTATAAGTTAAGCCAAGGAGTCCGACTTTAGTACCCCTAACTGGCATGCCCAACTTGTTTAGGGTTAGAATCAGTTTTCGAACAGTATATTCAGGCATACTGTTATTAATATCACGTGCCAGCTTTAGAAATTCATGGTTAAACCCGCTTCTGGCTGCTCTATCTATAAGGAAATAAGGATCTACTGCAATGCAGTGTCCACCAACACCACATCCTGGCCAATGCGGCATGTAGCCAAATGGTTTATTAGCCGATGCATCTATGGTTTCTTTCAGGTCAATGCCTAGTACATCAAATGATTTTGCAATTTCATTTACGAGGGCAATATTAACATCACGATAGGTGTTTTCAAGTATTTTTGTAGACTCAGCAATTTTTAGTTCACTTACTTCATTTACCTCAATTTCGGGTAAAAACTGCCTGTATATTTCAGCAATTTCATGATTAAGTTTTTGATCAATTGAGCCAATATTACGATTTATATTGTAAATAGTCCACTTATTATCCCCTGGATTTATTCTTTCAGGGCAGTGGGTAACATTAAAATCTTTTCCTGCCGTAAGCCTGGCTTCTTTATTGAGTAGGGGCACTACTAGCTCTTCAGAAGTACCTGGGTTGACCGTAGATTCAAGCACTACGTGACTGCCTTTTGTTATATATTTTGCAACCGTACTTGATGCAGCTAAAACATACTCATAGTTTGGTAAATAATCGTCATATATTGGAGTAGGTACACAAATAATAAATACATCACTATCTTTTATAATTTTAGGGTCTGTGCTTACATGTAATGAATGAAATTTAAGATATTCAGCAACAATATCATCGTCAATTGGACAATTGCCATCATTAATTTGTTTAATCTTATTCTTATCTACATCAAGACCTACAGCCTCAAATTTTTCAGATTTTGCAATTGCTACTAGGGTGGGAAGGCCAACATACCCCAAACCTATAACACTAATCTTTTTCATACTTACTCGTTTTCTATTTTAAAAGTGTAACCCTTTTTATGTTCTTGTACAATATCTGGCACACATCCGCACGCGTTTGAGACAACAACTGTCAATCCAGAATACAATGCCTCGTTCACCACAAGCCCCCACACTTCTTCACGGGAGGGCAACACCAAGATATCGCATATTGCGTACACCTCAGGCAAGTCGTACTGATCCACATGCCCAAGAAATACCACATCTTTAATTTTTCTTGCTTTAATTATAGCTCCCATTTTCTCTTCAAGCAGTCCAGACCCAACTAAAACTAACCCCCACTTATCAATCGTGCCACTCTCTTTTAAGTTACAATATGTTTGCAAAAGATCTAGAATCCCTTTACGTTCAATAAACTGCCCAACAAAAAGCAAGTTAAATTGTTGTGTAAGTCCATATTTTTCCTTTAATACTAATACTTCCTTTTGGAATCGTAATTTCTTTGCCTGGGTTGTAAAGTACTCTTTATTGACATCATTCAGAAAGATCTCAATTTTATCTCTTTGAGCACCGAGGGAAACTAAATATTCCTTTGCTCTAGTGCCATAGGCAATATAATTGTCACTAGTCCACACAAACCACCTCACCAATGGCTTTGTGAGTGTTCTCCTCCAACTTTTTTCGTATTTAGTGCTGCCACTCCACAGTGTGAGCTTCTTTTTATAGAGCCAGCCCCAAAAAAATGAGAGTTGGTAGGCAAACTGGTCCCAGCCGTTGATGATTAATCTATCCGGATTAGCTGCAGTAAGTTTTTTCCAGATGTTCCAGTTTATAAAATAGGTAAAAAGGTCTTTTCCTCGTAACTTTATTTCATTACCACTAAGTACAGTGTACTCAAAATCTATCTCTTCTTGCAGCGTCCATTGTCTATTGTCCTCAGTCTCAGCACAAAACCATACCTCAACATTTCCCAACTCTTCTTTATGTCTTTTAATATAGCTTGATAGTTTATATACCGAATTATTAGAGATGATATTGTGTAGGATTATAGTTTTCATTTTGTAGACTCATTTAGACTTAGTTGCGTTGTTTTTATAATAATGGCAACAAAGAAAATCACCAAAAATATACTCATTCTCGTGAGTGAGCCAGGTATTTTGTTCCAATAGTCTGTTGAAACACTGAGTGCAAAGGTTCCGTAGAGAATTATCCCTACAGCAGCTAGCCAGACAATATGATATCGCAATAAATTGTAGTCTCGGTTCTTAACAACTATCATCAAACTTAGTAGCAGTAGAAGAATAAATGTAGCAACTACTTTCTCTAACGCTTCAGCTACAAAGGGAATTACTTCTGGAACGCTATATAAATACTGTAAATAGCTATCGCTGCCTTTATTAACATTATTCACTACCTGATTCAATGCAGTGCTGGTGTTGAGGTCATGAATAGCTGCTCGAAACTGCAGCCACGGTTGACGTGCAAAAATAATCAAGAACACTGCAAATACTCCAGTTATAATTTCTTTTTTCTTCCATGCTACCCCTGCAATTATAAGTAAAATGGCTATTACCCAAAATGGTTCTGTTAAGCGTACCCAGCTACTCCCGGCAACCATAATGCTCCCAACCAGTAACGCTGCCCTACTATCCGATTTCAGCCAGTCTAAAATATAAAGACTTCCCAATGAAAAATAGAGTGCATAGGGTAAATTGGTGTAGGCGATGAGACCATGGCTTAAGATATGGGGGGAAATTGCTAGTAGCAAGGCCCCAAACAACGCCAGCATTCGCGTGGTGTCTTTTCGCAACCAAGCGTAAAAGGTGAGGATTAAGCCAGTATATAAATATGCATACCAGATTTTTATATAGACTACGCCTGCCATGTATCCATAACTATGTAGCAATGAGGTAAACGGTGGATAACCAAAAAAGTATTTTGTAAGTATGTCCTGAGTAAACATACCCTCGGTGGCTAAGATTCTGCCTCTAAAATCATAGAGCGTTAATGCGTCCCATTCAAAAATTGGCCATACCAAATTTTGTAACCATACGAAGCCAATAACAAGCGAAATTACGCCAATGAGAAGCTTGGCCGGCTTAGAAAAAGAGCGGACTGTGCTCTGTCTTATATCTAATCTGAGTTTTTGGCCATGCAAGAATAACAGCAGGATACCAATAAGCACTAAGCCGGCAATTACGACGAATAAAGTTCTAAGGTTGAATGGAACATCTAAGTATTGATATGCCAGAAAGTGAGTATATGTAACAGCTAGTGGACCTAGAAGCATGGAAAGACCAATAGATTCGATATTGAGCTTCTTTCCTGTAAAAAGCAATGAAAATAATACGCCTACTATTGATATTACTACAATGATAATCGCAAATAAAATATGAGTCATATTATTCTTTAAGTTTAATTAAACCATACTGTTCAGTTTCATATGATGGGGTGTATTCCGTGTTTTCCAGTTCAGTAACTTCTCCTGTGGGTCTATCAAGTAAATAAATTCTTTCAATGTCTTCTGACGGAATTGTAAATCGTGGCCAAACATGCTCTTGATGCCAGTCAAGACCATAAGTAATGAGTATCCAATCCGCATCTTCAGGTATTTCAGTACCCTCAATTATTTCTGCAGAAGTTGTTTTTCTAGGATAAATAAAGTAACGAATGTATTGTGCGTTACCCTCAATTACAAATGAGCCCGATTGCGGGGGAATAAACAAAATTTCATTTTCATGCACATATTTATTTATGAATTCGGCAAAAGAATAAATAAAGCCAATAGATTGCCTGCCGCCAAAGTGTTCCTCAAAACGCTCATTGCGCTGAGTATCTATGGCATAGGTAGTTTTAACAAATCCATTTACTATGGTATTAAAGGCACCAGCTCCATGATTTATAATTAGGATAAAAAGCAATAAAAAGAAAAACTGTGAAATGATGTCCTGTCCGCTTGCGGTTTTCTTCACCCACTGCCGAATTTCAGCATGATAATAAATGAGCAGCATTACTCCACCGAGATAGAAAAACACCTGTGGAGAAAGAGTAACTAGCCGGTAGATCTTGAGGGTATAAAACCACTCTGAAGCATTGCCGCAGGCTTGAGAATTTATTTGACAAAAATCTTTGATGACTTGAAATCGATAGAGATTGTAAGGATTAATTACCCGAATGATTAGGTAAACTATAAAAGAATAGATGGGAAGTAAGTATACAAGTGGGGTTTGTTGAATTCTAGCTGCTATTTTTTTTGGAAATGGTAGGTAAACAATGCTCAGCCAAAATAGTACTACAGATATCAGTGGAAAATATGGAACTTGAATAAACTCAGCACCAAGTACTAATAAGACAATTAAAACATATGGGACAATACCAAGTATTGGCTTACGCAGCTTCATAGATATCTGTCATTCTACCCGCCATTTTCTCAATTGAGTATGCTCTATTAATGAGTTCTTTGGCATTTTGTTTCATTACGGTTAATTGCCCTTTTTTATTTTTCAGTTTTTTCCAAGTATTTACTAGTTCTCCAGTGAGGTCTTGATTATTTAATACAAACCCAGCTCTCTTTTGCTCGACTTCAGGAAAATTGCATGCTTTAGTAACAACTGCTGGCAATCCATGCGAAAGTGCTTCTAAAATACTAATCGAGAACCCCTCTGTATGTGAGGGGTAGACAAAAGCATCTGCCAGTTTAAAAAGTTCTTCTTTTTCAGCCGAGTCAACAAAACCCAAAAACTCCACGTTACTCAAGTGGTTGCTTTTAATAATGGCTTCTACCTGTGCTTTAGCTCCATCATCGGGCCCAGCTAATAATAGTAGATACTCATCCTGAAAATCTGTAAGCGATTCTACCAAATCTACAAGCCCTTTCTGCGGATGGAGTTTGCCAATATATAAGAGTACCAGCTTTTTGGTGTTTTCAAATGCGCTGTACTTGTTAGATGCCTCTACAGCCTCAAAAGCAACACCATTAGGTACTACCACCACATTATTGAGTCCCAACTGCTCTAAATCAGCTTTTTCTTTCTTGGAAGTGGCGACGACTTCTTGTGAGTGAGCTAATACATATTTTGCACTGGGCCATAGCAACCTTTTAATCAACCCTCTTTTCTCTGAGCGAATAGGGTCAAGCACTCCGTGTGGGGAATAAATGAGCGGTTTATTAAAAAGCAGGCACAGGTAGGCAATCATTAGCTGTGGGAAGAGGTAGATGTCGTGAATATGCACCACATCATAAGATTTGTGATTCCATAAAAAATACCAAACCATACCAAAGGCAGTGACAAAACGCAGGTTATATGCCCATGAGTTTAAGATGTTTTTAAAATACCTAATGGTGAAAGACTCACTACTCTGCAGTTTTTCCTGTTCAGTGAGCCTTCGAGAATTATTAAAAGAATCAGTGGTATATACTGTTACCTGATGATTTTTGGAGAGCTCTTGAGACAGGTCATACACCACTTTAGCAGTGCCGCCGTAAGCAAGTGCAGGATATAGAAAGGAAGATACTTGTAAAATATTCATTAAGAATGGTGTACTTGGTACCACTCCACAGCTTTTCTCAATCCCTCCTCAAACCTCGCCTCACTCTCAAACCCAAACTCCTCCCTCGCCTTACTCACATCCAGCTTCCTCCTCGGCTGCCCATCCGGCTTGCTCTCATCAAACACAATCCTGCCTTCATACCCAACCACTTTCTTAACCGTCTCTGCCAAATCAGCAATAGAGATCTCAAAACTGGAGCCTAAATTGACCGGATCTGATTTGTCATACTTTTCTGTAGCTAGAATAATACCTCTTGCTGCGTCCTCTACGTATAAAAATTCTCGTGTCGGTTTGCCGGTGCCCCAGACCACTACTTCCTCTGCCCCGCTCTCCTTGGCTTCCACAAACTTGCGGATCAGTGCCGGAATGACATGTGAAGACTTGGGGTCAAAGTTGTCCCCCGGGCCATACAGATTAACCGGCAGCAGAAAGATAGAATTGAAGCCGTACTGATCCCTGTAAGCGGTCGATTGGACAAGCATCATTTTCTTGGCCAGGCCGTACGGAGCATTGGTTTCCTCCGGATAGCCGTTCCAGAGCTCTTCCTCCCGGAAAGGAACCGGAGTGTACTTGGGATAGGCGCAGATAGTGCCGAGGGCTACGAACTTGCCGACCTTGGCCTTGCGCGCCTCCTCCATCAGGTGCACGCCCATCAGGAGATTGTCATAAAAGAGCGTCCCCGGATACTCAAGGTTGTAGCCGATGCCGCCGACATTGGCAGCCAGGTGGATGACGATATCCGCTCCCTTGACCACTTCGGCGCACACATCCTTGTACCTGAGATCATGTTCTTGGGAACGGGGAACAACAATCTCTTCTGGCCCAAGCTCTTCGATCATCCGCACCAGGTGAGAGCCTAAAAAGCCGGCTCCGCCGGTCACCACTACACGCTTATCTTTCCAGAAGTCAGGGTTCATACCCGGCATTATAGTAAATCGCGCTTGATGACGCTATATACAGAATTAATAAGTTTATTGTGTAGCCGGTGAAGAGTAAGGGATATGAAGCCAGCACCGTGTTTTTGGGCAGCCTCAAGCTCTTCTGCGAACTGCTGGCGGTATCCCCCACCCCCTTTGGAGAGCTGGTGAATGCGGAAGGCAGCCAGTTCTGGTCCAATAAATGCAGGGCTGCCAAAAACTTGCTGCAGCCGGAGCCAGTACTCATAATCCATGACATATTTGAGCTCCGTATCAAATGCACCCAGTTTTTGCAGTGCCTCAAGCCTGATAAAAGTGGCCGGTTGAGGAATTGGATTGAGAATCTCAAGGACGCGCCGGCTGTACAATCTCCGCCAGAAACTTTTATATAATTGAATGCTTTTTTGAATTCTCTGGCCATTGGCGTCAATAATCCGGGTATCGCCTACAAACCATTTTTTTTCTGGGTGTGCCAGAGCTGCTTCAGCCACTTTAGCAAAGGCTCCGGGCAGATAGTAGTCATCGGAATTTATGTAAGCAAAAAGCTTAATCTTGGCTTTGTCAGTTTTAGCCTTCTCAAGCGCCCATCTCACCCCTTTGTTAATAGCATCAGTCTGCCCCCTGTCCTTCTCTGAGACATACTCAAGCTTGCTCTTAAACTGCTTCAAAATCTCTTTACTGCCATCATTCGATCCGCCGTCAGCCACAAAATAGCTTAAATTAAAGTCGCCGGATTGAGAACGGACACTCTCTAATGTCTCCCTGAGGAAAACCGCCTGATTATAGGAAGGTGTCACAATATAAAAGGAAACTTGGCTGCTCATGGCTTTATCTCACTACTTTACTAGCTGTTTTTTGCCTTTGTCCAGAGCGGATTTTCTAACATAACGCTCCAGCCTTTCTTCCAGCCGCTTTTGCCTAAAGTAGCCAAGAAAAACCATCACGCTCAAGATCATAAAAGCAGCGACCACTAAAAGGTCGAAAACTCTTTGGAAAGTTAGGGCATGGGCGATGCCAAGTAACAAATCTGGAAAAATTGCGATGACAATAAACAACAGCCAGAGAGAGAACCACAAAAACGCTTCTGTTTGGGCAATGCTTCTGCGGTTTCGGTGCAGCTTAATCACATAAAGCATAAAGAGTGCAAACAGCACTGCTATTACTTGGAAAATACTCATAGGCTTACCCTCCAGCTTATTACCTTACTAATCATTTTTATCACATGAAGCACTGTCATGCCCCGCTCATAATCAAGATAGATGGTATCTATCGGAATGGTGGCAAAATTAAGCTTGTACTTAGCCACTCTGGCGGCAATTTCCAATTCAACTGCATAATCGCTGCTGGACCAGGCTATCTTTTGAAAGCCTTTCCGAGAAAGAGCCTTGTAGCCGCTGGGAATATCCGGAATATAACTGCCAAAGAGCACATAAATCATCCAAGAGGAAAAGCGGTTGGCCATAATCTTAATGAGAGGCATGTCCTTGGTAAAATCCCGGACACCGAAAACAATATCATGGCCATCGCCAAGCTCCTTTTGAAAACTAGCCAGATGATCCGGATTATGCTGATTGTCACTGTCTATAAAAATAACAGCTTGGGCTTTTTTATCATTAAAGGCATACTGGCAGCCGGTCATTAATGCTGCTCCCTTGCCGAGGTTAATTTCATGGCGGAAAACATATGGGGTATAGCGGCGGGCAACTGCGGCTGACTGATCAGAGGAGCCGTCATCGATGACAATAAAGTTTTTAGTATATTTCTTAATAGCTTTGAGTACAGTTGGAAGATCCTTGGCTTCATTGAGGCTAGGGACAATTATCCAGGTAGTTGGCGCAAGTTTTTTTGGCATTATTGATGAGGCAGGGTCTATCAGATTATTATACGATTTGGTACTTCTGGCAAGGAGTGATAGAATTCATACAACCTAAAACAAAAGGATAAATGAGCAAGCATAAAGAGACTGATATAAGAGCAATAAACCGCCAGCTATTCACCCGCAGCAGAGAGCAGTCTATTAGCCTTGAAGTATTGGCTGATCCAGAGCAACTCATTCCATTTTTAGCCAATGCCCCTGAGCAGTTGGCAGCAGAGTATGCTTTGGAAATATCCGCAGCTTTAAAACTGCCGGATGGCTTTGTTTCAAAAAACCGCGATCTCTGGCTGTTATATGCAATAGAGGCGTTAAGCAAGCTGCCGCAAGGTGATTCAAGAGTATCGCGCACTGTGCTAGAATTTGTGGCTGAGCTTCAATTGGCTTATCTAGGTTATGGCCAGGATGCTGAGGAAATAGCCGGTGTTCAGCAGGAAGACTTTAAACCTCTATATGATCTCTGCGCTAAGCATTGGAGCTATGCCCTGCAGGAGGGCACTCATCAGGAGGTTATTTCCAATGAACTGATGTTGTTTTATTTGCAGATAAGGCATTTACTCCCCGGCACCAACGGCAGAACAGGTACTTTTACTGCTCAGTTTGGGCGCCAAGCTGAAGAAATTCTTTCAAATGTTCAAGCAAAAGAGATAAAGGCTATCCTGCGCAGGCTGCAGAGTACGGCACATCCAAGCCCGATGGTTGTTCAGGTTATCCGCCGCTACGCGGGCAAAAATGGTTTGCTGAAAGAAAAGTTCTCCACCGGCAGGCCGGTTTGGCTGGAATTGCTTGAACTGTTGTCTGAAGATGATCTATTACCATACTTGGTAATTATGTCCAACAAAGAGTTTGGTTCTTCGAAGCGATTTGCAAAGTTGTTAGAGCAGCATGGTAAGCGAGAATGGGTGCAACACTTGGACTTGGCAGGAAAAGATGAAACCGAGGTAAAGGCAGAAGCTGCATCAATTAAAAATGGCGAAAAGCCAAATGGCTTTAAAGCAATTTTGAACGCTCTGGAACAAGCTCTGCGCGCAGATCCTTCTTCGCTTCGCGCTGCATTGGAAAAAGCTGAACCGCACTTTAGAAACCGTAAGCGAAGCGGGCAAACGGAGTCAATGCTAAAGAAAGTTGCGTACAAATTAGTTGATTCAATGCATCAGGATGCTGAAACAGCCGAATCGGTTGATCAATTCATAATCAGCACCTTAGGCTATGATTCATTCACCGCGGATGAGATTGAAAAGCTGTTTTTAAAGCCTTTTAGGAGCTCCTCGCCTGGGCTTGAACACTATTTTTACTATTCTACACCGGTTTCTGAGCTCCTGCACAAGGTTGAGAAGTCTAAAGTAAGCTTTGATGCAGAAATATTGGTGGCTGCTTTAATTAACCGCGGAGCACCAAATGAATTACTGACACCATTCGGAGTTAAAGTGCTGGAAAGATATTTGGATCAGTCTTCCTCTGCAGTCCGGCAGAATCAAGCTGTGAACACCGATTTGCTTAAAAGCATTTACGACGATGCCGGTTTAAATTTGCTGTGCCAGGAGCTGCCCCGGTTTATGGCATACGAGTTTAGGCTTTTTTCCCAGTTTGAAGAAAGTAAGTAGCGCTGTCCGGCAATCTCAAAATATTAAGTCTTCCCTCCCCTGCCTCAATGGTTGTTGACGCAGGGGTGGTGCGGGAGACGGGCGGGTTGATGCTGGCTGCGAAGCATCACAAATTTCAATATATGGAAATTGGTTGCGGAAAATGTAGAAGGCTAGCTGCTTTTCTTAGATTTAAGATGATCTAAAACTATTTCTAACACTCTTTTACCTTGGTCTATGTCTTTTCTTGTTGTAAGTGGTTTTGTTGTAAATGCTGGATTTATCCAGGCTTCACCAGCTTTATTGATTATTTCTATTATCGAAGGGTCATCTACCAAGCCAAAATATACTAAGTTTTTCAGATTGCCCGCTACCACTGTGAACCAGCCGGTGCGCCATTTGGAAGAAGCCCCGTCCTCACTGTGGAGGATTTTATCCGGTTCGTCCTCATCTATTTCAAGAAGATGTTGAAGCTGGTTAATAAAATAATCAGTATCAGCTTTGATTGCTTCCATGAGTTTTCCCTCTATACCACTCCACCGTTCTTTTCACGCCTTCGTCAAAGTTCACTTCGGGAGTCCAGCCAAGCGACTCTCTGGCTTTTTCATAGGCCAGTGAGCTGGTTATTTGCTCTCCTGGCCGTTCAGGCCCGTGTTCTTTTTTAATATCTGCCTCAAACTCAGCAACAACTTTTTCAAATACTTCGTTAGTGGAAATTTCTGTTGCTGTGCCGATATTTAGCTCACCGACAAAATCGGTATCCAAAGCCATAACATTTGCTTTAACCACATCATCTATATAAACATAGTCGCGGGTGTGGGTGCCGTCGCCATTGATAATAGGCTGCTTGCCTTCAGCAATGTACTCAGAGAAAATTGCTATCACACCTGATTCACCATGAGGGTTTTGCCTAGGGCCATAAACATTGGAATAGCGAAGGACCACGTAAGGTATATTGTAGAGCTCGTGATAGTAGTTAAGGTAAAGCTCACCCGCCCGTTTTGAAACGCCGTAAGGGGAAAGCGGCTCCTCTTTCATTTCTTCAGTAAACGGCGTTTGTTTATTGCCGTACATTGCTCCGCCGGTTGAGGCCATAATTACTTTTTTGATTTCCGCGTCTTTAGCAGCCTCCATAATATGAAGCAGCCCAATAATATTAGTTTCAGCATCGAATTGGGGGTCCTTTACAGAATTTCCTACTTGAATATGAGCAGCGTGATGGTTTATTACCTCAGGCTTTTCGGTATCAATTATCGCTTGGATGAGGTTTTTATCGGTAATATCTGCTTCAAGAAACTTGGCGTTGGGATTTACATGCTCAAGCTGTCCGGTTGAAAGATTGTCAACTACCACCACTTCATGGCCTGCGTTTACGTAAGCATCTACTACATGTGAGGCGATAAAGCCGGCGCCGCCGGTAACGAGTATTTTCATATCTTCCTTTTATGACACCCAATATCCTTGGATAAAGAGCATCGTATTAATGACTAAAAGCAGCATTGAGATGCCGAAATAGGTATACCTGCTTATTGTATGGGTTTCAAGAAGCTTAGCCAAGAGTATGTATATGGCAAAAGCCGGCAAGAGATAGCGCGGCAGGCTGGAAAAGGTTCCTGTTAAGGTGGGGATGATAAATATTCCCAGAGAGAAAAAAACGTATGAAAGCCGGACATGTTTAAGGGCATACATTAGCCCAAAAAAGCCGCCTACCCCGGCTATCGCTTCAAGGATATAAGAATAATATTTCCAGTCAAAAGGGCGGGCTGTGATGAGGATATTAATATATCTCCAAACAACTTGAGGATACATAATCAGGTTTTCCTGCCTTCCTCCACCGAACTCTGATTGGACGTGATAAAAATAAAGCGGGTCTCCAAACTCTCTGTATAGGAAACTCATATAAATTATTAGCCCCAAAGAGCCACCGCCAATCAGGGCAATTGTCCTAAGATTGTTTTTGGCCGTTGAAACAAAAGTTTCTACAAACTTATTGTTTCTGATGTCTTTAATTAGGTCGACTAAAAAGACTTGGTTATTTTTCTGTAAATAGAGTTCCATTATCAGGGCAGGTACAAGCATGATGCCGACTAATCTTGAAGATGTTGCCAAGATTGTGAATCCAGCAGCCAGCAGCCATCTTCCCCTTCTGGCTGCCAGAAAGGCGCCGATTACAGTCAGCAGAAACAGCGACTCTGTGTAAAGTGAGATGAAAAAGAAGGAGGTTGGGAACAACAGCAAGGCCAAAAGAGCTTTTTTGCTTACTGAATAACTGAAGTCAAGTTTTACCAATTTATAGAACAGTATCAAGGCCATAGTCAGTAAAGTTAGGTTTAAAATTAATCCTGCTGCAATCGGATTCAAGCCAATTGACTCAAAAACTGACAAGATTCCAGGAAACAGAGGAAAAAAGGCTTGAGTTAAATCGGCATATTTATAACCATTCAAGGCAATAGTAAGATAGTGGACACCATCAAAACCAGCCCAGGAGTAATACCATTGAGGTAAATTAAATTTGGCCAAGATGTCGTAAGCGTAGGGAAAAGAAGGTTCGTAAGCCACCAACCGGCCGGCATTTAAAGCAGTCAGTTGGAGCAGAATAAACCAGAAAAGTAAAGCAGACAAAATCCAGATTGTGGTTTTTTTCATGATTACTTGCGGGCTATTTGTTTGTAAATCTCTGCAGTTTTTTTAGCTGTTTTTTCCCAACTGAAATTTTGGCTCCATTTGTAAGCGCCCCTAGTCCATGCAAGTCGTTTAGTTTTAGACCAGGAGTTTACCTCCATTACTTTCTCTGCCAGCTTCTCTGCAGTCGGCTCAAGATACAAGGCATGTTCACCGCCAACTTCTGGCAGAGAAGAAACATCAGAGGCTATTACTGGAGTACGGCACTGCATAGCTTCAAGAACGGGCAAACCAAAGCCTTCATATAAAGAAGGTTGAATATAGCAAACAGCACCGCTGTAAATTGCTGCCAAGTCTTCTAAAGAATCGGTAAGGACTGTGTTTAGAAATATAACCCTGTCTGCCACATCGCTCAATGCTAGCTGGGTTTCTATCCAGCTCCACTCCGGAATATCTTGTGCCACAAAATTTTTGCCGACACATACCAATTTCATGTCAGAATCTAGGTACTTCACCATTTTTATTAGCTGAGGAATGTTTTTATTATAGTTAATGTCGCCCACATATAAGACATACTTTTGGGGAAGGCCATATTTTTTTCGGATAGCTTTAATCTTTGCTACTGGCTGGGCAACTAAATCAGGACTGGCTGCCAAGTAAATTACATGGACTTTGAATTCAGGAACACCAAGTAGATCAATAATGTCACGCTTTGAAGCCTCAGAATCAGTCACAATTGCATTAACTGTACGAAGAGCCAGTTTCTGTTTATTAAATCTTAAATTACCTTTTATTCCTGAGGGGTATTGCTCCGGAAACTTGAGAGGAATTACATCATGAATAGTCACCACGGTTGGCCTGATTAGATCCATGGGGAGGGTGTCAAAAAAAAGATCGAAAAATGGATAATGAGTTACGTCTGCCTTCACAGATTGGCCCTTCTCTAAGGTTGACGAGCGGATTACCTCAATGCCGCCAATATTTTCGAGAGCCTCTGTAAGCTGTCGCGTATAGGTTCCAACGCCGCGCAAGGCATGTTCGCTGGACAGGGGCGAAGTATCAATTAGGACTTTTAACATAATCTTTGGCAGCCTTCTCCTGCTCAAACAATTCCCAAAGCTTAAGGTATGCAAAAAAATGATGCAAGCCGCTCATCATGGCAAAAACAAATCCAGGAACGCCATCAACAAATCCTTTGTGCCTGAAAAATAGAAGTAAAAATGTAAAAAGCGGTTTAGCTATTAAATAGTTCATACTGTTTTTAAAACTAATGGTAACCCCCCCATCCTTGAGCTGTGAGGCTTTAAAAGAAGTATACGTATTAAATTTTCTCATATAGTCAGAAAAACTGGGGTTGCTGTAATGAATTAGGTGGCCCTCAGCCCAGCCCACTTCCCCCTCTACTTCCATCTGCTCATGGACATCTTTTTGAGGAAGAGAGGCAAAGCCGTTTACATACAACCTGATTACGGGGTCAGGGTATTGACCTCCTTTTCTTAAATAGTGACCTAAAAATAGATTTTTGCGTTTGAGCCACCAAGCTACCGGCTGCTTTTTGCCTGCTTGAAGATTTTTATGAACTTTTAAAATAAATTTCTTAAGTTCATTATCTACCGCTTCATCGGCATCCAGCTGAAGCACAATTTCACCATTTGCGGCATCCATTGCCATCTGCTTGTTAATATGAAAATTTGGTTTATTGGTAGTGGAAATAATTTTGGCGTCAAATTCTTTGGCGATATCAACAGTACCGTCTGTAGATTCTCCGTCGGCTATAATAATTTCATCAGCAAAGTTTGAGACCGAATTAAGGCATTGGCGCAAGTTTTTCTCCTCATTATGGACAGCAAGGACAACAGAAATCATAAACTCTATCATATCATGGTCAAGTATGATTTAATTAAGATTGTGTTCAAAACGGCTGGATTGATTAATATTTCAGAGAAGATTTCGTCTGCAACAAAAGGTTGGTGCGGGCACATAGCAGTTATAGGTTTAATATGTGCGGCTGGGCTGTTCGGCATGAAAGATCTTCTTGGGCCAGATTTGTTTTCTGCCCATGACATTTGGCACCAGGTTGCCAGGCTCTATCACTACTCAGAGGCCTTTAAAGCCGGTATGTTTTTGCCCAACTGGATATTTCCAATTGCTGAAGGTATTGGCTATCCACTTTTTTACTTTTCCTATCATTTACCTTGGATATTAAGCGCCCCGTTTGTAGCGGCAGGATTTTCAATAGAGTTCATACTGAAAGGCTTATTTATCAAGTCCTTTATTGGAGCGGGGCTGGCAATGTATCTGCTGGTTTTCCGGATATCCCGTGATAAGATGGCTGCGTTTCTGGCAGCAATTGCCTATATGTGGGCACCCTATCAGTTTTTTGCCGTCATGGTGGCAGGCGCAGTGGGCACCAGCCTAAGTTTGGCATTGCTGCCGCTCCTGTTTTTAGGGTTCTGGATGATACTGTCTGAGAAATCTGTTTTGGGAGTAGTTTTAACGGGGGTAGCTGCTGCCGGAATTATGCTCTCCCATTTAATCACTTTTGTGATGATCCTTCCCTTTATTTCTCTCTTTGGGCTGGTCCTCTTGGCTAAAAACCGGGGAAAAGATTTAAAGCTGCATATTTTATATCTGTTGGGGTCGGCAGTATTGGCCGGTTTATTGGCTGGATTCTATTTATTACCGATGTTAAGCTATTTGCCGGAAATCGGTTCTAGAGCTGCCGGCAACGGTTATAGTGAGCTGTTTGAGCGGTATTTTGTTAATTTTAAGCAATTGGTATATTCCCCCTGGGGATATGGCCCGGTCACCACAAATGCAAAAGACGGAGAATTGTCCTTTCAAGTTGGGATTGTCCAGTGGCTGGGTATCGGCCTGCTGGGATTGGCAGTTATATTTAGGCGCACTCACGAGCACAAGTGGCTGTCTTTAGGAGTTCTCTGTCTCTTCGGCCTTTCGATCATTGGCATGCTTGATATTTCAGCTCCTGTTTGGCGGTTGGCAAACGAACTGGCCACCGTGGATTTTCCTTTTAGGCTGCTGATGCTGAGCGTCTTTTTTGGCTCGTTGGCATTGGGGTTAGTCATGACTACAACACGTAAACTAGAAGTCAGGGTCTTTTTCCTAATCATGGCTTTTGCCGCTGCTTGGTATACGAACCGCAATCATGTCAGGGTTAATATGCGCCTGAATTTTCCTCTGGAAGCCATAGTCAGGGCAGAAAAAACAACTAATACCTTTGCAGAGTATCTCCCCAAAGACGCCAGTAGTGAACTACTCGATGATCAGGATTTCCCACTGGTTTTTCCTGAACAAATTCTTGTTGGAGAGTACAAGGTTGACTACAGCGGCATCGAATTTATGGCTCTTGCAGAAGATATTGCTCAAGTCACAGTCAAGCAGTTTGATTTTCCGGGCCAGACAGTATATATAGATAATATTAAAGTCGCACACACTGCCTCAAAGGACGGTTTGATTGCATTTGAACTAGAGCCAGGAGAACATAATATCAAGATAAGTCATCAAGCTACTCTGTCGGTGATTCTAGGTAGGCTGGCAAGTATGGTTGGTTTAACTGCCGCAGCCTTGATCTTTATTAATCAGAAAAGGAAAACATGAAAGTAATTGCCGTTATGCCGGCCTACAACGCTGCCAAGACACTCAAGAAAACAGTCAAAGATATTCCCAAGGGAGTGGTGGACGAGATTATTTTGGTTGACGACAATAGTTCAGATAAGACGGTGAAAGTGGCCAAAGCGCTGGGCCTTGAGGTGATTACCCACCCGCAAAACCGAGGATATGGCGGCAATCAAAAAACCTGTTATACCCTGGCTCTATCCAGAGGTGCAGACGTAGTGGTAATGATTCACCCCGATTATCAGTATGACAGCACTCTGACTGGCGAAATGGTGCGCCCAATTATTGAAGGGCGGTTTGATGTGATGCTCGGCTCCAGAATCAGAACACGGGCAGAAGCGCTGGCCGGCGGTATGCCCGGTTATAAATATGCCGGCAACCGCTTTTTGACCATGACGGAAAACATTCTTTTGGGACAGAACCTTTCTGAGTATCACACCGGTTTTAGGGCTTTCAGCAAGAAACTGCTAAAGAAGCTCCCCTTCCACCGCTATACTGATGACTTTGCCTTTGACTCTCAAATTCTTTTTGGAGCCATTGCTAAAGGTGCCAAAATTGGCGAAATTGCTGTGCCTGTCAGGTATTTTGAGGAAGCCTCATCGATTAATTTTTGGCGCTCCAGCAAATATGGCTTAACCATCCTGAAAGACCTGGGAATTTATAAACTCTCTGGCGGAAAATATTTCGTTTAGTTTGCATTATCTGTGATAAATAAGGCAAACCGAATTTCTCCATCACTGCCGTAAACAAGATGATCGGCTTTTTTAAACGGAACTTCATCTTCTGCAGTGGCTACTATTAAGGAATTCTCCCTGTTTAAATCGCTAATGGAAACTGAATCCGGAAAAAGATAACTAACCAGGACACCGCCATTGTAGGCAATCGGGCTAACCTGCTTGGCGAACAAAGTGTAGATGTATGGCTGGCCATATTTAGAGGAAATGATGATAGAGCTCACTTCTTTCTCATAGCTTTTAACCAATTCTAGAGTTTCCAGATAACCATCCTGAAAAGCGCCTGCTGATTCAGCTGCAAAAACATTAAGATAATGATTGGCGTAAGCAAAGAAAAACACAAAGTGAAACAGGGCGGCTGAACCGATAGCTGCTTTAACTAGTAGGTTTTTCTCTCCTTTACTACCATTCCAGGTTTGATTAAGTTTGGAACGGCGTAATACTGATGCGGCAAAATCCAAGCCAACCATTGCCAGCCCAATAAAGCCGGGCAATGCCATTAAGCTACGGTTGCTGTGAGGTATTTCAGTTGCTATTGCTGCCGGCAGGAGGCCCAGGGCTACCCAAAACAAGAAAAGAATACCAAGTTTTGTTTTTTGACTCATAGCCTTTTTGTGTCTTTTTGCTCTAAAAACTCCTTTAATAGCAGCTATAAATCCTGTTATAGCTCCCAATGCAGTGGTAAGAAATAGCACACCCCAGGTGCCGTCGCCATGCCTCATCGTAGTTGATTCACCAAATAATAAAAAGCGTGGGCTTAAATGAATCAGAAATTGTTTACCTGTCAGAAGAATGGCTTCAGTAAGAGATTCCGACCTGGCAAACACTGTCACGCCGGCTCTTTCCAATCCTTCGCCCCAAAAAGTGTCTTTTATTAAAGGCACCATCAGCAGTAACCCTGCTATTATTCCGAAGGCTAATTGCAGTTTGTGAGCCTTTAAATATCTCCAATGAAAAAGAAGGAAAACAGGTACCAAAAGCGGTACGGAAACCTTTGCGCTGTGATAAGTATAGAAGCTAAAGGCAAAAAGAATAAAAGCCGATCCTGTAAAAAGCAAGGATCTACCCGGTATACGGGAGGTAAGGCCAAGCCTTAAAAATAGCAGCCCAAATATCACCATCGTTAGCATCAGACCTGATTCAAAGCCTGTGCGGGTAAAGTGTATGTGCCAGGGAGAAAAAGTTAAGATCGCCCCAGCTGCCAAGGCAAAAAATTTGGCATGTTTATCATGGCTCCACAACTCCTTGATAAGGAGCATGAGGCCAACCACCGCCATTACTCCGGATAAAGCAAACGGCAAGCGGACACCGAAAGGCGTTAATCCTGCCACTGCGGTAAACGGGCCATTTAGGTAGATAGCCATAGGAGCTTTAAAATCGCCAAAGGATTTGAAGGAAACAGGCAGGAAATTGAGCCACTCATCCCGGCGGGTCGTAAGAATAGCATAGCCATTGTAGCCAATGGCCGTCTCATCCCAGGTTAAGCCATGAGGAATCTCGCCAAGCTTATAAAACCTGATAAGTGCAGCAATAAATACTATACTGATAGCGGTAATCAGATACCTTTTACTGTAGAGAAAGCGAAAAAACCAATATTCTGAGTTACTCATGGTGTACAGCCAAACTGCGGTGCATCTATAATATACTTAATTTATACTGCAAAACAATCCATGGCTGCAATGCAACTGCTACTATTATTAATCACACCAATTGTACTTTATCTTCATTTTGTTCCAAGCGGTCTTTTGTTTATTAAGAATCTGCCCCTTAAACTAAGCAATTTAGAGAAACTAACCTTGAGTGTAATAACCGGTTTTGCAGTTACTGCGGCAGTTTTATTTTTTGGCGGACACCTTATTGGAACTAGCATCTATTACTTTTCAGCATTGATGGTATCTCTAGGGTTAATTGAGTTTAAAAATAGTATTCTGTTACTCAAGTCACTAATTTTCCAGGCCTCCAGGAATAAATATTTTACTATTTTTGCTATATTTGCCACTCTGAGTTTGTACTTTTCTATTGCTTTCTCTTGGCTACCTGTTGGGGGAGGCATTACTGTCCAGGCTGGACAGCTGCATGATAGTATTTGGCACATAGCGCTGATAAAAAAACTCACCGTATCTATCCCTCCTGAGCACCCTTCCGACTATTCTTTGACCGTCACTAATTACCACTATTTCTACGACCTGTTGATTGCCTCACTTCACAGTACATTTAAACTAGATATATTCAGGCTTTATTTTCAGTTTTTTCCTTTGATATTAACCGCTCTTTTGGCTGGAAGCCTAACAGCACTCGGACAGGCTTTTAAATCGAAAGTTATGGGTGCTTACCTGATTTTCTTTACCTTTTTTGGCGGTAGCTTTGCTTATTTAATTCCTTTTTTTATTCGAGGAAATACTTGGGGAGAATCTAGTTTTTGGGTCAGCCAGACTTTTGCCATGATGGTAAATCCCCAAATGATCTATTCATTGTCTTTGGTAGCTCTAATTCTTATTTTGCTGCATAAGGCCTTCGGCTTAAAAAACCAGCAAAAAGCTCTTTATGTTCATTTGTTAATCATTCTTATTCTTAGCTCAAGCCTGGGTTTTAAGAGTTATAGCTTTGTTGTTTTGGGACTACTTTATGGTGCATACTTATTGGCAGAGCTAGTCTTAAAAAAGAACCTGAGAGTTTTTATTTATGGTGCTGTGTTATTGTTGATTTCAGCACCATTCATATGGTTAATAACTGGCTTTAAGACCGGCATGCTGAGTTATAAGCCTCTTTGGTACCTTGACACGATGATTGAATCTCCGGATCGGGTAAACAACATCCGCTGGAAATTTCTGAAGGATCATTATCGAGACAAGGGTTATTTGGGTCAACTGCTCTATATTCGAGCCAAAGAGCTATTAATATTCTATTCTGGAAATTTAGGTACTAGGGCAATAATGTTTTTGCTGCCGGTATTTCTAATTTTAAAACGTCTCAAGTTCAATATTGTTTATTATTTCGTAATTATTGGTTTTATTGGTTCTTCTCTGTTTCCTTTATTGTTTATTCAAAAAGGGATTCCGTGGAATACGATTCAATTTTGGTATTATGCCTTATTTTTTGCAAATATCTTCGCCGCAGCTGTTATGACTGGGATTCATAAAATATTTAAAGATAAAAACATTTGGGATCGAACCTGGATAATTCTGATAATAGGACTTTTGTTAATTGCTACCCTGCCTGCCTATATCAAAACAACTTATGAAAAAATAGATAAATCAGAGTATATATCGGCAAACGAGTTGGCTATGCTTGGCATCATTAAGCCAGAAGACAAGGTTGCTATATGTCCAGCCGACAATAGATATTTTAGAACCTCCCTTGTTGTGGGAATTACAGGTGCCAAAGTAGTTCTAGCAAATGATGTTCAAATTGAAATCTTAGGCTTGGACATAAAAGACAGAAACAGGAGGTTGGAAGAGGAAATAAAAAAACTTGGAGATGCCCGGGGCTTTAGAGGAGATAAAAATATTGACTACATAATCTGCGAAAAAGAATTGGACGCTCCACAGATTAAATTTATCGAACGTGCTGATAGAATTAACTTATACAGATTTAAGGAATAATAATGAAAAGATTATTGAAAGATAGCGATAATTTATTATTTAAACTAGCATTTGGCTCAATCCTTGTTTTTGCCTTTCTAATAAGGGTCGTTAACCTGGAAACGATTCCCCGAGGCCTGCAATCTGATGAGGCCTCATTTTATATCAATAGTGCTGCAATTCTTGAAACAGGCATGGATGAAGACGGCAGACGATTTCCTCTTTATCTGCATTCGTTAATAGATGGAAAACCTGCTCTTTACTCATATTTGCAAGCTGTTTCTTTCGCTTTGTTCGGCATGAGCACAGCAACTTCAAGGCTTCCCTCTGTTTTAATTGGAACAGGTTCAATAGCACTCTTTTATTTGTTCCTTCATAAGTACACAGGGAAGCGTTGGTTGGCCTTGCTGGGCATGCTGCTATTTGCCATTTCGCCTTGGCACATCATGAATTCGAGAGCGACTCAAGAGGTGATACTAAGCTTATTTTTTATTCTTGGAAATTTAATCGCCTTTAAACATCTTATAGAGTCAAAAAAGATCACTATTAAGAATCTTTTGCTCTTTTCACTGACTGCCGGACTTGCTATGTATAGCTATCACGCGGCAAAAATAGTTTTGATGGGTTTTTATTTTTTCAACTTTTGTCTTGCTATTTCCAGGTATAAAGAATCGCAGCAGATAAGGCGTCATCTCGTTATTTTCGGGACAACAACGCTTTTATTTGCGTTAACAGCTGGTGGGGCTATGGTTAGATTTTCAGCTATTGGCCTGATAAGTGATGACTTACCCAAAGCCCTGATTCACGAGATGACCACAAAAAGTACGGGTGAAACACCGTTGCTGTTACTGCGAAGTTTTTATAACAAGCCGGTAATGTACCTGCAATATTTTGCTAGAAACTATTTGGCTCATTTTGACCTGAATTTCTTCTTTACACTAGGAGGAGCTACAAAAAGATTCGCTGTACCTTATCATGGTTTGTTCTATCTTATTGAATTAGCAGTTATTCCACTTGGTATTTATCAACTAGTTTTCAAAAGAAGCTATAGAGGTCTAGCTATTCTCTGTGGGTTTTTGATTTTATTATCGCCGATTCCTGCTGCTATGACTAATGAGGAGATTCCGAGTAGCATTAGGTCATTCACTTTGATTATTCCAATGATAATTTTTGTTACTTTGGGACTACAGAGGTTATTAGAACTGATAAAAAAATCTAATAAGTATTTGCTCTTTGGAGCGGTTGCAGCCCTAATATTTGGATACACCTGGAGTATAGGTTACTTTTCTCAGCAGTTTTTTGTAGTTATGCCAAAGCTGAATTCTACAACCAGAAGCAGAAACTATGAGATTGTGGCTCCCGTTATAGCAGAGTATCAAGCGGATTACGAGCGCGCTGTGGTTACCAGTGATTTAAGGGAAATGTATATATACCTGTGGCAAGTAGGTCTTATAAGCATCCAAGAGGTTCAAAATAAGCCACTGGCCAGATATCAAGCAGAATACTCTATTGGCAAGTTCAACTTTAATCAAGAGCGGTGTCTCTTGCCGAACTATACTGAATCAACCCTATATGTCGCTCCGGCAGATTGCCGTGAGGAAAGGCCAAAAAATCTTACGGTAGTTGAGCAAACATATTTTGATGATGGAGAAACACCAGGATTTGTGTTGCTCAAGAACTAGATAAATAAAGCCTATCCGGCCAACTAGAAAATGCTGTAAAATAATTTTGCTATGTTGTCTAAAACAAATATCTTCTGTCTCACGTTGTTTGTAGTTTTAGTGTTGATTACTAGACTTTACAACCTGGACCACACTGCACGCTTTACCAGAGACGAATCAAGCGACCTAGCAAGAATGGAGCAGTATTTCTCAGAACGCAAGATTTCTTTAGTCGGGCCTATTTCCAGCGAAGGAGATAAGGTCTTCAGTTCTCTTACCTATTACATGGTGATGCCCTTTGCAGCAGCCGTGAATTTTACCCCCATGGGCCCTGTTTATGGCACTGCCTTTTGGGGAATAATTACAGCTTTCTTACTATTGATTTTAGCAAATAAAATTAACCCCAAACAAACATTTTTGGCGGCAGTACTAATCATCTTATGGTATCCGTTGGTTGAAATGAGTAGATGGGCGTGGAACCCTCATTTTGTTATGCTTTGGGCCTCGCTTGGATTATTATCATTTTTTTATCGAAGTCAACTTAAGGGATGGGGGTTACTTTTAACTGGTATTTTTCTAGGTCTGCTTTTTCATCATCATTATTTAGCATTCTTAGCGACCACGCCTTTTGTGTTGATTATTGCCTTTTTGGAATATAAATCTAAAAACCTCACACAAGCGCTTTTATTACTCCTGGGGTATTCTCTGCCATTTTTGCCTTTTCTTCTTTTTGATCTGCGTCATCCCCCCGGATTATTTATAACCAGATATTTACTAGGAGGAAATACGCCTCATGTTGAATCGGACCTATCGCTGGCAGACATATTTCCCAACCTTTACAGAAACGCTGTTGTATTCATTCAAACGATTGTTATCCAGAAACCGCTGCAATATCTCGTTGGAGCAGCAGTTATCCTACTTGCAGCCTTAGATATCAAACACAGATCTTATAAGCACCTTGTTTGGCTAACACCTGTAATAACCTTATTAACTGGTGGAATTTTTTTTACTGACTTTGAAGACCGATATGTTTATCCTGCATTAGGCTTTTTATTGGTCTGGTTGGTCTTTTCAAGAAAAGAGAAAATTGCTCAGCTGATAGCAAGCACAGTGCTTGCCCTACTAGTGCTGGGGTCTTTGTTGAGTATTTGGGGGCAGCTCACCGTCACTAAAATTCATCCCGACCTTTATTCATTTACCAAGGCGGCCGATTACATTGAGCAGACTATTAAGACAAATCAACTAAATAATGCCAATGTAGCCGCGCTCTCTAGCCCAGACCGTGGTCCGCTGGCAGAAACCTACCGTGACGTTGTAAGGATGAATGGGGCAGGTTTGAGGGCACCGAGTGAATATGATGTCTCCGAGCATTTATTTGTTGTCTCAACCAGTGATTATGATACTGTAAGAGATGATCAATCATTTTCTATGCAGGCATTTAAGGAGGCAAAACTTAGAGAGTTATATGAGATTCCAAGTTCTCCCTGGAAAGTATATTGGTTAAGTTATTAGATAGTGTTATGAACAAATGGCTGCGAGAACACAAGTTACTAACTCTGGTACTAATCATTTTCTTGGTCAACTTGACCTTAAAGTGGTACAAAATCGATTCCATACCAGCGGGAGCTACCTATGATGAAATTATCTATGCAGCCGAGGCTCAGCATATTCTAGAGTACGGAACTAATCTTGCGGGCAATTGGCGCCCTTGGTATTTCGCACCTTCAGACGGAATGTACACCGAATTAACCAGTACCACATTGGTGCCCGGATTATTGTTATTTCCCAACCAACCAGTGTTGGCTCACAAGATTGTTCCAGTCATACTTGGTAGTTTGGTGCCGGTTTTAATGGCACTAATCGCCTTTTATTTTTTCAAGAAAAAAGAGTATTTATTAACTGTTGGCCTGGCCGCCACACTAAATCCTTGGATCTTTCAGTTTTCCAGGACTGCTTTTGATTCTCTTTTCAGTGTGTTTTTCTATCTGCTTGGCATTACATTAATGCTTCATTTAAAAGGTTATAAGAAACTCTTGGCTTTTTTACCTTTCTTTTGGGGGTTCATGCAGTATCAAGGCCACAAGCCGATACTCTTACCACTCGCAACTGTTGTTTTCTTAGCAATTTTTCTTAATCATTATTTTAATGATGTTAGAATTATAAATACCCAATCAGTCGTTCAAAAATTCCTAACCTCTTTAAAAGCAAATGTTCCATCTCTTATTATTGTGCTTTTAGCTGCATTGTTGTCAGCAGCCTACATGTATCGGTTAAACTCTATCACGGCCGTCGTACGGTCAAATGAGATTACAATTGTCGGTCAGGATGTTATAGAGAGAACAGTGGATGAAAAAAGAAGATTGTCTTTCGACTCGCCTTTAAATCAGGTTTTCAGCAATAAAGTTACTGCATATTCAGAAATAATTGTAGAGAGGCTGCTTAAGTCGTTTAATCCTGAGAGGTTGTTCCTCAGCGGAAATGCTAGAATAGATACCTTCTCTGTTGTCGATCATGGATTTTTTCACTGGGTTGATATTTTTGTGATTTTTTCATTCTTTGCTTTCGTTGCCACCCAAAGTGCCAAATATAGGGTAGGCGCTCTTTTCATTATCGGTATAACCCTCGCTGGCACAGTAACAAACGTGATTAGAAATGGGGAAGTATGGATTACCTTTAGAGGAGCTTTTTCTTTTCTTGGCCTTGTGTTAATGATAGGAGTGGCACTGGGCTACGTACTCAAGAAATTAGGCATGAAGTATGGGCTATTAGTATTGGCAGTTTATACTATCCTGACTGCACCCTTATTCTATATCTATTTTTATAGATATCCTATTACTCAAACAGTCCATCCCGGATTTTCAGAACGAGTGCTGGCCAACTACGTGCTTCGCGAGAGTGACCGGCCGTTTATACTAGTTACAGATAGAACAGATTCTACCTTTGATTATATTCAAACATATAATCAGCTAGTAAAAGTTGACAGCCAAGAAGCTATGAATCAGGCTGCTAAATCCAGAGATAGGCTGATAGATAATGGCAGAATCAGAATTATCGAATCATGCCCAAAGGAATGGGGAGATATCAGGGATGACACAATCGTAGCTATCGATTTTTTCAATCTGCCCTGTGACACTCCGGAATTTAATGGTTCTGTTGTAGAAATAAAATCACTGGTGGATAGCGGAACTCGTTTCAGGATATTTAATGACCGATTCTGCTCTGGACTTGATCTACCTGAATATTCTAATTTAAAAGAAAATAGATTGTCTGTGGAAAAACTCTCAGATGTCCAATTCTGCCAAACCTTCTTTACAAAGTAAGTTATAATTTAAAAATGCTTTCAAATATTTTCTCCCGACTTAAAAGATATATACCAGTTTTAGCAATATTATTAATAGTTTTGCTCGGTTTTTTGCTTAGGGCTTGGAAAATAGATTCAGCACCAAAGGGGGCTTTAATAGATGAGCTGCACTTTGGTTATCTGGCAAAGTCTTTGCTTGAAACAGGGGCTGATGAACATGGCAACAAGTGGCCACTAGTTTTTGAAGGTTTTGGTGATGAGAAGCTGCCCGCTATGGCCTACCTGGATATGCCTTCTGTAGCAGTTTTTGGGCTTTCTTTGCTAGCTATCCGTATCCCTTCCTTAATAGCCGGAACACTGCTTATAATTGCTGTTTATTGGTTGTTTCTAGAACTTGAATTCGGCCGCAAACTAGCACTTTTAGGCGCTTTTATTACAGCTGTAAGCCCCTGGCCTTTTTTTCTAAGCCGCTTTGGGTTTGAATCCAATCTCGCACTTCTTTTCTTTACCTTGGGATTAGCACTTATTTTCAAAATGTTAAAGAGTGATCGCCCTATCTGGAGGATTCTTGCTGGAATATCCTTTGGCTTAACCTGGTACAGCTACATAGCCTATCGTCCGATTACTATCGTAATTATTTTAGCTGTCGCAGCAACCTTGTATCTTAGGGCAAAATTAAAAAAAACCAATCTTATATTTTTTGCAGCCTTTGCCATAACAGTACTTCCTCTGTTTAGTCCAAATATTGTAGGTGTAAATAATACTCGGTTTGACCAGGTTGGCATTACATCAGATCCTGCTGTTTCTCTGGTTATTGATGAAAAGAGAGCCTTCTGCAGCATGCAGTTTCCTGCTTCAGTGTGTTATCTCGCAGCTAACAAGCCGGTTCATATATTTAGAGAGCTATCCAAGAGGTATTTGATGAGCTTTTCACCGGATTTTTTAGTCAGCATTGGTGAGACAGACAACGACTTTTTGACTGTGAACGGATTTGGGCAATTCTTCCCTGTCCTATATCCCTTCTTTATTTTAGGACTAGCAGCGCTAATACTTCGTAAAGATAAAAATCTTTCACTGACGGCAAAATCCGTTATCATCGCCGGCCTTCTTCTCGCTCCAATACCAGCTGCACTTGTTGGCGAACCTCAAAAGGTGCGAATTTCCGCCTTCTTTCCTTTTGTACTTCTAACGATAATTTATGGTATTAGAGTTGTGAGCACATATCTTGATAAGTCACTCCACAAAAACCTCTTTTATGGAGCAATCAGTTTGTTTGTCATCGGTTACTCTTTCATCTATTTCACAGAGTATTTTGGTGTTCATGTTGTTCAAAACGAGTACCGGTATCAATCCTACTTGCCCGAGCTTCATCAGTATCTTCAGACGCTACCTGAGGAGACGCTTGTAAATCTTAAACCATTTTATTCCGACCCGCTGATGTTTTATGCTTTTTACACCGATATGGATCCTGAATTATATCAAGAATTGGCTGTCTTGGATTCTGCCGATGGTGCAAATTTTAGACATACCGTCGAACTCGATCAAATCACTGCCTATAAAACCTCAATAGAAAACCAAGGCTGCAAGGGTATAATAGCAGGCTTACCCTCTGTCTATGTGACAAATGAATCAATAGATGGAGCAAAAATTCTTTATCAGGGCAAGGCAACGAACGATGTCCATACATATGTTTATGCATATGATGCAGCGCTTTATATGGAAAACAGAGTCTGCAAAGATTAGTCTTCAGGTTCCGAATTATCTCTATATACTAGGGTAATGCCGCCAAACACGAAGCTGTCTTTAGCCTGCCCCGACAACTCCTCTTGAGAACTAATAAAATCAGTCAAAAATACATCGGCAATTCCGGCGCTTGGTTCAATAATAGAAAAGTGAATAGCACCAGTGTTGCCGGCAGCCTCAAGCAATTCACCTCCATAGATACCTGACTGATCAGATCCCACAAACTTTGGGGTGTATCCATAGTTGTTTTTGCCATACCAACCGTAAAGAAATGACCAAGTCGTATTGTAAAGGTATGGATTGGTAAAACTAGAAATTGTAAAAGGCTGGCCATTGGCTAATTCATATGTTTTATCTAGCAACTCCAATTGGTCTCTTAGCATCGTATCCGCTTGAATAGCAAAGGAATGCAAATTGTCCTTTCTGTAAGCATTTAGTTGGATAATGTTTGAAGCAGCAAAGATTGCTAGAAAAGCAGCGCTAAGTATAATTCTCCAGCTCTTCTTTAAGAAAGTTAAACTGATAACAAAAGCTATGTAAATCACCATCCCTAAGCCAAACAGGGTGTAGTAGGTATCTCTTGGCTGAATTGCCAGCAACCAAAAAGGAGCTGTTAATATAGTGGTTAGAAACAATACAACTTCGCTCCTAGCTCTTTTAGCGATAACGTAAAATGTAGATAAAACAATAACTAGGCTTAATAATGGCAATTGTGGAAAGATTGAGTTAGCAATTTTATTCAAAACCATCGCAACTAGGTCTTTGAGTAGAGCAAAGTTGTAAGACGAATCACTTTTTGCTGCACTAGAAAATTCCTCAAAACTAAAAATGCCGGCAAAGTAAAGCTTTGCTTGAGTCAGCAACATCGGACTAACAATCGCAAGGAGAGGAAGCAAAAATAATATATTATTTTTTAGAGTGAATAATTGCATGGCTTGATCTTTGTTTCTAAAAAGAAGATATAAGTATGCAAGTAAGACAGGCATTACAAAATATATAGACCACACCGAGGATTGAAGCAATATTCCCAAAGATATAGAGAGCGCTATTATCCAATTTAGTCTATGTCTATAAAACACCTTCCAAAGGCTTAGGTAATAGAACGGAATAACAGCAAAGCCGATAACAGGATTTGACAGCCAGGTTGAAAGCTCAATTGATTCAAAAGAAAAAATGTAAAGAAGGCTGCCAATTGATGCCAAATAGGGAGAGCTTGTAATATCTTCTATCAATTTAAAAAGGCCAATAATACCCACTGAGCAAAGGGCGGCAATAAATGCGCTTACAATAAGTGGATTTTGAAAATATGAATAGACATGGCCAATAATATAGTAGTACAAAACACCATGATAGACTGTGTCATTTGTGCCACTGGCAGAAGGGCCTTGAATTTTTAGATCCTTGTCGTTAATAATTTTTCTCGATTCAATTGCATCCCTAGACTGGTCAAACCAAAAATAAACCTGATTATCCCTGATACTATAAAGCCTGATTGAAAGAGATATAAAAAGCAGTATTCCAATAATGACGGTTTGTGAGGTAAGTATCTGCTTCAATGTCATGGTGCTGCCACATATATTGTAATGTCATCGCTTAGGTGTATCGTTTCTAAAATCTTACTGTATTGCTGCTGCCCCCACCATTCAGTGAGCAATACTTCCTTCTCAGGTTTCTCAACTATATAAAATATCTTTTCGGCATCTCCAGATTTTCTTCCAATCTTATTAAGCAATGCTTCTTTCTGAACAATGTATGGCTCAGCATTTGGTTTATAGGCAAAATCTACAGGCAAATCATTACCGCTATAGGCATCAGTCAGATATAAGTATTGATAAGAAAAGTCATAGATATCGCTAACATAATGATAAGAGGCAAATGGATCATTTCCGGCTCTTTCTCGAATTATATTAATAGCCTCTTTTTTAATAGGTAAAAATTCTTTGCTAACTAGGTGATCTTCTCTTTCGAAAGCCATAAAGTTTGCGTAGTGTGTAACGGGCGTAATCATTAGAAGTACAACAAAAATATATTGTTGCCATTTAGGAAATCTTTTAATTAATTCTGAAACAACCAGAGCTGCTACAGGAGCCATGGCATAAACATACCAGATGTTAAAATGTAAAAAGAAAAAGCCGATTATTGGCAATACTACGAAAGCAGATGCTAAGACCAGGTAGTATTTAATTTCACCACTCAATCTTTTTGACTCGATAGACCTGAGTAGTGGGATAACTAAGGCAATTAATAAAACGGTTTGAATTACTACATTTACGCTATCTGACAGCAATCTATAACCCGGCATAAATGAGAGCTGCAACTCACCCAAGACGGTTTTCACAACTTGCAAGGCTTTTTCAGCACTTCTTTCCTGCGGCTCCCCAACTGAAAAATAATCTAGCACCGCCCTGGACTGCAAAAAATTGTTCTTTACTTCAAAAAGTATTTGAGGCACAAATGGTATTATAAATCCGGCTGCACCCATCAATACTTCACGTGGAGAATAGTTTGGCCGCAAATATAAAAGGACAATTCCAATCGCTACCGGATAAAAAATAGCGTAAGCAGCTGAAAAATGGAAGCCAAATGAGGCTGTCAGTCCGAGTAAAAGCGCTTTTTTTGGTGTAATGCGGCCCTGTTTCCTTATCAACTTCAGGATAATTAAGATGACCAAAGTAATAAATGTCATCGGAAAGGGGTTCCAGGCACTCGTAGAAATTATTATCCAGAGCGGTGCAGAAGAAATGATAATAGCAGCTATTTTGCCGAAATACTTCCAGGCCAAATAAACCTGAAGCAGTAATAGCGCGATCATGGTAATCACTGCGGCGGCTGGATGAAAGCTGCCCAACAAATATGCGGGGGCTTGCAAATAATACCAGCCGGGCCCAAAAAACAAACCGGGAATGCTGGTCCAAGGCCCGATAAAAGCAGGTGACTTAGTCAGCACCATATGCATGATTGCCAGTGAGTCTTTACCATGATCAAAGCCAAAGGGAATAGCTCCTCTTAACACATAGCCGATTCTGGTTAAAAACACGAAAACAAGCAGGGCTAAGAGCAACAGACGGTCACGCATATTATCAAGTCTATCATGCTATACTTTTGCTGTGAAATCAAAATATCTGCTGGCTGCCAGTTTCCTGATTTTGGGCTTAAACATCTATTTAGGCCGTGCTTTTTTCTTGAATCCTATCAATATTAATTATCTTGAAAATTTCTACTACGAATCACAGTGGCACACATCGTTCAGCAAACGCACTATGGCTGACAACGAACTTTATCAGGTAGCTGGATATAAAATTCTCAAAGGTGAGCCGCTTTTTGCAATCAACCCGGAAACGCCACCTTTGGGTAAATATGTTTACGGAACTTCTATCACTTTGTTAAACAACCCATACCTTGGCTCATTAGCCATCTTCATTTTGAGTATGTTTGCCTTTTGGCGGCTGTCGCTTCTTGTTTTAGAAAATTGGGTGCAGGCCAGCTATGCCTTGATGCTATTTTCTCTTAGCCCTCTTATAGCATCTCAGCTTTCTCAAACTATGCTCGATATGCCTCAATTATTATTTTTACTAGCACATTATTACTTTTTTCTTAGATGGCTAAAGCATAAAGACCATGCATTCAAATATTTATTTCTCTCAGGAATAACCCTTGGTGTTTTTAGCGCTGCAAAAATAGCTATCTTATACCCCGTAATTGTTGGAGTAGGTTTGCTCATGGCGTATGGGCTTAGCAGAAAACATTTTTTGCATGCTTTGCTTGTTGTTCCGCTTAGCCTGATTGCCTACGCTTCATCTTATGCACAGTTCTTTTTTTCAGGCGGTTCTTTAGTGGAGTGGTATGCCAGCCAAAAGTGGATGCTCAATTTTTACTTGGATTCTGAAGGTTCCAATGCCATCGGCATGATTCTGGTGGCAGCTATAAGCGGCTATTTTAAAGGCTGGTGGGGAGAGGGATGGCAAAGAATTAGAGAATGGAGCATCCTCTGGCCGCTTTCACTTGCGACGGCGGGCTACTATTTACCAACAGTTACTAAAGGAATAAAACACCGGCCGCAGAAAATAAATCCAAGCAATCAGTATCTTTTGATCCAGATGATTGGAATACTTGCTGTCTTTATTTTTATACCTTTCTGGCCCAGATATTTTTTATTAATCTTGCCCCTGGGAATTATTTATCTGGTTAAACTGATCAGCAACTTTAATCAGAGTTATAGATTGGCCTTATTAGCTGTGTTAGTTCTCCAGTTCATAGCTTATCTTAATCCCAGACCGGATATAATGATGAATTCAGCAGCTAGCAGTTTTTTAATCGGTAATTATCAGGAGTTATACAATCACACAGTTGAGGCCCATGTATCAAGGCAAAAATTCGCCGCCGCCTTGGATGCAGTTGATGCCGGAACCGTGGCAAGCTCCAGGTCTGCTGAATTTAGCTGTAGCCGAAAATGGCTGCTTGCAGATACAGCGGAATGCAGCCTTTCGCTCGGATACTATACAAATAATGGACTTAGGGAAAATACAATGCCAGTAACTGTTAAAAAAGTCGAAAACCAGTGGAAACTGCCGTGGGACTGGCAATATGTGAGCACTGATATTTACAGTTATGACACTTTGGAAAGAAAAATTCTAAATGATTAAGGTTCTAAAACCTTAGTATCGCTTCCACATCCAATAAGGTTTCCAAAGTAAATGAAGCAGTTTTTGCACAGGATTTCCGTTTTTCCAAGAAAAAGTGTCAGCATGTTTCCAACTGATTTTATCAATAGTTTCCTGACCGAATACCTCAGTATTTGTTGATTCATGCTGGTGAAAGACAACGGCCTCCTCAGAGAATAGGCATTTCCACCCCCATTTTTTTGCTCTGAATGAGATATCAACGTCTTCCCAATATGCCGGATAGAAACTTTTATCATAGCCGCCTAAGTCAAGCCATTTTTCCCGGTCAAAGAGGCCGCTACCGCCGCTTACCCAGGCGGTCTCTCCAGTAGAAAATTCCTCAGACTTGCTGTGCCGAAACACACCCTTTTCAAACCAAAGTTTGTTCTTGCCGGATTTTTCTCCATCTATGCTCTGTTCATACTCCATACAGCCAACACCGAAAACCTCCTCGTCTTCAAAGAAAGACAGAAGTTTTTCTATTACATCCTGATTCGGACTAACATCATTATTCAAAAGAAATACTAGCCTGTTGGAGGCTAAGGCAAAACCCAGATTCACACTGGCAGCAAAACGCAGATTTTCCGGGTTTGAGATCACCATCACACGAATCCTCTTGGCTTTTTCTTGGAATTTACCGAAAAGAACCTCAAACTTCATCTCATTTACATCCGGGTGGTATTTTTCCGGCAGATCGTGAATGTCCGGCTCCACTTCTGCTTTTGTCAGAGAAAAGGCGTTTTTAAGCCACTCAACAGAATCATCAGTGCTTGCATCATCTACTATAATGAGTTCATCGTTGCTCCGCATGGCAGCAAGAACCCGCGGCAAGTGTTTTGACAACAGCTCTTTCCCATTGAAGTTTGGGATTAAAACAGAAATCGGTGCGGAGATATTAATTTCGTTCGTCATACTGGCTTATTACTATACTATTATCCGTATCATTCTGCTACAGGTTGCAGCAATTAAAACATCCTCCAGACAGCTTTTTCAAAAGCATCCTGACCGAATATTTTTGACCGCTCTTCAACAAGACCACGATATCTCTCTAGTTCGTCTAGGTTATCCATTAAGCCCATTGTAATTCTGTTGCACTCCTCACCCTCCTGCCACATCAGTTTTTTAAGTCTTGTGCCAAGAATTTCAACTTGTCCGCCTTTTCCCAGGACAACCGGCACAGCTCCTGCGGCCATTGCTTCTATCGTTGTTATGCCAAAATGCTCAACTTTCTCAGGTTCCAGCTTTTCATCAATCTCAAAACCGGTAGCATGCCAATAAATTGCGGCCCGCTTAAACCAATTTATTATTTCGTTTCTGGAAAGGCTTCCATATACCTCAATGGGATAACCATCTGCAGATTCCCTTACTGCATTGAAGTACTCTTGGTCCTCCGGGGCACCTATTAGGACTAGTTTCCAGCCCTTGCTTAGTTTTGGATTGGCATCAATTAAAGTTTTAAAATTTTCAACTAAGATATCCTGACGCTTAGAATGCAATTGCCTAAAAAATCTGCCGACGCTTAGAATTACCTTCTCCTTTTTTTGATCAGTTTTAAGCTCATCTAAATCCACCATTGGATAAACTACGTGCTGAACTCTTGTATGCCAGCTTTTTTCAATAACATTTTTGGTAAATTCTGAGTTGGCATTTTTTATATTCCAATTCAATAATTTTAATCTGTTCAAGAAACCTGTTTTTTTGTCTGAAAAAGGAATTTGCAAATGCAGATTGTTGCGCTTTGCCAAGCTCAAAAACAACGAGCCATCAGTCCAATAAAAGAAATAATCAAACTGGCGCGTCCAAAGCAGCTTCTTGAGAAACGGGGCATTAGTTCCTAGCGGAGACATTACAAAAGTGGCATGAAGATCATCGGTACCCAAGAATTTTTTATAAGACTCTACTTGATTCTCGAGCTTGCCCAGCTTGTGGGAGGGTATGGAAATTGAAACATCATGCTTTTGGGCAATAACCTCAACCATATCAAAGAGATGTTTCTCTCCACCGCCAATAGAGCTGTCCGGCAGGTATGGAGAGTAAAAACAAACTCTCATGTTAAGCTTTTTCCTTCCAAAGGTTATGAATTTCCTGTTCCATTTTTTGATATTTCTCTTCTATTGGGGGCTTCTGCTGCCTTTCCCAAACTTGAATGTAGACTAATATTCTATTTATTGCTTGAATTGTTGATTCTATTAGGCCAACCATGCCTTCCCTGTACCCTCTTTTAAGAATGGCACGCCTAAAGAACTCCATAAAACCCTTTCGCATCAGCGTAAAAAATGTAACTTTATTAACCCCTGATTCAAACAAGGCTTCTGCTTCCATGGCAGTCCATGAGGCAGTTTTTAATAGGCCACTGGCTGTGTCACGATGCGTTAGGTGAATTAAGGGTGTTTTTGCTTCTGCCTCATCTCCCTGAAACTCCGGGCTCTCATGAATATCACCGTACCAGCCGCTTAACGCTTCCCGCTTGAAAGCGCGTGTTACATAGTCATGCCCCCAACCACCGTACCTGAGCACTCTGCCGTAATACATGTTGTTCCTTCTTAACTTCAATGCTGAGGCCGCTCCAGTTTCTGCCAGAACCATAATTTCTTTTGCTAAAGTGGGAATGACACGCTCATCGGCATCTATATAGATTACCCAATCCGTTTTGGCCCTTTTTAACAGTTCCTCGCGCTTGCGAGCAAATGATTCATGTTTAAAAGCAATCACCTTTGCACCTGCTTGTTCCGCTATCTTTGCAGTGTCATCAATAGACCCATCATCCAAAACCAAAATCTCATTGCACCATCTTAAGGTCGACATACAATTGCCAATCATCTTTTCTTCATTTTTGGCTATGATCAATGCTGTAAAAGTAGGCCTCTTCATAGTGATTTTTCCTTAAATAATTGCCTGCTTGCCGTATTGGTTGGTCAGTGCATGAATGACTCCCAGCCGTTTTTTTTCGTTACCGGACAACAAGTCTTTAGCAGCAAGCCTTAGAGCCGTTATCCAAACCGGCCACTCAGCGTGTTTGAAAGCAAACAAAAGCCTGTTTCTTGTTTGGTAGTAATCATGGACCCTAGAACCGGCCCCTCCGCTTGATCCGGCGTTTTTATGCCAAACTACGGACTTAGGGCAAAATCCGATGTCATAACCAGCTGCAGCTACCTTCATGCTTAAATCTACGTCCTCAAGATAAAGAAAATACCTTTTATCAAAAGGGCCTACTTTCTCCAAAACCTCCCTGCTTATCAGCATTGCGCAACCGGTGGCAAAATCTGAGTATGTCTGATTGTCAAACTGGCCTCTATCTACTTCATCAACACCGCGGTGAAAAGCGGCCAGATGCTTCCAATCAATAGAGCCGCCTGCATACCAAAGAACATTGCCCCTGTCTTTGCTTTGATAACTATCATAATGGTGTTCTTTTTTGGGTGAGAAATAAATTTTCGGGCAAATAATACCAGACCTGGGTTGGTCAATTGAACAGTTGACTAGGTTCTGCAGAAAATGCGGATCAACTGTGGTGTCATTGTTTAGCAGCAGAATATACTCTGAGTTATATTTCTCAATGGCATAATAAATGCCAAGATTGTTCCCTCCGGTAAAACCGAGATTGGGTGCGCTTCTGACTATCTCGGTCTTGCGGTTCTGCAGCCGTTTTGGTAATCTCATAGGCTCTTTTGAGCCATTATCAACCACCACAATCGAGTGTGAAAAGTTTGTTGTCCTTAGCTCTTGAAGAGAATCCAAGCATTCTAAGGTATGATCGTGGCTGTTGTAATCAACAATGATTATTGATATGTGCGTCACAGTTAAATTATACCCCAATCTTTCTTCTTAACTTCCAGACTAACTTTGTAAGTCCCGATGAATTTTTCATTCTAAGATCCGCCAGCCAATAGTCAAGAGACGCTGTAAGTCTCTCCAAAGCTTCGATGGTTTTTTTATCTGTTTTCGATTTTGGAAATTTATTGAGTTCCCATTGTTTTAGAATGACGGCAACTTCATAAAAAGATTGGAGAAATGAAAGACTGACTCCATGCATGCCTCCTTCTATGCCGTCATGTTTGAATAAGCGGCTCATTAACTCAGCCTCAAAAGCTCCGATTACGCCGGCAGGAGTCAGTTGAACTTTATCCCTCTGCTTGGCCTCATGGGTGGTGTAGCGGTTTAACCGCTCCAAATACTGTTCAACAGATTGATAATTGTAATGCTCAATAGCAAAATCCTCTCTTGGTGCCAATTTGTCAGTTTTTCCATTTACTTCGGGCACAGAATGGATTTTTTCATCCCAAATCACTACTCCTCTTTTGAAAAGCCTCAACTGATAGTCCGGCCACCAACCTGCTGAATGAAACCAAGTGCCAAATACCATATTCTTTCTGGGCAATAAGTAGGCATCTGCTGTTGCATCACCATTAGCTAGAGCTGTGATTTTTTTGCTCAATGTTTCCGGAATAACCTCATCCGCATCCAACACCAGAATCCAATCCTTAGTTGCTTTTTTAATGGCAAAGTTTCTGGCTGGCTCAACAAAACCCACATCATCAAAGAAAAATATTTCTTTAGTAAACTTTTCAGCAATTGCGACAGTGTCGTCAGTGCTTGCCATATCCACAATTATTATTTCATCCGCAAATGCCACAGATTTTAGAGTATCGGAAAAATTGTGCTCGGAGTTGCCGCTTGCTGCGTTTTTTGTATTTATTACTACAGATATTGACATGCTTTTTCTCCTTTAGGCTTTTTTAATCACTTTTCTGACCTTACTTATCTCTAAAAACAGCTTGTTCCTGCCGAATACCAACATTACTGTGGCATAGGTTGCAGCTGAAGCAAACATACCTGCTATTAAAAGCGGCCTAGATTGCACCCAGAGATCCATGCCCATGACTCCAACCGCTGCCATAGCGACCGCGGCCAACGACTGCCGCCAAACCTGATCAACAAATCTGAAAGATACTTCTTTTTTAACATAGTAAACCGAGAGAAAAGAGCTGAAGCTTATTACAAAGGCGGCAATTGCCACACCATCAAACCCATAGATAAAAATTAAAACCGGCGTCAGTGCCCAAGTTAAGGTTGTCCACAAAATCATAAGCTTTAGGGTCTTGTTAATTTCACCAATAGCATTTAGCGTGTTCGTCAAAGGAGTAGAAATGGCACTCCAGGCAATACTCAAACTAAAGAATATTAAACTTGGAACAGCCGGAAGCCACTTATGGTAGTCAGGTATTACTATTATAAGCGGCGTAATAAAGACACTCATGCCTACTAATATTGGGAAAATGACCAAGGTAATGAAAAATATTGATTTCTCAATAGCCCTCCCAAGAGCATCCCTGTGTGCCTGAAGCCTTGAAAAACTGGGAAAGGTAATTGCCATCACATTCATAACAGTTAAGTTGTATGGGTAAAGCGACCAGTTTTTTGCCCACTGAATGTAGCCAAAGTCCCGAGTCGGCAAAAACAAGCCAAGTGCTAAATAAAACAGCTGATCTTTTATCCGGGCCAAAAAATCATTGAGCTGGAATTTAGCACCAAAGTTAATCATGCCCTTTAGTGAATCCATGCTGACCCGTAGACTGGGTCTCCAGAATTGAATGAATTGAATCACTACAACACCTACTATAGAGCGCCCGATAATCGCGTATGCATATGCCAGCACACCCATACCGCTCCAGGCTAGCACTATTAGCACTGAGTGGAACACCAGTTGTTCAAAAATCTGCGGGATGATCAGTTTGGAAAATTCAAGTTTCCGCTCCAGCAAGATGGAGGGGACTGTTTTAAGTGTTGCCAGCGGGAAGGATATCGCCAGTGCATACAATAACCAGGTACCATCAGAACCCAATTTAGCTGAGATGGCCGGCAGAAAACTAATAGATACCGCTACTCCGACGATTATCCAAGACAATAACTGCTGCACAGTGAAAGCCGTGCTCAAGTCCTTTCTGGTTGGCTCATCCTTTCGCTGAATTAATGATGCCGCCAAGCCAATGTCAGAAAAGAAAACCAGCAAACCGACTATTTGAACAACTATTCCATAAATACCAAAATCCTCTGGTGCAAAATATTTGCTTAAAATGAGGATTGAAAGAAAGCCAATGCCCTGTAATACCAAGGTTCTGGCAAAGTAAGACATAGCGCCCATAACCGATTTACGCTTGATATCTTGAAGTTCCTGCTCAGTTGCTATTTCGCCCGGCTCATTACTCATGTTGTTTCTCCCTTAATCCAGCATATATGAGAAACACTAGTAAACCAACTCCGACGACTGAAATCAAATCACTAATAAACCGCACTTGCGTATGGCCATACCAAACTCGGATATCTTGCCTACCAGGTGATAAATTTAAGAGTATTAAACCCTCGTCAGATGATTTTATTTCCAACGGGTTATTATTACTCTCTGCCTGCCAGCCTGGAAAAATAAACCTGGACAAGACAATTTCTCCACCCTCCTTTGAGTCCGCAGTGAATTTCGTTTCATGGCTGTTTTTGTCAAAGCCTGAAACGCTTATCCCTTCCTCAATAAAATAAAAGGCCTCTGCGGTGGGCTCTAATTGATCGGAAGCAGCAGACGGAATGTAATCAGGCAGCACGCTGCTCATTTCGCGCCGGATTGTAACAGCATCTTCATAATAGTATTCTTCAGAGTTGTCTAAATACCTTTCCGGTTGAAAATACTTATAATTAACAGCTATTGAGCCCAAAACTGCCAATACAGCCACCAAAGTTCGAAGCGAGCGTTTTTTAACCAACGTTAACGTCCCTGCACCAAACAGCCCTAAAAAGAAGGTGCTGATACCCAACCATCTCCAGGGAAACTGAATGTATCTGAGCGGCTCGATTAATGTCCAAATGCTTTCTGACTTATAGTGGCTCATGAAAAGACTCAGCAAAAATGATGCTAATATTAACAATAATATCCTCAATTGCATATTGATTTTTTTCTTTAATATTTTTGCAGTGATCAAGCCCACACCTACTGCCAACAAAAACAACTGCCAATAGCCAAGGAAAAAAGAGATGCTATCCTGAGGGCCATAGGTTGAACCCCCATAACCCCAATTGTCCAGAAAATATTGTTTAAACCCAACAAAATGTAGCCTGAAATCAAAATAGCCGCCAACAATGTATTGTTCTACTTTCGTCAAGTTTTTTTCAATAAACGCAGGAAGGGTATAAAAAGCAGATATTGTAAAGGCCAAGAAGTAAAAACCCGACAACTGCAGATATTTTTTTGCCTGATTTATTGAAACATTGAGCTGTTGTTGTTTCAACAAATCTATAGTTATCAAGAAAACAAAACTTAGGGGAATAAACATCATGGCACTTAAATTGTGACTTAACAGCAAGATTAAAAGCGATATAACCAGGTATACATCAGCAAATCTCTTTTTTTCTAGGCTTCTCAGGCCAAAGTAAATTATCCAAGGAAACACCATCATTCCAAAAGCTTCGCTGACCGCTCCTCTGACGTAAAGGTTTACAGCCCGGTAGGGAGCTAGGGTGATTAAGGCTGCAGTCACCAAGCCGCCGGATTTTCCAAACATGTCTCTTCCTAGGAAGTATGAGCCCATCAAAGTAGCGAGTGATGTTATGGCAAACAGCACCTTTACAGAAGCTTCAAGAGAAATATAAGAGCTAAGTGCTGCACCAACAATGTAAGGAAAAGGCCCATAGAATTGAAATAGCGGCATGCCATAGCCATAGCCAAAATTTTCGCTCCATCTGGGAGGAAATTGACCATCGCCTAGCATGCGAGCCATCTCAGTAATTCTAGTACCATGAATGTAGTCGTGAGTGTAAAATATACCCGGCCTAAGCAGTGACCAGCTAGAAGCCAGTAAAATCACTAATAACACCAAGTATATGGCTAAGCGCTTTTTCATAGTTCTAGAAAATATTGTATCTTAAAAGTTGCTTTCAGTGGTAAGATGGTTAGTACTCAATGTTAAAAAGAGATCTCATTAAGAAATTATTGTTAACCGGCCTGCTAACCTTTCTATTTGTGGTGGGCCTGCTCTCTATAAGCAGCGCTGCCTTAGCGGTGTATGCCTATAAGCAATGGCAGGTATTCTCTCATGCGGCCGAGATCAGTGCCACAGAATTTCAGGCTTTGATTCAAGAAAGTTGGGTTATTAAACCCAAAGCCACCAACAATAAAAAGAACATTCTCCTACTTGGTGTTGACTCACTAGAAACAAGATCTGGCAGCCCGCCGCTCACAGACACCATACTCTTGATATCCCTTAATTTATCGAATGGTGGCTTAAATATGATCTCTTTGCCACGAGACCTCTGGAGCACTGAGTACCAAACCAAAATTAACGCCCTCTATTACTATGGATTAGAACGCTATCCGAAGAGGCCTGAGCAGTTCCCGGAAGAGGTATTTTCGGACTTATTGGAAGTGCCTATTCATCACACCATCGTCCTTTCCATGAACGAAGTGTCTAAAATGGTTGATTTGCTTGGCGGGGTTGAGGTAGATGTAAAGACCGGTTTTACCGATGACATGTTCCCAAGGCCTGATGTGGACGTGACTTCGGTCTCTGATCCCGAATTACTTTATAAAAGCATTACTTTTGAACCTGGTAAACAAATAATGTCCGGAGAACGCGCTCTAGAGTTTATCCGCAGCCGGCATAGTGAAGGAGACGAAGGAGATGACCTGGCCCGCTCACAGCGCCAGTTATTAGTAATTGAGTCCTTATTAAACTCCTTAAGGCAGCGGTCCCTCTATACCAATCCTGCGCGCTTAGGCACACTCTTTAAATTTTACAACCAATCATTCTCAAACTACCTGCCAATGCAGGAACTGTTAGCAACAGGTAAGACGCTCCACCCGCACTTAAAAGAAATTGCTGTTTCTCCGCAAAACCTCTCGCTTTTTCCAGATAATCCTGGTGGGGTAATTTGGCATCCTCCTGTTTCCAGCTATAATAGGCAGTGGGTTTATGCAATCCGCGATGATCAAGCCTTTAAAAAAGAGATTGCAGACAAACTTCAACTAATCGAGGAATTAACCAACCAACCAGCATATGGAACAGAATAACCCTCCCTTTACCATTAAACAGCTGCTTAGGCTGCAAACAATTTTAATTGTGCTTCTAGCCTTGGCCGCTGGATATTTCCTTACTGACAACCAAACCACCCAAAAAAAACTCAATTATTATGACAACGTACTGGAAGAAATTGCTGCTGAAATTGGTGATGATGAACTTGATATAATTATGAAACAGGTTTATCAGGAGGAACAAGGTCAGCGTTCAAACTGGTAGCAAGACAAGGAAAATTATTATGCCTCAGACACTACTCGTAACCGGTGGCGCCGGTTTTATCGGTTCCAACTTTATCATCCACTGGATGAACAATTACCCTCAAGACAAAATTATCAACCTTGATGCTCTGACATATGCCGGCAATCTCGAGAACCTCCGCAGTGTAGATAACCTGCCTAATTACACCTTCATCGAAGGATCGATAGCGGATTCCCAGCTGGTTGATCAAATCATGCCCGGCATCAACATAGTAGTTCATTTTGCGGCTGAGACTCACGTTGACCGCTCTATTCTCGAACCAACTTCGTTTATAAAAACCAATGTAGTCGGCACTCAAATTCTTCTAGATGCTGCTTTAAAACATAAAGTTAAGAGATTTCATCATATTTCTACCGATGAGGTCTTCGGCAGCCTTGAGCTTGGATCAGCAGAGAAGTTTACTCTAGACACTGCCTATGACCCCCGCAGTCCGTACTCGGCCAGCAAGGCCGCCTCTGATCATTTGGTGCGGGCATATGGAGAAACATACGGCTTGTCGTATAGTATTACAAATTGCTCCAACAATTACGGTGAATACCAGTACCCTGAAAAATTAGTACCCTTGGCGATTACCAACCTAATTGAAAATCAAAAAATACCCATCTACGGTGATGGCCTTCAAGTAAGAGACTGGCTTTATGTCCAAGATCACTGCAGAGCAATAGAATTGGCAATTAACGAAGGTTCGGCAGGAAAAACCTATCTTGTCGGTGGCTTAACTGAGGACATCGCAAACATTGATATTGTGAAATCAATTATTTCACAGATGGATGAGTCCGAACAAATGATTGAGTATGTTAAGGACAGAGCCGGCCATGACAAACGCTACAGTGTGGATTGGTCACAAATTAAAGAGGATCTTGGCTGGGAGCCAACTGTTACCTTTGAAGAAGGCCTCGAAAGGACTATCGCTTGGTATCGTCAAAACGAGGCCTGGTGGAAACCGCTTAAAATATCATCCCAAGAATTTTTTAAGAAAAATTATAAATCACTACAATAAGGAGAAATAATGAACGGCATAGCCTACACTCCCGATAGTTCTAGTGAAGCTGATAATGGTATCTATGAAACCGGTATTAAAGGTCTCTTTTTTATTGAAAATCATAAATTTCATGATGACAGGGGTTTTTATACCGAGCTTTCCAGGATACCCGAATTAGAATCAGTCATCGGCAAGCCTTTTATCATCAAACAACTCAACCACGCCCGGTCTTTGGACAATGTGGCAAGAGGTTTTCATGCTGAAAGGTGGAATAAGCTTGTTACCGTGTTGCACGGTACTTGCTTTGCTGCCTTAGCTGACATTCGCCCTGATTCTGAGACCTTTGGCCAAGTAGAAACTTTCATATTGGGACAGTCTGAAGACGCTCTTCAAGGCTCTTTGTTTATCAGTGAGGGAATAGCCAACTCGCTATGCGTTATAAGCGGCCCTGTTGATTACCTTTATGCTGTTGATATGCTATATAAAGACAGGGATCCAGGCGGAGACAAAGCTATTTCTCTATTTGACGACACCCTGAAGGTAAATTGGCCCATATCCAAAGAGGAAATGATTATCTCTGATAGAGACCTTAACTCTATTACCCTCAGAGAAATGTTTCCAGACAAATTTTAAAAGGCAAGGAATAATATGAACAAGCTTTTAATTACCGGTTCGAATGGGTTAGTTGGGACAAGGTTTATGATGGACTTCGGCTCCACCTACTCCTTTGACCAATGCGATATCTCCAACCCGGATAATCCGGTTGATATCACTAACTATGAGAGTGTGATCCGGGCTTTTGAGCGATCGGAAGCAAAAAGTATTGTTCACCTTGCCGCCTTCACGGATGTAACTAGGGCTTGGGAGGAGCGTGATAACAAAGATGGCTTAGCTTATAAAATTAACGTTGATGGCACAGAAAATGTAGTCAAGGCTGCCTCAGCTACGGGCAAACATTTAATTCATATTTCCACTGCATACGTCTTCGATGGCGAAAATCCCGATATGTATCAAGAGTCGGATGAGAGGAATCCGATTGAATGGTATGGCTATACAAAAGCAAAAGCAGAAGAAGTTGTAGAGAAATCTGAGATTGACTGGACCATTCTTAGAATTGACCAACCTTTCCGGCCGGACCCATTTGCAAAAACTGATACGGCTCATAGAATTGTCCAGGGTTTCTTAAACAACCAGCTCTATCCTCAGTTTGTTGATCACTTTTTCGGCCCAACCTTCCTACCTGACTTTTCCAAGGTGCTTGATTGGGTGATTCGAACGCAAGCAACGGGCGTCTATCATGCTTCAAGCGGCGAGATGTGGAGCGATTTTGAATTTGCCACAGCGATTAAAGAATCGTTGAATTTAGACGGGGAAGTTAAAGAGGGAAAACTTGAAGACTATCTTAAAACACTAAATAGGCCCTATCAAAAAAATACGGCACTTAACTGCGCCAAACTTCAAGAAAAGGTTGACTTTGAATTTACCCCAATAAAAGAGGCGGTGGCTCAGTTAACCTGGTAGCACTATGATTCCGGCTCAGTTTTTGGCCGTTTTTCAGACCGCCATTCCTTAATTTGCTTATGATTTCCGCTGAGCAATATTTCAGGCACCTCCCAACCCTTGTAGTTTTGGGGCCTGGTAAATTGCGGATACCCAAATACTCCGGGCTCTGCATGCGACTCACCCACAATGCTCTTATCGTTTCCTAAAACACCCGGCAAAAGCCTTGTGACCGCATCTGAAATTACTGCAGCTGCAGGCTCTCCTCCGGTTAAAACATAATTGCCGATTCTAACTTCTTCATCAACCAGATGCTCAGCAACTCGCTCATCCACTCCTTCATAATGGCCGCAAACTATAACCAGATGGTCTAATTCACTATATTCCTGGGCCGCCTGCTGATTGAACAGTTTTCCTTTGGCAGAGGTCAGAATGATTTTTTTCTTACCTGTCTGCTTGCGCAAATGCTCTAAAGCACGGTCAATCGGCTCCACCATCAATACCATGCCGGAACCGCCGCCAAAAGGCCGGTCATCTGTGGTTTTGTGTTTATCGGTGCTGAAATCTCTAATATCTACAATTTCATATTTTACACGGCCGTCTTCCACAGCTCTTTTCAGCATTGAACTTCCAAAGGGAGATTTAAAATAATCTGGAAAGAGTGTTAAAATTGTGATCTGCATACCGTAATTATACTAGCGGAGGCTATTCTAAGTTGAGGCAAAACTTGCTAGTATAGTTTTAGAAGTTCTAGATAAAGACCTTATGGCTACATCTGAATCCTCTGGACCCACCTTAACCAGCGTAAACTACATTAGTAGACAAGCGCTGAAATTTGGGGCGATTGCGCTTGCCACCATGATAGTTGGCCGTGTTGCCCTAGGAGCCTTCACTGCCTACTGGCGCGCCACCCATCCGCCTCCGCCACCACCTCCGACTGTCGGTTTCGGGGTGCTACCATCAATTGTTTTCCCTATAAGCTCGGACAAACCTGCTTCATACAAACTGGAAACTGCCAGCGGTAGGACGCCGGATTTTGGTGACAGGGCCAAAGTGTTTTTCATGCCTGCGCAAGCAGCCAGCCTATTGGCAGATGATGAGGCTAAAAAGATTGCATCTAACTATGGTTTTTCATCCAGTCCAGAGGTACTTGATGCCAGAACATACCGCTGGTCCCGAAGCGAACCCCTCCTGACAACTTTTGAACTTGATATTAGAAATCATGCATTTTCATACAGCACTAATTATCAAAGCCGCCCCGAACTTCTCTTGAATGTAACTTTGCCCAGCAGCTTTGAAGCTGTTGAACGAGTTAAATCATTTTTGAACAGATCAAACCTGCTGCCAAGTGATACTGCTACTGCATCCGGGCAAATAACTCCCTTAAAATCGCTTGGAGGTGAATTAACAGAAGCAGTTTCTGTATCAGATGCTGAGTTTCTCCAGGTCGATATAACCAGAACAGCCATCGACTCCAGATTTAATATTTTTACACCTGAAGGTTACAAGGGAACGATCAGTGCTATCATTTCAGGTGCTCTCAGCGGCAATAACTCCATTGTTTCCCTGGACTTCTTCCACTACAAAGTAGATTACGACCAAGTTCATACTTATCCAATCAAAACCGCCAATGAGGCCTGGAAGGTTTTGCAAGCTGGAGAAGGGTTTATAGTCAATCCGGGCAGTGGCACTGAAGCTGTAATTCGGACAATTGAACTTGGCTACTATGATTCCTTTGAGGAGCAACAGTACCTGCAGCCTATTTTTGTCTTCGAAGGTGATGATGGTTTTATGGGATATGTACCGGCGGTTGATTCCAAATTTTTACAGTAATTGCCCTTCAACAAGTGTTATAATTTCTCCAGATCATGAAACATAAGCTTATAAAAACTCGAATGGCACCAAGCCCAACGGGAGAACTCCATGTTGGATCGCTAGCTATAGCCCTAAAAGATTTTGCTTGGGCAAAGAAAAACAACGGCCACTTTGTTCTTAGAATTGAAGATACAGATCAGGAAAGGGAAGTTGAGGGCGCGCTGGATAGAATTAAAGAAATTTTTCAGCTCTTTGGACTCATTTGGGATGAAGGGCCTGATATTAGCGGGCCAAACGGTCCTTACATTCAGTCGGAGAGACTACCTCTGTACCAAGAAAAAGCAGATGAACTGGTCAAAGCAGGCAAGGCATATTACTGTTTCTGCTCCAAAGAGCGCCTCGAGCAAGTTCGCGAGCAGATGATTGCTGACAAAAAACCGCCAAAATATGACAGAAAATGCCGGTCTATTTCACCAAAAGAAGCTGCCAAGAGAGCTGCTGACGGTGAATCGCATGTTATTAGACTGCTTGTTCCGGAAAATCAGGAATTAGCTTTTAATGACCTGCTCCGTGGGGAAATTACTTTCAACTCAGATACAGTTGATGACCAAGTGCTTTTAAAGTCCGATGGCTTTCCCACCTATCATCTAGCAGTAGTGGTTGATGATGAAGCCATGGAGATTACACATGTTTTTAGGGGTGAAGAGTGGATTAGCTCAGTTCCTAAGCATATACTCTTATACGAAGCATTCGGCTGGAAGCATCCTGTCTTTGCTCACTTCCCGGTTTATTTAAATCCGGATGGCAAAGGAAAAATGAGCAAACGAAAGGGGGCAGTCTCGGTGCAATCATTCCTAGACAGAGGATACCTTCCGGACGCCCTGCTTAATTTCCTAATGATTCTGGGCTGGGCTCCTGAAGATGAGGAAGAGGTTATGACTCTGTCAAGATATATACAAGAGTTTGACCCTAGTGATGTCAGCACTAAATCTGTTGTTTTTGATCTGAAAAAATTGGATTGGATTAATGGTATTTATATCAGAAAGCTTTCTCACGAAGAGCTAAGGGAACGGATCAGCCCATTTCTTCCCAGCGACTTTCCTCATAACCTTTTAGACAAGATTTTGCCGCTAATCTCGGAGCGGCTAGTTACTTTGGCTGATATTGAACAACTGACTGATTTCTTCTACAGAGAAATTGAGTTTGATTATTCTCTTCTCCTAAAAAAAGCAGATAAAACGCTGGTAGAAATGCAGCTTAAATCCACAATCGATTCACTCAGCAACCTGACTGAGTGGACTACTGAAAATATAGAGCGCGCCATACGAGAGCTTCAGGAGAGCAAGGAATGGCACCGAGGCCAGTATTTTATGATGCTTAGAATCGCAGCCACCGGAAAGAAGGCAACACCGCCTCTTTTTGACACACTTGAGGTTATGGGAAAAAATATTGTTTTAGCGCGCTTAGCAACACCAATTGGCAATCTTTAAATAATTATGCCTGCCGACAAATCACAGCAACTAGATATACTGCAAAACTTTTTGATGGAGTCGCAGGAGAGTATTTTTAAAAACCATCCTAAAGCTGCTGATTGGCTTAATAATTTAAAATTAACTCCTCAAAAACTTAGGCAATCAGGAGAAATATCTGAGAGTGAAAGTGTGGCTTCCGCTGTTCAATCAAAACTGGCTTCTGAGCAAAGTAATCCGCTAGTTGACTCGATTACATTGGAAGAAAAAAGAGAAATCGTCGGCAAACTAAGGCAATTTTCCGAATCTCCCCATGAAAACACTGACAGAAACCAATTGCTATACCTTGAACAACAATTAGGAGACCTCCTTGGCCTCAGCGTTGCAGCAGAGCTAGATGGCTTTAAGATGCCGTTCGTCTCCTCCAGGATAATGTCCGGAAGCCATTTAAAAAGATTCCCAAGCGATGAGCTCAGCCTCCATCAGAATAACCCTGAGGCTGGCATGCTCAACCGCAGGGGAGCCTTTGGCTGGTTAACAGAAAACGGAAACCTAACCGACGAGGCTCAAGCTTTGGAGCAATTTTATCTGGCTCTACCCCTGCATTATCTAGATGACTGGAACAATAATTATAAAGCCCTTGAGGGCTGGTATTTTAGGCGGAAGGTAATAGTTGTCAACCCTTATGACATGCGCGCTGCAGTAGGATCGGTGGCAAATATTGGGCCTAAAACCATCATGCAATATCAGAGCGTCGGATCGCCTGAGATAATCCGCAACACCATGGCATGGAGTCAAAATTGCCAAGGAAGAGTGTTGTTGTTGTTTGTAGATGATCCTGATAATAAAGTAGCTCTAGGTCCAATCAGCCTTTTTACCTAAAATATGACCGCTTACCATAATTATCCCGCCCACCAATCTATGTTGAAGACCTATTATGGGAACTTTGTTCCACAGAACTTGCTGGATGAAATTTTTGAGCTAATCCCTAACGAAGAATGGGAAACTGCAATGAACATCTTAGTAGAAATTCTTGATTATCAAGCACTGCAAGCATCACTGGCGCAGCTGAAAAACGAGACTGATTCAATAGAATTTCTTGAAATTTTACGAGACCAGTATCTGACGGAACACCCGCTCGAATGGTTGACATTAAAAGCAGAAACCGGACCTCAATTAATTGCTGAGACCATAGAGCGAACATTATTGTCTATTAGGTCAGCTTTAAAAAGCCGGCCTAATAAAAACATCAATATTGATTAGTTGAGCGAGGTCTTTACAGGCACCTAAAGTCTTTGTAGAGTACACATACAATGATTACAATCAATCTATCTGTGGGATCAAGATATCCAGTCGACAGAAAAAAACTTCGCAATGCCGTTAAAGAATTTCTTGTGTCGCACAATATTTCTCATGCACAAGTGGATGTATCTGTAGTTGGTTCAAGAAAAATTAAAGAGCTGAATGAAGGCAAATTACAACACAAGGGTGAAACTGATGTTTTATCCTTTCCTCAGCACCAAAAACATGAACTCAATGACTTCCCTCTTCCCGAGGGCATTCCACCTCATTTGGGTGACGTAGTCATCAGCTTTCCCGCTGCTGTTTCCACCGCCAAAAGATACGGCAAAATGGTTGACGACCAGATTTGCTTTTACCTTGAACATGGCCTATTGCATCTGCTAGGCTATCATCACGACTAATTATGTCTTGGAACAGAAAACACAGGCCCTACCAAATCTCAGGACTACACCTGGTTCGTGTCCGCGAGCAGCTTGAGAATCTCATGCAGAAAGGTAGCATTTCTCAGGCACTTCTGTTTGCCGGCCCAAAAGGCACAGGAAAGACCTCAACCTCCAGAATCCTTGGCGCTGTCTTAAATGATCCTGACAATGAAGCTGCCGTGGACAATCTGTTTTTTAATCAGGCTAAATCCAAGCCGCGAGAATTAAAGGACTTAGATAAAGTTTCTCCTCTGGCGGAAAAAATCCTCTCTGGAAACTCATTCGTTGTGCAAGAAATGGATGCTGCTAGCAACAGAGGCATCGATGATGTCAGAGCCCTTAAAGAAAGGGTGATGCTTCCTCCTCAAGAAGGCAAGATGACCGTCTACATCCTTGACGAAGCACATATGCTTACCACCGAGGCATTTAATGCGTTGCTTAAGCTTCTGGAAGAGCCGCCAGCTCACGCAGTCTTTATTTTGGCTACTACTGAACTTCATAAAATACCTGCAACGATTTTATCCCGCTGCCAGGTAATTCATTTTCAGCAGGCATCAGATGCAGAAATTGTCTCTGCTTTGGAAGAAGTGCTGAAAAAAGAGAAAATAAAGTTTGAGGATGAAGCTCTTCAACTGATCGCTTCAAAAGCCGACGGCAGTTTTCGGGATGCGATTAAATTATTGGAGCTAGCTGCACAAAATGGTACCGTCACCGTAGAAGAAGTAAACAAATTTGCCCGCTCTCTGCTGACTGACGATGTTTTAGCTGTACTTGATGCCGTAATCAGAAAGGAGCCTGCAGAGGTTTCTGCAATATTTAACAGTTTTCGGGAGCAGGCTGTTGATTCAAAATATTTGCATAAAAGAGTGGCTGAGGTTTTACATGAGCACCTGCTGATAAGTTATGGCATTATCGAGGGCAAAGCCTTTGCTGCTGAGCCGGTTATCCGATTTCTTCTTACCGAGGTTTATCAGGTTGATCTGGGTTTGCCCACTCCAATCCCCCACCTTCCTCTAGAACTTAAGTTCTTGGACATTATTGGCAGGGCTAAAAAAAACAATGGCAATAATCAGAAAAAAACATCAGCACCAACCAGTAAAAAAAAAGCAAAAAATGACTCAAAAATAAAAGTATTGGCTGAATTGATTACTCCGCCTCTATCCAAGAAGCAAGACACTGTCCGGGAAGCGATGCCCAAGTCGGATAGAAAAGAGACGGCCTCCAAAACCGGCAACGGCGAACTCTTGTGCAGGCAATGGGAGCTTTTTATTGATAAGGTAAATGAAAAAAACACTACCTTCGCAGCCCTGCTGCGCTCCGCCAAGCCGCTTTCAGGCAGCTCCGGAGAGGTAGAGGTCAGTGTCTATTACAAGTTTCATCAAGAACAGCTGGCTCATGGCAAATTTCTTCAAATGGCAAGAGGTCCGATTGAAGAAATTTGTGGAGGATATGTGGATTTCACTGTTACTCTGACTGAACCGCCTCTCACAGCCGATCTTTCTGAACCCGGAGATAATAACCAGGAAATACCTGAGTTAGCCCAAGTAGCAACCGAAGCTCTCATGTAGTACAATTGTAAAGTATTAAGAAATCAGTCTTTGATAATTTTAAGAAAGGTAAGCATGGCAAATCCATTTAAGTCACTAGGTGATCTAAACCAGCTTAGAAAACAGGCAAAACAAATGCAGGATGAACTTTCTGCTGAAGAAATCAGAATTGAGCGAGATGATGTTGTTGTGATAATCTCAGGTGACCAAAAAATAAAACACTTTTCTGTTCAGGGCGTAACAAGCGACGAAGCTGTTGATGTTCTTAATGAGGCCATTAAAAAATCCCAAGAATTGGCAGCTAAAAAACTGCAGAACATGACTGGAGGACTTGGAGGGCTGCTTCAAGGGAGCTAAACGCTGATGAGGCTGGTGTTTGCAAGTACAAATCAGGGAAAAATCAATGAGCTACAAAAATTGTTCGAATCAAGCAATCTTGAATTGCTGACGAGCAATGATGATGAAGTACCCAATCTTGATGTTCCTGAAACCGGTGATACATTCCATGAAAATGCTCATCTAAAAGCTTTGGCTTTTTCTGAAACTACCTTGTTGCCAAGCCTGGCAGATGATTCAGGCTTAAGTGTTGCTGCCCTCAACGGAGAGCCTGGAGTGGCAAGTGCTAGGTGGCACGATGGGACGGATCACGATAGAAACGAAGCATTATTAAAAAGGATGGAGGGTGTCACTGATCGCAGTGCTGAATTTATTACAGTTGTGTGCTTTTTTGATCCTGAAACTAACACGACCGAGTTCTTTGAAGGCGTTGTTTCCGGCACAATAGCGCTAGAGCCAATGGGGGATGAAGGCTTTGGCTATGATCCGATTTTTATTCCTGACGGTTATTCAAAAACATTTGCCGAGCTAGGAGTTGACACCAAAAACCAGCTGTCTCACCGATACAAAGCCTTTACAAAGTTCAAACAGTACTTACTTAATTCTAATAGAATCTAATTTACATGATAACTGATTCATATTTGCCATCTAAAGACATTTTAGTGAAATACGCCGACGTTTTGGTCAACTATGCCCTCAATTCCGGCAAAGGCTTAAAAAAGGGAGAGGTAGTGCAGTGTATGGTCCCTGACGTTGCCAAACCTCTTGCGCTTGAGCTTCAAAATGCCATTCTAAAGGCCGGCGGCCATCCAATGATACGGCTCTCCCCTACCATGTTTAGCCGCGATTATTATGAATTAGCTTCAGAAGACCAGCTCACCTTTTTCCCGGAAAAGTACCTTAGAGGAAGAGCTGACCTTCTTGACCATACTATTGGTATTATCGCTGAGGTCGATCCGGAGGAACTCAGGGGAATCGATTCAAAAAAAATAATGCTTTCCAGAAATTCACAATACCCTTTCAGGGAGTGGCTTTTTGAGAAGGAGGCTCAGGGTAAGTTTAGCTGGACCGCAGCCCTTTGGGGCACTGCTGCCAAAGCTGCAGTTGTCGGTTTGCCCATCCAAGAATACTGGGAACAGATAATTAAGGCTTGCTTCCTGGACAAAGACGATCCGATTGCAGAGTGGCGCTCACTGGCAAAGAAGCAGCGTGAAATCCAAGAAAGACTTAATGGACTTGAAATACAGGATGTACATATCGAGGGAAATGATGCTGACCTTCACATTACTATAGGCAAAGACCGCTCATGGAAAACAGGTAGCGGCAGCAACATTCCAAGTTTTGAGCATTTTACTTCACCAAACTGGCGCGGAACCAAAGGTTGGATCCGTTTTAATCAACCGCTCTACCGATTTGGAAACATCATCAAAAATATTGAACTAAAATTTGAAAATGGCTTGATTACTGAATCCAGGGCCTCTTCAGGCGAAGATGTGCTCAAAACGATGATTCAATCAGAAAATGCCAACAAAATTGGTGAATTTTCTTTGACTGACAAGCGTTTCTCTCGCATCACCCATGTAATGGCTGAAACACTCTTTGATGAAAACATCGGCGGACCTTACGGAAACACTCACATAGCCTTGGGAATGGCATATAAAGATTGCTACAAAGGTGATATATCTAAAGTAACCAGCCAGGAGTGGGAAGAGATGGGATACAACAACTCGCCTGTTCACACAGATATAGTCAGCACCACTGACAGAGTGGTTACAGCCACAGCAGGAGACGGCGGAAAAGTGGTCATCTATAAAGACGGCCGATTTACAGTTTAATGTGGATAAGGGCTTAAAACCGGAAGGCTCTGCTAGGCCAAAGTAACCTCAGGCATCAGATAAACATCCTGAACTGCCCTTACAATCTCCAAACCCTCATTCCAAGGCCGCTTGAAAAGTTTTCTGCCCATAATTAAACCCGAGCCGCCTCCGCGCTTGTTGATTATTGCATCTCTTACAGCGTCTTTTAGGTCGTTTTCCCCTGTTGATTCACCTCCAGAATTAACCAATCCAACCCTGCCAAAGTAGCAATGAGCAACCTGATATCTAATAAGGTCAATTGGGTTGTCTGTCAGCAATGCTGAGTACATGTCATCGGTATATTTGCCGAATTTCAATTCCTTGAAAGCATGTTTGTTGGAAGGCATCTTCTGTTTAATCAAATCAGCCCCTATTGTTACTCCCAGGTGGCATGCTTGGGAAGTAATATCAACCGCCGTGGCATAATCTATATTATCTTTTTTGTAATTGTCGTTTCTCGGATAACACCAGAGGACTGTGAACATACCGAGGCTATGAGCCTCATCGAAGGCCGAAGCGACTTCCTCAATCTGGCGGTGAGATAGGTCTGAACCGAAGTAAATGGTTGCCCCTACCCCGGCTGCACCCATATCGTAAGCCCGCTGAACAGATGAAAAAGGGATTTGATTTGTAACAGGCGGCTTTGTTAAGTGTTCACTGTGGTTGAGCTTAACAATAAAAGGTATTTTCCTGGCATATTTTCCAGAAACCATTCCTAATACACCTGCGCTACTCACCACAGCGCTGCTTTCTGCTTCGATAGCAAATTTCACAATGTTTTCCGGGTCAAAAAACAATTGGTTTTTGTAAAAAGAATAGGCAGCAGAATGCTCCAAACCCTGGTCGACCGGAAATATTGACAGATATCCGCTGTCGCCCAATCTGCCCTGCTTATATAGCCTATCCAAGTTCTGTTTAACCTTCTGCGGCCTGTCTGAATCCTGAAAGACAAGTTTGTGGGCATTTTTCCCTGGGGCAAAAATTAACTCTTTAGAGATCTTCTCAGAACTATGTTCCAAAAGTGTCTTTGCATCATCTCCAAGCAAAGAAATAATATCGCTGTAGTTCATAAAGCTGTTTCCTAAGTACCCTCAAATGTTGTACTATGTACACTGTAACAGATTCTATTTCTGAGCGTAAGAATAAATCTATGGCTGTCCAAGTTTCCCCTCAACACCCTATAGCATATTTTTGTGCTGAATATGGAATTGATGTCAATCTTCCGTGGTACGCAGGAGGACTGGGTATTTTAGCCGGCGATACAATTAAGGAGGCTTCAGACAAAAAGTTGCCATTTGTTGGAATTGGCTTGCTCTACCGAGGCGACCAAATGGTGCAAGAGATAACAGAGGAAGGTTTGCAGCAGGAATCTGACTTTGCCTTCGATCCTGTTTCAGCAGGAATAGAGCATGTTTATGTTGATGAAGGGCCCCTGTTTGTCAAAGTACACCTAAGTGTTAAAGAAGTCTGGCTCAGGGTCTGGAAGAAAACCTTCTCCGACGAAGTTGTACTTTACCTGCTCGATGCTGAAACAGACCAAAATGAGCTGAAGGAAAGAAACCTAACCAGAAAACTTTATTTCGGAACAGATGAAGAGCAATTTCAACAACAGCTGCTGCTTGGTATTGGTGGAGTGAAGGTTTTGCGCAAACTTGGAATTGTCCCCTCAGTTTACCATATGAACGAAGGCCGGCCGGCCTTTTTGCACTGGCAGCTAATTCGCGCTCTGATGGACACGCACCGAATTGATTACACCGCAGCCAGGCAGCTTGCAGTAGACCAGACTGTTTATACCAACCACACTCTTGTTCCTGCCGGAAATAAACAGTATCAGCGGGAACTGATTGAAAAATATGCTGCTTATTATGCGGATAAAATGAACATCAATGTTGAGCGCTTACTATTGCCTGGAATGAATGCAGAAGGAACTGCTTTCTCTGTGACTGATTTTGCCTTAAACAGCTCCAGAAAAGCAAATGGTGTGAGCAAGTTTCACAGCAAGTTATCAGAGGAATATTGGCCAAATTACCAATGGGCTTCTATTACAAATGGCGTGCACCTTCCCACTTGGCAGGATTCCAGCCTCCCTGCCTTACAATTAATGCCAAACGAGTTATGGCAAGCTCACCTGGAACTTAAAAAACAAACAGAGTCATTCATAAAACAGAAAACAGGATATGGCTATAATTCTGAAGATCTAATTATTGGTTGGGCAAGGCGGTTGGCTGGCTATAAACAGCTTAATGTTCTTTTTTCAGATCTGAAACGCCTTAAATCGATAACTCATAATCCTGATCAAAAAGTTCAGTTGCTTATTGCAGGCAAAGTTCATCAGGGCGATGAAGTAGGAAAGAAGATTCTCCAAGAAATAATTGGGTTTATGCAAAAAGAACTTTCCGGTCAGGCGTTGTTTGTTCCAAATTATAATATTGAAATCGCCAAACACCTAACCAGGGGTGTTGATGTTTGGCTAAATACACCAGAATTAGGGCATGAAGCATGTGGTACATCCGGCATGAAAGCAATTTCCAACGGCGTGCTTCAACTCAGTGTCGCTGATGGCTGGCTAGCGGAGATTGACTTTGATAAATTTGGCTGGAAGCTTGACCATGAACACATTTCTGCCAGCATCTATCAAACGCTGGAAGAATCAGTCGTCCCGGCATACTATCAACGAGATGAGTACGGGATTCCTATTGATTGGGTAAATAGAATGATAGCCGCTATAGCAAAATCTAATGAGTTTAGTTCGACCAGAATGCTTGATGAATACGTAAAACTTTTGTACAGTTAAGAGCGGATGAATATGACAAAATACAAAAAATATTTCCAGCTGATGACGGATGAAAACTCAGATTTATTTGACAGCTTTCAACCGGTTCATGACGCTTATCGCCAGGATAGAAAAAAGTGGTCAGTAGAGTTTCATAAACAAGGGCAAGAGGTGGTGGATGTTATCCGCAATTGGGAGCGGCGACTTTGTTCTGGAATCGAACGCGGAAATAACGCTGTATATTCTCAGCGGTTGTCAGAAAAGTTTTGGGGCGAAGTGAAAAAGCGATTCAGTCATATTGAGCTGGTTGGCATTAAGTCCAATTTTGATTAAGCCCCTTTCATTTTGGTACAACTTTCTAGATGAAATCGTCTTTACAACCTAAATATCCTATCCTATAATCCTCATTTGATTGCTTAGTTATTGATTTAGGCATTCCACTATGGCAACAATCAGCAAGGAATTCGGAGTAAGACCGACAATCAAACCCAAGGAAATTGAGCCTTATAGGTACGATCATTTCTATGCTGAAGTGCTGCAGAGTTTTGCAGAAAGATTGGCTTCTTTTCTTCAAGAAAAACTGGGCTTGGACACGTCTCCTCAAATTAGTTATGAATATTCCAGATCTGTAACCATTAATTTAGCGCCAGTAATTGAGACTTACCCCTGTCTCAGGCCAAAAAATCCGAATCAGGTATATGGGCGATACACCAGGTTTATGCAGGGAGAAGAAACTAAATTTCTTTCTTTGGAAGCAGTTTTGAAACACCAGAATTTTTGGATCTCAATAGTTCCTAGAAGACAGAACTCTATCATGAGCGTCGATATCTTCTTTCAGCTTCCAAACGGAAACGGAAACCTCACACTTGAGACTAGAACAAGCTCAATAGAAGTTGTTAGCAAATATCCCTACACGCTGAAAGAACCAATGAAAAGCAGAGTCGAGAATGAACAGAATGAACTGATACGCATCAATGCTGAAGCAGCCGGCAGTTCTCTAGTTTCAAAAATTAGGAAAGCCGATTAAAGGCCAAGCGCTGCTGGCTCTGGTCTTCTGAGCAAATCTACTATACTTATATCAACACCGAGCAATTTTTTAACCACACCGTCGGCAATTGGATTTTTTTTCGCAAAATTCCTTCTTCTAGCAACAACTACTTCAATCCTATCCTGGAGAAATGCTGCAGCAGCCTGAAGCCGCTTGTCGCTGTTCTCATATTTCTTTGTGCAGCATTCTTTGCCGCATCCGTTGTTTAGAAAACCTGTTTCTTCATCTCTTCTGCCAGTGCCATAGGCTGCTCTACTCGCAACCACTTTTAAAATTCTTAAATCTTCAACATGGCTAGCTAGCTCATTTAGATATTCTGCCTCCTCCAATCGAGTAGTTGCCTCACTTCTGGCTATACGAACAATTTCAGCTTTTTGCTCTGGAGTTAACGCTGCGAGCGTCTCTTCTCTAATACAATCTGTCTGTTCCTCTACTGAGGCTGCCTGAGGTTCGTCACCACGATTCCTCCGGTAGGGGTTGGGCAATTCATTCATTATTTCTTTCTATTCTTGGATTAATTTGGTTAGTTAATAACCGTTTCTTCTACCGGCTTCCTCCCAACCTCTTTTTATCTGCAGACCAGTGTGCCTGACTGCATAAGAGGCCGAACCAGCCGAAGTAGCAATTAATTCACCAATTCCTTCAAGTAATGCAACCCAAAGGCCAATTAAGGAATTTATTCCTGTGCCCAAAATATGGTGAAGGTTCAGTTGCCAAAGAATCTCTCTGGCTTGGTCTTTCACTCTTTTTTCTTTAAGTTGATGGCCAAAGGCTTCCTCCAAAAATTTGAGCTGCTCTTCAGTCTGTGTGTGAACTTTAGCCAGGAGCGATAAATCCTTCATGTCTACGCCAACTTCACGCAATGCCAGAGCATAATCGGTTTTTTCATCCGTTTTTGTTGGCAAAGCAGCATCGCTCATTCTTTCTGCTACCAAAACTTCTCTTCCTTCCTGCGCAGAACCGATTTGTGCTTCCTGCTCTCTTTTAAATTTCCTAAGAAAGCTCATGAGGGCACCTTCTTCTCTCGATGCAACTACCCTGCCGTTAAGGGCACTTTCTGGTGTTGTCTCAACTGGCTGTATTGGCAAAGCTCCTTCTCTTCTCGGATTTTTTTCAGCAATCTCTTGTGCCTTTCTGCGTATTGCAGGATCTGGAGATTGAAACATCTCTCTTCTGGACACGGTGGGTGCCACTACTGACTGTCCTTCAGTGATAATTTCTGGTGATTGTGCCATGATTCCTCTTTCAACAACCTTTTTAGGTTGATAAATTACACAATTTTTAACCGAGCAGGTAAAAATGAATACCTATCTGATAAAGGAAATTATGTATGAGCCACTTTCCTTACAGAATTCTTGCAATAGTATCATGAAGCACTCTAAATATCAAGTTTACACATCTTGTGTTATGGGCTTATATATCGAAGAAAGTATCTCTTGTTGTTTTGATCAATATTCGTAAATATGATCTTTTAAAACAAACTTGTTTCTTCTGTGTCTATAAAATATTCTTTTTTGGGAATCATAAAATATATCATCTATATTTGGTTCAGCTGGAGTTCTGAAGTCGTGGATGTCAGTAGCATTAATACCAATGCTTTTCAGAGTATCAGTCAACATACTCTGTTCAAGAACATTGTCAGTGATTCTTTGTGAAGCTTCTGCATAAGAAGTTCCAAATACTTGCATATGATGCCCAAACAAATATACTTCCAAGCTACTGTTCTTATCTTCTAAATTTCTTTCCTTGAGGAATGAAATCATTTCATCATAAACCTCAAAATATGGGTCAACAGCTTTTGCTGAAAGCCTATCAATAGCCTGTGGGGGCGCAACTTCAATTGCATCTGCATTATCTTTGCCTGTGAAGATCCTTTTCAGCGCAGCTATCTCCATCAATGTGAATTTTTTGTTTCTTTTTTCGTTAACAGTAGAAAGATGAGCTGATAGCACAGTGCCTCTTTTTTTATCAAATATAAAAATAATGACGCAAGGCTACCCGCCGGTATTTAAAATATCAGTCTGAGAATCAACTTCTGTCCAGGTATCTTGATCTATATCTACAAGATCAGTGCCGCTTCTTTCATTTTGGACACGAGCAAACTCTGCTCTAGATACCTCTTTAACCTTAATGTTATCTTGGGTTTCTAATTCTTCCCTTGGCATTTGATCATATCTGCTCATAGTGAGAATATACCAGGCTTATGAGAAAGCTGCCATACTGTACTGCTTTATTTGAGAGTTTCGAGGATGTTGATCCCGGGCTAGGATTCGAACCTAGGATAACAAGTTCAGAACCTGGAGTGATGCCATTTCACTACCCGGGATTTAGTCTTGACTAGACTGGTATAGTTTACCATTTTTCGCGACTAAAGCCAGAACTTTTAGTTTTCCACGCGGAATTAGCGATTATAACAGAACCCAAGCTTGTACTCTCCACTTGTTTTATTGATTATGTATTCTATTATCTGACCCATGAACAACATTTTAGTCGTTGAAAACGACCCACTACTGCTCAAACAGTTGCTTGATTATTTCCCAAAGGAGAAATACCGCTGTTTGACAGCTGCCACTGTCGAACAAGCATACTCCATTCTTGAAAAAGAAAACATCGACCTCGCCTTATTAGACCGAGTACTTGATGACGGTGACGGAATAGAAATTGTTTCATATTTGAACGACATCAGTTTTCATACCCGTACAATTTTGCTCTCCCAGCTAGGTGAAACAGAGCAGCGGATATTAGGGCTAAGCAAAGGTGCTGACGACTACCTTCCCAAACCTTTTTCCTTAACTGAACTATCCCTAAAAGTAGAAAAATTACTTAGTAAGGAAAAGATCAATACTAGCGGCAACCTAAGAGCGGGTGAGTTGGTATTGCAAACAGCAACCGGAGAAGCATTAGTTAATAACAAGCCTGTACAACTGAGAAGAAGAGAGAACCAAATTCTTAGCTATCTAGTTAAAAGAAAAAATCAAACCGTTTCCAGGGAACAGATGATAGATGCTATATGGGGAACCTCGCTGGAAATACCCACCTATTCTACAATCGATGCTTATATAAGAAAAATCAGAGTAAAGCTTGGGCCGGCATCATGCCAGCTCAAAACTGTCAGAGGGTTCGGCTACCGCGTGATTGACTAGCGGAAAAAAAATAGAAACCCGGGTTCCAACGCCGCGGCAAGTTGCAATTCTCACGGTGCCTGAAAAATATTTTTTGATTATGATGTTTGTGGTAGTAACACCAATGCCGTCGCCATTCTTTTTAAAAGTAATTCCGTTGACTTTGGATAATTGCATCTCAAGCAAACTCATGCCCTTGCCTGAATCTACTATGTCCAACTGAATATTTTGCCTTCTGGTCCGGGCAGAAATAGCAATCCTGGCTTTTTGCCCCGATCTATATGATTCCAACGCATTGGTCAGCAAACACTCAATCGCCTCTTGAAAATAAAGCTTTGGGCCCAACAGCTGCATGGAAGCCGAAATATTAATGGTAATAATAGCAGTTGGATGGGCAACTTTGACCAGATTTGACACCTCAGAAACAGCCTGGCCGACATAAAATAGCTGATCGTTTGGAGAAGAATTGTTGGTTAAATGATTTAAAAGTTGGCGAATTTTTTTGGCAGCTTCTAATGACTGCTCAATTTGGGGAGTGTGGTGCTTTTTATCCTTTAGCGTTGCCTCAAGGCTGCAGAGCAAGACTGTGAGCGGAGTTTTGCATGCATGAGAAAATACTCTGCTGTTTAGTAGAAGGTCTTTTTCACTTTTTCTGTCTTTTAATATTGTTAAGAGCAGCTGCTGGCGCATTGCTTTTAAAGACAATTTAATAGTGTTTTTTTGTAAATATTTGCTCTCCATTTCTAGTAAAAATCTGATTACCCCGCAGATTATAAGTCCGAGATGAGATTCGTCAATAAGGAATGATGCTTCAATCTTGTTTTACTATCGAGGAAATGTCCCAAACCTGTAAACAGGGGGCGCTGAACGGCCTGCAGAACTCTCGAATCAACTTGTCTTGGCTTAGCGAGAGCCTCATTCTGTTTGCATTAACAACAAGCCAAATATTATCAAAGCTCTGAGCTCTTTCAATAAACGAATCTGGGATGTGACCGACCGGTTGGCCTACTCCCTCTACGTATATATTGTCAACGTTTGTTCGGTGCAGATAAACTAACAAGCCATCCGGCAGGGTTCCAAAATATCCTTCAGTAGCTACTGCCACTGTTTCTTCTTGGCTTGCTGACCGGATTAAATCAACTGTTTCTTTTATGCCATGTCCGGACGACCATTCCGTTAGGTATTGCTGCCGGTCAGAGGAAACAAGTGGTGTTTGATCCGGTTTGAATGCCAACTGCGCTGTAAATGACAGAGACTGAGAAAAGGCATTGGCCAACAAGACCACTATGACAATAGTGCCCGCAGCCAAATACTTAAAGTCTTTTTTTGCGGCACTCTTTCCTAGAGCAGTCCAGTGCTCCAGCGAAGAATCAATGCCTGCAAGAGCTGCCAGTGTAAAAAATAAGGCTGCAGGAAAAAGATATCTCGGATAGACTACTTTTCCAAAAAGGCCAATTGGAATTAAAAACAAAGCACCGGCCCAGAAGAAAGCGTGCGACCATCTTTTTTGATGCGCTAAAAATAAACCTAGAATGATAAAAATCAGCAAAGCTGGAGTGAGATATGTATAAAAGTAGGAGGAATATGCCGGAAAATTTATTAAGGTATCCCTCCATTTATTTTCAAACAGCACTTCTGCAAAAGGGTATAAAAAATCGCCTCCCCTAGTAAATAATTGGTTAAACGACTTGCTGATAGCCAACAATAAAAAACCAACCGTACCAAGCCCTATGCCGGCAAAAACAGGAAATAATTGAGGTTTTAGCCTACTTACAGATAAATCTTTTTGAAACAAAAAGATGGCTAGTATCCCAGGAACGGCTAATAGAGCCGGAAGCTTAGTCCACAGAGCCCCGGCAAGCCCAAATGCTATCAAAAACAATGGCTGGAGCGCCTTGGTCCGGCTTTTTTCTTTAAGATTAAAAAGTGCTTTAAGATGGCTAAAAATGCCTTTTTTTTGATGGTCTGTGATTAGCAATAGTGCTCCGAGAAGCATGATAGAAATTAAAAGCGTCAACAAACCATCCATCAGGGCAAGTCGATGATGAAATTGCCAAAAAGGCAGCAATGTCAGCGCCAATACCCCAATAACCTTTGTAAATGTTTTAAACTGCAGCCCTTCCATTATTAGCCAAAAAACAAGGAGTTGAACCCAGCCAACCAAAACCGACACCAGCCTGGCAGCCAGCAGTTGGTCTGAAACCAGATATTGAAAAGGGACCAACAACCAGATAAACAACGGCGGTTTTCCGTCATTTAATGAAAAGAATAAATACCTAACAGGATCATCAATTATCAACTGTGCCCAACGGACATAAATAGCTTCGTCGGCAAATATCGGCAATGAAACTAAACCGGCTAAATGGCTGGCAAAATAAATAACGCTTAAAACAAGCAACAGCCACGAACTATAAACAAAAGGAGCTTTTTTTGAAGAAAACATAAAATTATTGTATCAGTGTTTGTTGCCCGCGAGTGAACGCAAATAACGGCCGGGATTAGAACTAAAATTTACCAGCCGGATAATGAGATATAGAATTACCGGAAGCCAGGTAATTAGCTGCTGTTTGACTAACACTTCATTTGTATAGCCATTTTGATATATCCAAGGCAAGTATCTGAAAAGTGAGCTGAAACTGAAAATTAGCAAAATATGTTTTAGGGGCGCAAACATAAGCAAAGGCAGAAATACAAACGCCCAGCTTAGATACCAAGGATGAAACCTTTTTGAGCCCTCGAGAAATAAGGGTATAAGTAGTAAAAATGCTGCAGCTGCCGGAACAAATTGAACCAACCACTTTTTAAACGAGCCTATCATCAGCTCCAAGTTAATTAGGCTACCGGCTGGCACCAAATTATTCTGGATATTTTTCGCTGGAAACCCTAATAACAATAATATTAATACTAAAGGCAGCAAAACAACTGTGACCAGTTTAACTGCTATAGAAATAAGTATTAATATTATTCCCATAGCCAGATGACGCCTGTCCATCTCTTTTTCTTCTGCCAGGTTGTATTTCACCATCAGAGCCAAGCCAAAGACAGCGGGAACCATCATCCATAGGTCGTTATGCATATTGCTGATAATCTCAATTGCAAACAAAGGGTTTAAAAACAGCAGCGCTGCTTTTTCAGCCTGCAGTGGTTTCCGATATAGCAGCTGATGAAAATATCTCACTGCGAAAAACAGTGCTGCATAGCTGACCAGCATGAATATTCTAAACAATAACCAGGTGGGCAGAAATCTGCCCATTCCTAAAATATACGGCGCTAATGACAAAGCCGTCCAACCTTGTCCATAAGGCGCAGCCGTATGAGTATTGTGCATAAACCTGGTCCATAAGTCGTCTGGGAATTGCAGGGCTGTAGTTACATGAGGATTTTGCTGGTACTCAACAACCATGCGGGCATTAAAGATGTAATTAAAAACATCATGCGACAATGCGTTGTAGGAAATCAGTAGTGGAGAAATTAAGAGCAACATTATACCCACTTGCCTCATCCAACTTATTTTAGGTTTTTGAAGCTTTAATTGTTTATAAATAAGAACATATGCGACCAACAAAGCTGTAATCAGGCCTGTATAAACCAAAGATGTCAGAGGGCGGTTGGAGTAAAACACCTGCCACATCCAGACTTGAAAATTCCAGTAGGGTTGAAAGGAAGTGAGAACTAAGTTTGGATCTGTAAATGTGTAGGTAAAAACTGAGTAAGCAAATAATACAAAGAAATATATGGCAGCCAAAAAAGGCAGTCGCCGAATAATCATAGCTTAATTGTACTTGCCCCTAAGATCTGAGACCCTGATTTTTAGGATATCCCTAAGCATTCTAAGCGAATCCTTTACAGGGCTGACTCTATCCGATGCGTTGTGCTTCCATAAAATTGGCACTTCTCTGATTTGAAAACCAAATTTCTTTGCTAGAAATAATAACTCCACATCAAAAGCACCAGTAAAAGCATCGCGGCGCTCGGTCTGGCCTCCGTAGACAAAAAGTTTTGGAAATAAAGTTGTTGCAGCTTTATCTGAAAAAAGCTTAAAGCCGCATTGAGTATCAAGAATCCCTGGCAAAGCTAATATTTGAACCAAAATATTAAAGCCCCTTCCCATTAGGTGCCTGTGAAAGGGCTCTTTATCCCTGAGGGCACCAACCATTTCTCTTGAGCCGATTACAACTTCCGGACCTCTGCCAACATACTCTAGAAGTTTTTTCACCTCACTGATTGGTGTTGACTGATCAAAATCAGTGAAAAGCCGCCATTCTCCTGTAGCCTTAAGCATTCCGGCACTCACGGTTGGTGCCTTTCCAGCATGCACGTTTTCCAAAACTGTCACTTTTTCATGTTTGCCGGCAAAATCTCTAAGTTGTTTCACTGTTCCATCTGTAGAGCCGTCATCGCTGAGTATCACTTCCCAAGAATAGCTCTGCTGGTTGAGGTATCCGATCATTTCCTCAAGCACACCTCTCTTCAGGTTGGTTTTTTCGTTGTAGGATGGGACGACAACAGACAAATAGGGCTTCATGGTAGTTATCATACACTTAATAACCGGCAGCGCCAACTTTTCATTCTGTTTGAGAACTGCTTCTTAATAATGTAATCTCAGGACCATCGGGTATTGAAAACACCTCAACGGGTTCTTTATTAGGAAAGATTTGAATCTGATATATAGGCAGCTCTGTAACATCTTCAACTTTCCTCTCCTCATTTATGATAAATAGGGTTTCCACCTCTACCTCGCGCTCCGGATCCACGGGCTTGCTCCCATGATAAGTGCTTAAAAAGTATCTGTAGTTCTGACCATAGAGGTCCCTCGATTCTGCAAGTAATACAATATTGTATTTCTCTCCTGGAATTACTCGTTTATTAATCTCTGTTGCTGTTCTTTCTATGTCGCTGATTTTCCAACCAGCATCCTGGAGTGGCATGAACTGAAAATTGTAAAAAATAAAGGCACTCATACTAACGGCTGCAACTATCGCGCCTGTTTTAGCAAAGCGGAGCGCCAGCTTGTCTAACAACCAGCCATACAATAAAAAGGTAACTGGAAGAATAAACAAAACATAGTGCTCATAAATTGGCTGCGCATATAAGGATAAGCCAATGATGGAAAACAAAATGTACGACACAAGTGTAATAAAAGCTTTTTTGTCTTTGGTGGAATTTTTTATAGCTTTATTGTCAACCCATATGAAAATTGCAAACAAACCACTGGCAACGATCAGCCAGAATCTCCAAGCAATATCTACCCGAAAGCCGACCTTAACAAACAACAAAGAAGCCCGGCTGCGAAAACTCAATAGAAGGTCTGTCATTCGGTTTAACAAGCCCGGGCTGCTAGAAGCCTGAAAGGCATCCTCTTTAACAAACATGTTTTTAAAGGCATTAAGGTTAAGCCAATCATGCCTTATATCAAATAATAATTGAGGCGTTAAAGATAAAAGCAGCACTCCAGCTGCCAACAGAGTGCTTTTAACAAAGGCTGCCAATTGATTTTTTTTACTAATAATTTCCCTCAAGTTCAACAGCCAGATCACACCAAATCCGCCAAATGCCAAGAGTGTCACGTAGTGAAGCTGCATCAAGATACTCATTGAGGCTGCTGCTGCTATCCAATAGCGGTGATTGTCCTTCCAGGCTTTGTAGGTAAAAAACACAAGAAGTAAGCTAAACAATGGGGCCGGATTTGGATTCCAGCTAAAACGCGTAAAAGTGATTGCCAAACTTGATAAGGTTAGAAAGGCTGTGGCAAACAATGCTGCTCTCGTGCCAAGCATCCGCTTTCCCAACAAATAAATCAGGCCAACCGTGAAAGAACCGACTAAAGCCATAGCATAAATTGGCCCCATGGGGCTTGGGTAGGAGAGCCAAAGAGTCGGCAGCATGAAATAATAGTAAAAGGGCCCTAAGTACATATTGCCTATGCTGGTTACCGGCCCAATCAGAACAGGGTCTCTTTCAGTAAATATTCTTGACACTACCAAGGAATCTCTTCCCTGATCCCCCAAGAACTGCTGAGAATTTTCGAGGTTGTAAAACCTTAGGGCGGCTGCAACAATTACTAACGCTAAAGCCAGCCAATCAGCCTTGCTGAAACCTTTTATTTTCCTGGTCACTTTCTTGAACAATGCAGGCATATTTAAATTATTATTCCCAGACGGACTATTTTTTCTTCCAAATAAAGGTGTTGTAGGCAAAGAAATTCCAGAACATTCCCACCAAAATTCCCGTCACAGCATAAATCATACCTGTATCAACCATAATTCCAAGCACCGGCACCCTAAACAAGTCATAGATGCCAACTAAGAACTGCCCCAAAGCAGCTATGACCATTTGAATCAACAAACTGCCCAAGGAGGCAAGGTTAAATTGAACGAACTTAGATGGAATCTGAGAAGTTTTTAGCCTCCGGTCTGAAAAAGTCCAAATATTGTTAAAGATAAAATTGGAAATTATTGCTGTTTCTATACTCAACAAAGTGGCGGTCAAAAAATTAGTGGCCAAGAAATACTGAAAGTCGGGCAGCAAAAAGCGATAGAGCTGCAGAGAACCTAACTGAACCACGGCGCCAAATCCACCGACTACTGCAAACTTGAATACCTTGCTTTGCAGCAATTCCTTGGCCCGGACCCTAAAAATATAAAGCAAAGTATTTTTAATATATTCAGGTCCTAATTTAGATTTTCCGATTGTTCTGTCTACAAACATAAAGGGTACCTCCGCTACTTTAAATCCTTCTTGTACTGTTTTGTGTAAAAAACCTATCTGAAAAGTATAACCTGTAAACCTTTCTGATTTTAGATAACGATGCACTTTCTCGTATACTTCCCTAGTGATAGCTCTGTAACCCGTTGTCCAATCTCGGATACTGAAGTTTGTGAGCACTGTGGCGATAGTTAAGTTTCCAACCACACTGAGAAACTTTCGGTGCAGACCCCAATTTTTAGGTATGCCTCCTCCTTTAATGTAGCGTGAGCCTAGCACCATGTCCGCACCTTTATCGATCTTGCTGAGGAAGTCTGGAATCTTCTTTGGGTCATGCGACAAATCAGCATCAAACTCAAATACTACGTCTGCGCCAAGCTCATGGAACGCCTTGTCCATACCTTTAAGATACGCTCCTCCAAGGCCGCCTTTTTGCTTGTTAATTAGTAGATGCAGATTTTTATACTTTTTCTGCATTTCTTGCACAGCTTCATAGGTTTTGTCTGGAGAGGTGTCATCGACCACTAATATTCCCATTTCCCACCCTGCTTTAGGCTGATTGTGAAATAAAGAATCCAAAATAGGAATCAACCGTGAGATATTTTCCCTCTCGTTGTAAGTGGGAATAATGACTATTGCGAGTTTATTTTTGCTCATGTAGCTCTTTTGCTCTCTTTCTCTATCTCAGCTTCTACCATGAGCTGCACTAATTCGTTAAAGGATACTGAGGGCTGCCAATTTAGTTTTTCTTTGGCCTTGCTGGCGTCACCGATTAACAAGTCAACCTCTGCCGGCCTATCAAAACTTGGATTGTGCTTATAAACTGCTTCCCAATCAGGCAAGCCGGCGGCTTCACAAGAGAGCTGCAAAAATTCCCTTACGGAGTGGGTCTCACCGGTGGCGATAACATAGTCTTCCGGAGTTTCCTGCTGAAGCATTAGCCACATTGCTTCAACATAATCCTTGGCATAACCCCAGTCTCGCTTAGCGTCAAGATTGCCCAACTCCACATGAGTTTGTTTGCCCAACTTAATTCTAGCTACAGCATTTGCGATCTTCCGGGTAACAAATTCCAGCCCTCTTCTCGGTGATTCATGGTTAAACAGGATTCCGGAAACGGCAAACATCTCATAGGACTCTCTATAATTGACGGTGATCCAGTGGCCGTATACCTTAGCAACGCCATAGGGAGAGCGTGGGTAAAAAGGGGTGTTTTCATTTTGAGGTACTTCCTGGACCTTGCCAAACATCTCACTGGAACTGGCTTGATAAAATTTGGCATTAGGACATACCAGTTTTACGGCTTCTAGAACGCGGGTAACACCAAGTCCGGTAAACTCACCCGTTAAAACCGGTTGAGCCCAACTAGCTTTGACAAAAGATTGAGCAGCTAGGTTATAAACCTCATCCGGCTGAATTTCATTGAGTGCACTGGTGATTGAGTGCTGATCTGCCAAGTCGCCTGAAACTAATTCTAGGTTGTCATTGTGTATCAAGTGTTCAATCCTGGCAAAATTTTGAGTGCTTGTTCTGCGTGTCAGGCCATAAACTCTGTAGCCCTTTTCAAGGAGGAGCTCGGCAAGATATGAGCCATCCTGACCTGTAATACCAGTAATAAAAGCTTTTTTCATAAAATCCTCATCTACTTCCTATATTACTACAAATTGTCTGCTTGAGCTCGATACCAAGCAAATATGCGTTCTAATGTTTTCTCTAAGGGGATGTCAGGCGACCAACCTAACTGGCTGATCTTGCTGATATCAGCAATAATGACCGGAACGTCCAGAGGGCGCATCCTAGTTTTGTCTTGTTGAACCGAGACTGGGACGTCAGTCATGCTTTTCATCATCTCAAATAGATCGGATAGCTTTATTCCTGTCCCGCTGCCGATGTTATAAACCTCATTCACTTTGCCCTTCTCCATAACTCTAATGTAAGCCTTAACCACATCCTTCACATCAGAGAAGTCTCTGGCTGCCTCAAGGCTACCAGCTTTTAGCTCTTCTTGCCTACCGTTCTCTATGGCAACAATTTGGCTGACAAATGCCGGCACAACAAAGTCTGTCGACTGGCCTTCACCAATATGATTAAACGGCCTAACCCTAAGAACCTGCAATCCAAAAGAAATACTGTATGAGTATGCTAATAAATCTTGTGTTACCTTAGAAACTGCGTAAGGATTGACCGGGCGAAGCGGATGATCTTCTTTTATAGGAAGCTCATCATCGCTCTCACTTACACCATACTCCTCACCAGAACCGATGATTAATATCCTTGATTCCGGCGAGTATTTTCTCACGGCCTCCAGAATGTTTACCTGAAGATTGATGTTGTTGCCAAATACCTCGTGAGCCCTGGCAAAACTCTCGCCAACAAAGGCGAAGGATGCCAGATGATAAATATGATTTGGTTTTAGGTCTTTAATTAGCTGTTCAGTTGCCTCTGCATTGGTAAGGTCCAGCTTGTGAAAATTCTCTTCAGGCAGAAGCTCTGTTAAATTTTCCGGCAGTAAGCCATATGAGGTGCTGTGAATGTTTGTGTACCCCTGCTGCTTGAGCTCATAAATTAGGTGAGTTCCTGCAAAGCCTGTTCCGCCTGTGACTAAAATTTTAAGATTATTATTTGCTTCCATAATTTATCTTCCAATGCCAATATATTTATAGCCGATTTTTTCTATCTCTTCCTTGTTAAATTGATTGCGGGCATCCACAAACCACTGATCTTTACCTGCTATCTTTGCTTGTGAAAACTCATGTTTCACGATCTCGGGCCATTCAACCAGAGCGAATATAATATCTGCTTCCTCCAATGCATCATCTACCCGGTCAAATAACCTGATGTTTTCTAGCTTCGAAAAGTAGTGTTTTGCGTTATCCAGCGCCTTTGGGTCGTAGCCTGCAACTTCAGCACCGGCATTAATCAGTTCAGGCACAACCTTAATACTGGGTGCCTCACGCATGTCATCTGTATTTGGTTTGAAGGCCAACCCTAAAACAGCTGCTTTTTTGCCCTGCCAGCCTCCGACCGCACTTTCAATCTGGTTCATTAGGGCAGGGATGCGAAGTTCGTTTAACTCATGAATTTTGTTAAACAAATTATCACCCAAACCAATGGTTCTTGAATAATAAGCAAGCTCACGGACATCTTTGGGGAAACAGGATCCTCCATAACCGAATCCAGGATACCAATAATGGCTGCCAATTCTTTCGTCATATCCTATTGCTTCAACGATATCATCAACAACAGCTCCATTTTGCTCACATAGATCTGAGATTTGATTAATAAAAGTAATCCGCATTGCCAGATAGGCGTTGGCAGCATATTTAGCCAATTGCGCCGACTCCGGCGAAACCCTGACCACCGGAGCCTTAAAAGGAGCGTGCAGCTCCTCAAGTTTGGTAAAAACATCTTCCTCACTAGCACCTATGACTACCCGATTTGGGCGCAAGGTATCACTAACCGCATGCCCCTCCCTGAGAAACTCAGGCACTGAAGCCAGTTTAAAAGACTTATCTGATTTTTGAGAAATAATTTCTTTGACTTTTTCAAGAGTTCCTGGAGGCACAGTGGATTTTACAACCACAATTGCATCATCTTTAAGATGTGGAGCCAGAGACTCACAGGCAGAAAATACATAGCTCATATCAGCTTTGCCTTCAGAGGTTGAAGGTGTGCCCACCGCTATTAGTATGACTTCTGTATCCTTGATAGCTGACTGATAATCTGTAGTAAATGAAAGAAAACCCTTGTCTTGTTCAGAGAGCAGCAACTCTTCAAGCTCTGGTTCATAAAATGGCACTTTTCCCTGGCGGAGCGCAGCCACTTTATTCTCATCAATATCAAGACCGATTACTTTGTTTTTAAAAGAGGCTAATACAGCAGCGGTAACAACCCCCACAAACCCCGTGCCAATTACAGTTACATTCATATACAGACAGAATTAATTAATAATGCGGGCTGGCTCCTTAACAATAGTCTGAGTATAACACCTAGCTTTCTAAATCATCAATTGTAAGCCAGACAAATCTATCGAGAGCCCAATTAATCAGCAACTCCGTTTCATTGTAGCGGTCCTTGCTGCCAAGTAGGATTACCAGCAGTTTTTTTTCATCGCGCTCAATCTGAGTAATCAGAACTTCGCCGGCGCCCAAAGTAGTTCCGGTTTTAATACCAACTACAAACGGGTTTCTAGCCAATAGGTAATGAGTGGTGTAGAGCTGATGGCTATAGTTTTCCGATTTGTTGATAACAGTGCTTTTAAGGCCTACTATTTCTCTTAAAATAGGATCAGACATAAAAATTCTACTAAGTTCTACCAGGTCATGAGCTGATGAAACCTGTCCTAAACTGTCGTAGCCAACAACATTTTCAAAATTTGTATCCTCCAGTCTGTATTCCCTGGCTTTCTCATTCATTGCTGACAGAAAACCCTCATGCCCTTGCGGATGGAGTTCGGTAAGCAATAATGCAGCTTTATTGCTGGATTGGATTAACATAGCTTTAAGCAAATCATCAACAGTTAAGGCCTCACCTTGATAGAAAATGACTGTTTCATTTTCCCTTGGTGTTGTAGCCTCAATAAAGACAAGATCGTCAAGAGAAAAAAGTTCTCTGGCTACAATTGCGGTCATTAATTTGGTGGTTGAAGCGGGCAACAGACGGTCAGAGATATTCTTTTCGTACAAGATTGCTTGTGAACCCAGGTCTATTAACGCAGCTGCGCTGGCGGTTAATAGATTTTGATCTTGCTCTAATTGGTTATACAAAGACTCTCTCAAATAGGATTGTGCAGACCCGCTTGCCGGTTCCAGTTCTTCTGAGGCAATTAATAGTTCTCCCGCCTGCGAGCGATGGATCGGAACCTGATGAGTGGGTACAGAGAAAACCTCAGAGGTTAATGGAAAAATGATTGGTGACTTCTCCGTCTCACCCATAATGCTGCCATACGCAATCAAAACAATGGCAATTGATGCCACACTCACAATCTGGTCGATACGTAGTCTACTAAACCTATCCTGCTTAATAACGATAAAACGGCGGGAAAGATACTTTTTAGCTTTAAGAATCTTAAGCTGATGAAGTCTGTCTGTTTTGCCAAGATCAGTAGTTTTAAGGCGGGTAGTCAACACTGTATTATTCTACACTGAATTACAGTCTAGTTCATTGGTTTGTCAACCTACTTTGGCTTACACTAGCTTTTTTCGACAATCTTAAGGCTCAGTTCTTGAAGCTGTTCTTGAGAAACAGGTCCCGGTGCATCCATAACTGCTGTACGCCCGGAAGAACTCATCGGGAAAGCTACAACTTCCTTTAGCGACCTCTCGCCGGTCAAAACCATAATCAACCTGTCCAGACCCAGGGCTATGCCACCATGAGGAGGAGTGCCGACCTCAAAAGCCTCCAGCATATGCCCAATGCTCTCTTTAATCTCTGCTTCAGAGTAACCCATAATTTTAAAAGTAGCCTCAAGAATCTCCGGTTTATGAGCGCGGATACTGCCCCCACCAGCCTCAAAACCGTTGCAAACAAGGTCGTACTGACTGGTTAGAATTTCGGCAATATTGTTTCCAGCCAAATGCTGGTCCACAAACTCAGGCTTCGGCATACTGAATGGATTGTGGGTAAAGGTCCAACCGCTTTTACTGTCTTGAACCTCTGCAGCGTCGTCTCTATCAACTTCTTTAAAGAATGGAAAGTCTACAACCCAAGCAAAAGACAAGATGCCCCCTGCTTTTTCATCCTCGGTTCTTAAATCAAATTTATCAGCCCCGAATTTTTCCATGGCTTCAGCATAGGTAAAAACCGGAAAGGTTTCGTCTTTAAGCCTGCCGCCAACAGCTTTAATTGACCCAACCACCATTTTTTCTACTGAGTCCATCACTTCTTCCCTAGAGGCAAAGCTCATTTCCAAATCAATTTGAGTATGCTCAAAACCTCTGTCTGCCCTTAGGTCTTCATCCCTAATGCAACGGGCAAATTGAAAATAGCGCTCGACTCCTGCGGTCATCAGCAGCTGCTTATATTGCTGCGGGCTCTGAGGCAGTGCATAAAACTTTCCTGGCTGAAGGCGGGACGGTACCACAAAGTCCCTGGATCCCTCCTTAGTTGATTTTGTCAGCATAGGTGTTTCCACTTCGATAAAATTTTCTGCATCAAGCTGTTCACGAAGCGCCATGGTGTATTCTGACCGAAGCCGCAGATTCTTTCTCATTCTTTCTCTGCGAAGGTCTAGGTAACGGTGTTTTAAGCGCATTTCCTCATTAATTGCATAGCCATCGTCATCAATTGGAATAGGCAGCTCCTTGGCAGTGTTCAGTGCCTCATATTCTTGAACGTCAATCTCTACAGTGCCTGTCGGAAGGTTGGGATTTACCATTCTTTCCGGCCTGGTTCTAACTTCTCCATGTACTCTAATCACCGATTCTGTTGTCAATTCACCCATCTTTTGATAACCGACAATTTGGACGATGCCAGTCCTATCCCTCAAGTCGATGAAGGTGAGCTTGCCGTGATCGCGCTTTGTTTCAACCCAGCCCTCAAGAAGAACTGTCTGGCCAGCCAACCGGCTGGTTTCAGAAATCATTGTTCTTATTGTTTTGGTAGTTTTTTCTGCCTGCATATTACCCTTTAATAATTATTTCTTATATTTCACGAATATTTTCACAACATTTCACAAGTTTGCACCAGAATTGTATTTGAGTACAATATTTACTCTTATAATAATTAAAAACCCTCTTGCTACCACCTAAAAGATGATAGTAAGAGGGCTCTCTGGTGAAAGCGGTGCCACCTCTATTGCGCTGACATTGTTTAAAAAGCAGCGTATCTCGTTCCAGCTTTTACGGGCTTACCCGTTCCGGTTGCTACCCCGGAAGCCATGCCGCATTGCGGACTGCCCGGCGTCACCCGGGCATAGGCTTTGTAATTCTATTAGTATTCTACTATTATTTCCGCCAGATATATAGCTAAAAATATTTTTACAAATTTTTCAACTACCAACCTGACCAATATCGCCTTGACTAGAACCTTTTCCGACTTATAATATCCCTATGCAAAAAGCTCATGGTAGATTTTCAGTTATTATGCTTAAGGGCTGCTTTATTTAGGGCTTATTGTGAGTTTTGATGAATAAGCCCTGAAGAAGGGCTTTTTTTATTGCTATATTATTATGACAAATATTGAAAGTACATTACATCCATCACGAGCTCAAAGTGCTGCTGATGTTATAAAAAGGCCTAATCCTGGTCGATATCTCAAGCCAGAGCTGTTGAGCGGCTTTGAAACGGATTCAACCGGGTTTGTCAGGCTGATGATAGCCTTATTAGGAAAAGAAACCACCAGAGATCTCGTAAATATTTATCAGGCTGCCGGCAAACCAATAAATAACGTCGAAAATCACGAAGGTGACATTTTCCAACATGATTCTCTTTACAGCAGCAATGGTTGCTCAAATGGCCACTCGGAAGAATTTGATTATGCGCCAGTTAAAAAAGCTTTAGCCAGGTTTTACAAAGAGCATTTTCCTTTTTTGCCAGATGACCCCAAACAATTAGGTTTTGAACTGCAGCGCTATGCCGCTGAGGCAAATGCTGTAGTGGAATATTTTAGAGCATTAGCCTTTCCGGACAGCGAAGGCAAACATTCCTTGCTTAACCCTATTCAAACACCTTCTAGCGAAAGTCTTCTGACCATGGAGGTTTTGCTCTTGAACGGATCTGTCGACAACCGCTATAAGTATGAGGCCTACCGCCAGCTACTGATAATGTACATTTTGCTGCTTTTCGAGAAAAAACGCCGCCTGACACAAATTGAGGACAAGATTAACACTATAAACAGTTCACTGGAGAGAGAGCTATTTGACGGCCCTATCGGCCATCTAGTGGAACAAGATTTATATTCTGTGCATGATGATCACACTAATAGGTGCTTGGGATACAGCACTAATAAGCCGGAAAGAGCGGGAAGAGGCCGGCATATCAAACACCAAAAAATGCACTTTCGCGTTCTTAAGGATAGTGAGGGCGAGGAAAGCAAAATTTTTTATCATTATCGTGAAAAAAAGAACACATCCAATGTAGCTAAAGCAATTATGCTGTCATTAACTGACAATCTACCCATTTCCGTGGATAATGTCAAAGACCACCACGGCAGTTTATTTGCCCTAGAAAGCCGGCGGGATCTCGAGGCACTATATCATCAGGTCTTAGAGCTTGTACTGCGGATGCCTGAGTGCGAATTCATTTATGAAGACAACCAAACTGGCAATGAAAGAGGCCAATCCAGCATTAAATGGCGTCGAATACAGGCTGTTTTCAAGGACGTGCCATATCCTGTTGAAATGGTCTTTTTCCTGATGGATGACTACCTAAATTATCATTTGCAGGTCGGACACATGGTCAATGGGACAGTCAGCTATGAAAAACCTTTAGCGCACCGTGCTTTTGAACTAAGGAGAGCTTTTGAGGTCTCGACGATGCTCTTTCCTGACTCAATTTATTCCACCGGTGATACTGATTGGGAAGGCAACTATGAATATGCCAAACAATCAATAATTTATGATCTCAGAGAAAAATACCGCCTCAAAGAGGTTGGAAGCCAGTCTCTGGCTAAAAGAATCAAGAGAGTTTTTAGGCCTCGGTAGTTGCATCTAATTCATCACCAGACACCTGTTTCAAATCTTCCATAATCATCTGGATGCTGCGGCGCCCATTCCAATAATTGAACTCAAATTTTCCAGCTAAAGAAATCGCAGTGCCCGGCCCAAGTTCTGCAGCCTGCTCACCCTTTTGCCAAGCGAGCACTTGAAGCTTGTTTCCCTGGCCGTTTGAATCGTCTAAATCATCCCTAACCAAAATTTTCAGGTGGCTGTTATTTCTGCCTATTGGCTTGGCTTCAATGACGGTTACTGACTCCAGTTTAAATATTGGCTGCTCATTGCCCTGCCCGAATGGGGAGAGGGTTTCCACAAACTCAACCGTATCATCGCGGACGAACGAAAACGGCAAAGAACAATCTATTGCAATATTTGGGATCAGTTGATCAGGTGATATTTCTGATTTAGCCAGGGCAAACAACTTGTCTCTGACCTGCTTTAATTTACTCATTTCAAGGCCAAACCCCGCTGCCATTGGATGGCCACCTACTTCCAAAAGGTCATCCCTCACTTGCCTTAATAGCTCAACTATATTAACCCCACTGACGCTCCTGGCCGATGCCTTGCCGACACCGCCATTCAGGCTGATAGCAATAGCTGGTTTATAAAATTGCTCAGTAAGCCGTCCTGCAATTAAGCCAATTACGCCCTCATGGTAGTCATGAGATGAAACGATGATTATGTGCTCATCCTGCTGATTTTGAACCTGTTGTATGGCATCAGTCAGTAAATCGTCTGTAATATCCTGCCTCCGAACATTGGTCTGCATTAATAAGGCAGCAAGTTCTGTTGCTCTGGCTTTATTATTGGTGCATAACAGCCTGAGGGCATCCATACCATGCTCCAACCTGCCCATGGCATTAATCCTAGGTGCGATGCTATAACCCACAGTAGCAGCAGTTATTTTCTTTTGATCTATGCCTGCTGCCTCCAGCAGTTTTAGCAACCCGATCCTCTTGGTTTTTTTTAATGCTTCAAGGCCAAATTTGGCAAAACTGCGATTGGCACCGGTAAGCTGCACCTGATCAGCTATTGTAGCTATTCCAGCTAGGTCGAGTAGATAGCGGGTATATTCCTTATCAAGCTCCCTTGCCAGCATCCAGGAAACTGTGGCACCACACAGTTTGGTAGTGTGCACTACTGCGAGTGCCTTGGGCAGTTGCACCTTTCCCTTTTTTGTGGTCTCAGGCTGATGGTGATCGGTAATAATAACATCAACATCTTCTGCTCTGAGTCTTTCAACCGTAGCATGAGCAACTATGCCATTGTCAACCGTGACAATCAGATCTGGTTTTCTATTTGTAAGTATTTCGTCTAATGCTCTATCCGAAATTCCATAACCATGCTTTTCCCTGTGAGGAACAAAGGGCCTTGACTTAAAACCAAGCTTATGCAGAGTTAGCCAAAGAATTGCTGTGGCTGTAATGCCATCCGCATCATAGTCACCAAAAACTAATACGTCTTCCTGCTGCTTATGAGCCTGCCAAAGACGTTCTACCGCTTTTTCCATCTGCAGCGGATTTATGCCTGTTTCCTCAATATTAAGCAAACCCGGTTCTTTAACATTAATAAAACCGTCATGATCATCTATACCCCTGTTTTTGAGTAGAATTGCTTTTAGTTCCTCGAGGGTTTTTGGTGGATCCGCGTGCTTGACCAACCATTGCTTTTTCATGCCCTTATCCTACTGCAAATCCCTTTTACTAGTAAGTGGCGACTTCTAGTATAATGATGATTATGCTTGATGGCCGCATCACTCTAAACCGAGAACCTCTTTTTATCTTAAAAACCTTGCAAGATGCGGGTTATGACGGCTATATAGTCGGCGGTGCAGTGAGAGATTTGCTGATGCAGCTTCAAGATAGAAGTAATGGCCAAGCTATCGAACCTCCTCACGATTACGACTTTACCACTAATGCTTCTCCTGAAGAAATATTGTCACTATTTCCTGATGCTTTTTATGAAAATGAGTTCGGGACTGTGATGATCACACCGGAAGACCTGAGGCGGCAATTTGACCTTCCCGAACCAACAGTGAAAGAAATTAAAACTGAATCAAACCGCTTGATAGACCTAGCCAAAGCAACCAAGATTCATGAATCACTGGAAATTCCTGAGGCAGTAGCATTTAAACATGATGCTGTTGTGGAGCGCAATTTTGAGATAACCACCTACCGCTCAGAGGGCGCTTACAGCGACCGCAGGCGCCCTGATTCTGTTGAATGGGGCCAAACTATTGAAGAAGATTTGGAGCGCCGTGACTTTACTATTAATGCGTTAGCTATCAATATATCGGAACCGATATTGGACAGGCATGCTGCTGCTGCGATTACTCATGAAGAAATTGAGCTAGGTCGGGATGAATACCAAGTCATTGATTATCATGGCGGCATCAGAGACTTAGAGGAAGGCATTATCCGCACAGTAGGGTCAGCCACCGAGCGTTTTGAGGAAGATGCTTTGAGAATGCTTCGAGCTATTCGCCTATCGGTTCAGCTGAACATGAGAATTGAAGAGGAGACTTTTGGAGCAATTGAAAAACTTTCGATATTAGTGTCAGAGATTAGTTTCGAGCGAATCAGCGCCGAGTTCCTAAAAATGCTTTCCAGTAATTATCCCAAAGAAGCGATTGAAATTTTAGATCAAGTTGGCCTTCTGGAATACATACTCCCCGAACTTCTGGATGCCAAAGGTGTTGAGCAAGGCGGGCATCACACCACCGATGTCTGGACCCATAGCCTTGACGCTTTGGCAGCCTGCCCTTCTCCGGATCCGGTGGTCAGGCTGGCAACACTTCTCCATGATATTGCCAAACCTAAAACATATCAGGAGACTGACGGTAAAATTACTTTTTACAACCATGAAATTGTCGGGTCAAGAATGTCTAAAATGATAGCTGAGCGGCTAAGGTTGTCCAAACACAACCAGGAGCGCGTTTTCGCCTTGGTGAGATACCATATGTTTTACTACCAACCGGAAAATACGGATGCCTCAATTAGAAGGTTAATGAGAAAAATTGGGCTGGAAAATATAGATGACATTTTGGATTTAAGGGAAGCAGACCGCCTGGGCAGCGGAGCCAGAAAAACCAGCTGGCGTCTGGAAGAGCTTAAGTCAAGAATGATAGAACAGCTCAATCAACCGATGGAAATCAGAGACCTTGCAATCGACGGGCATGTGCTTATGTCTGAGCTCGGGTTAGAACCAGGCCCGGAATTGGGAAACATATTATCTCAGTTATTTGAGTTAGTCTTGGACAATCCTGAGCTTAACAATAAAGAATCCCTTTTGAATGAGGCAAAAAAGATAATCTAGGACTCAGGCTTCAGGCCTAGCAAAGCCCTTCTGGCGGCTCTGTCCTTTGCTCTACTTTTATTAACGGCTTCTGCAGACTGTAACACCCGGCTGGCATATCTTTCAGTCTCCTTGGCTTTCTTGGTCTCCTGAGCGGCAGCTGCGCTCTCAATCTCGGCTTGGGATATTTTATCTCTCATAAGCAAACTCCTTGATTATCCTTTTATGGTCAAATGCCATTTTATCAGGCAAACTATTAATGCTAAACCAGTGGGTTTTTTTGATTTCTTTGCTTGAACTGTTCAGTTTGCCTTTAAAAGCACGGCTAAAAAAGAAAATGTCAACATTCTGGCGGTCATCTCCCGCACTTAGGTCTGATCGGATTCCTGCTAATTCAAGGGCGCTGACTGTTAAGCCTGTTTCCTCACTTACCTCTCTTATGGCAGTCTGCTCTACCGTTTCATACCAATCAAGATAGCCGCCCGGCAAAGCCCACCGGCCTTTAAAAGGCTCTGAATTTCTTAATACTAGCAGGATTTCCTCGTTTTTGTTTACCAGCAGCACACTGCAGGTAACATTGCGGGTGTTGTAACGCATGCAACACTGGCAGAAGGCTCCTGGAGCAATTTTTCCGGTTGGGTATTTTAAAAACTTTTTTACCTCAGACATTTTTCTTACGGGTTATACTTCGTTTTTTAGCGCCTATATCATCCCAAAGCAATAATAGCGGTGCAGCGGTAAATGTAGAGGAATAAGTACCGGTAATAGCTCCAGCTAATAATGCTAGGGCAAACCAACGGATAGTTTCTCCACCGAGAAGAACTAATGCAGACAGCATAATTATAATTGTGACCGAGTTATTAATTGACCTGCTTAAGGTTTCTAGAACAGCTGTGCTAACAACTGTGTCAAATGGCACCCTCTTGTTTTTGCCTCTAAGCTCACGGACTCTATCAAAAACTACAATCGTGTCGTGAATCGAAAATGACAAAGTGGTTAATAAGGCGGTTACAAATAAAATATCTACCTCCACATCAAAAAAATGGCCCAATATGCTAAACAAGCCAATTAATAGTACCGAGTCGTGAAGCATAGCTAATATAGCACTAACCCCAAACTTAAAATCATTAAATTGATGCCAGACGTACACAGTTATAAGCCCTGAAACCAAAAATATGGCAATGGCAGTTTTTTTTATCAGCTCCGCACTGACTGTGGCGCCAACAGTTTCAAAGCGCAGCTCCTCTATCTCTCCATATGAATCTCTCAATTTTTGCAGAGCTTCTTCCTTCTGATCGTTGGAAATAAACGGTCCGACAAAGTCAACCTGCCCCTCGCCCACCATCTTTACTGCTTGAACATCATAAGTGTCTCCTAGTACCTCCCGCACTTGCGTGCGCTCTAAAACCACTCCCTCATTGACTGATATTTCAAGCATTGAACCGCCGGTAAAATCAATTGATGGCTTAAGGCCAAAAATTGCTAAGGAGATTATGCTCGGGATTAACAAGGACAATGAGATTCCAAAAAATATTGGCCGGTATTTCATGATATGCATATTAGCCTTTTCTTGCGTTACTTAAACCCGCACCAAACTGCTCGGGCTTCAAAAACAACCTGAGAAAGGTTCTGGTAACCAAAACTCCTGTGAATAGAGACAAAAGCACTCCGATTAGCAGCGTAATACCAAAACCCCTGACTAAACCGCTGGTATTTAGAAATGAAAAGTTCATTGGATTTATTAAAATAAGGGCTGTAATTATGGTTGCTAGATTAGCATCCTTGATACTGTCCCAAGCACGGCCAAAACCAAGCTCAAGGGCTATAGCAAAAGGCTTGCCAATTCTCAGTTCCTCTTTCATCCGCTCAAAAATTAAAATATTTGCATCAACAGCCATACCGATTGAAAGAATCAACCCCGCTAAACCGGGAAGAGTTATTGTGACGCCGATAGTCTTGTAGATAGCAATTGTAAGTAAGGCGTAAACCAATAGTGCCAAGCTGGCCAAAACTCCCTTCATGCCATAATAAAGAGTCATAAAGAGCATCACTAAACCAATGCCGATAACGCCGGCCTGTAGGCTTTTCTGAACTGAGTCCTGCCCTAGGCTTGCACCGATGGTCCTTTGTTCTAATACCTCGATTGGCACCGGAAGGGCACCGGCATTTAACTGAATACTCAACTGCTTTGCTTCTTCTATAGTGAAGCCACCAGTGATAGTGGCTTTGCCATCGATAATAGGTGTATTTATTCTGGGTGCCATAATTAAGCCGCCATCAATAAATATTCCCAGGAGTTCTCCTGTATTCTCTGAGGTAACTTCAGAAAACATTTCCCTTCCTCTGTCATCGAATTCCAAGAAAACTACGGGCTCTCCGGTTGTTTGGTCAAACTGAACGCTGGCGCGTCTTAGCTGCTGACCAGTGATACCGGTGGGGACAAGTTCTATAGTTGAGTCTTCAACCCCTACTTCATTAAACTCAGTTAGTTCTTCTTGATCTGGCGTTGTCTCTGATTCTTGAACCAATCTAAAGTCCAACTCAGCTGTCTGGCCGACCAGCTGAAGGGCTTCTTCAGGATTTGAAACACCGGGAAGCTCTACTAAAAGACGATAATCATTTCCGGATATTGCGGTCTGAACCGAGGGCTCAGCGATCCCATAGAGATCAACGCGGCGCATAATAATTTCTCTTGCAGAATCCAAAGCAGTCAAGCGATCCTGGTCTGCGATGCCCGAAACGTCGGCGCTCAGCACTACCTGCATTCCACCCTGAATATCAAGGCCTTGTTTGAATTCAAATTTTTTATAAACGGGCCTTCCCAGAATAACAGTATTGATAACGGGTGAACCAACAGTGATGCTCTTTGAGCCGTCTGTGAAAGGCAGGTTAAGCGTGAGAGATTCCGGCAACGCAATCAAGGCAGAAACTACTGAAAGCAACACAATCAGGATAAAGTTTCTTACACTATTAGACATATTTAGGTTCTTAAGAAATTCCGGGTGTTTGCCGGTTAACAAATTCTTCTTCGCTCCCTATAACCATCACCCTGCTGCCGAAAAGAACATCCATAATAAACGGATCCCTCCTGGTCTTTCTAAACTCAAACTCCTCTTCGCTAAAGACAGCGTAATTTATCTCTTTGCCGAGCCTCTTTTCCTCCTCCTTAATTAACGCGTTGACTTCTTGAAGAACCACTTCGCCAATTATAAGAATATCCACCTCTCCCTGCCTGGGCGGGAACCTCTTAACAAACTGGCCTGAGAACATAACATAGCTGATGTTTCCAAGCTTGCGCCTGAATTTTCTGATTTTTTTGCCCAATCCGGTACTTTTGACTACCATTTGCAGCAATTCATCGTAGTATAGATATCTTTTATTAAGAAAATAATAAAGCCTATTGCCGCGTTGCTCACTTTTTAATAGGCCGGATCCCAGCATTCTGTCCAATTCTCTGCGAACAGCATTGATTTCTTCTTTAATTTCGCGCGTTATTTCGCGAACGTAATACATTTCTTCAGGATCAGAGAAAAATAATTCAATCATCCTTACCCGAACCCTGGAAATCATGAAATCTTGTAATTCTGCCATAATGATTACTTTTTGTACTCCTATTTGTATAGTAGCAGAGGAAATGTCGAACGGCTAGTAGGCAACTTTTGATGGTTAGTAGGCGACTTTTGTTGAGTTGTCGACAACTGAAATCCAGGTCAAACCGCGGACAAACTCAATTGGCTGACCCTTCATGTCAACGAACTTCAGTTCATCCTGGCGGGTCTGTTTTACCCATTTACCGCTGATAGCTTCTCCGTTTTGAAAGATCAGGGCGTTGCCCGAACCAACTGTTTTGTAGATCATGTGCTTGAGCTCATTAACCGGCCCTCGCTCATCAGTTAGAAGGACCACCACATTCTTGGCCTCAACTTGTTTGTCGTTATTGAGGTCAATATGAGCCTCCCCGCCATTGCTTCGTTTATATCCGTTCGTTTCAGAATCATATGTCCAAGACACTGAGTACTGCTTATAACCTGACCAAAAATCATAGGAGATTTTTTCAACAGATCCAGAACCGGCTTTGCCATCCTGGAACTTCCATGGTTCGAAACCATCTTTCCAGTCTGCGGCAGGAACCGCCCTGCCAGCAACTCTTCTGGAAGGAGACATATTAGTCCAACCTCTCTTTTCAGCAACTGCCCAAAGTTTTTCCGTGCTGGTTTCCATGGTATGCTCTGTTGCAACTGGCCTCCCTAGGCGGTTGGCATTCCTGACAAAAGTCGGATAGCCAATTGAGAATTGATTGAGGTCATTCTGCAGCGCCCAGCCGTACGAATTTATCTGGCCCAATGCATCGGTCGGACCGGGCAAGTTGGCTCCGCCAACATGAACATAAAGTGGCAAATTAAATCCTGATGCCCAGTCAATGTAGTAGGTCCTCGCTGATCTGACCGGAGCGATAGTGGTGTCAAACCGCTGTACATCGCAATAATACATTGCCATAAACCTGGTTACTCCGCCTTCCGCGATAGCCTCAAACACTATGTCTGCAGAACTGAGGCCGGATTGAGGCCTGGCATCTGGGGCGTTTTCGATCATGACAGCCAGCGGCCTGCGCTTCTCCCATGCCTGTTTCTCAGTATTGGTAAAGAGCTTCCCACTCAACGGACAAGCCTGATTTCTCGGCTCATTTGGATCAATATTCAATAACGCACCTAGGGCTGTTTCTTCTTCAGGAAGGATTTCTTGTACCTGTGTCAGTGCCGCAGGGGCGCCGAACCGGGAAAATACTGCGTAGGATAATCCTGCTGAAACTAAATAAACGGCAAAAGCTATCAATAATATTTTTTTGTACATGGTGCAGACTCCTTGTTAACGGCGGTTTTGCCTGTTTATCCTATCGCAAATAAATGTAAAAGCCTATTAATAATAATACCATTATCAGAGATATCAAGACTGTTTTAATCAAGTCGTTGTAAATCATCCCTATCTGGTTGCCGGTAAACGCTATTGCTTCTATATGTTTACGAGAGTCAGTGCTGTTCTTTTTCGATTCAGACTTGGCTCCCTCACTGCTCTCCAAGGTTAGCGGCAAAATTTCCTGTGCAAGTTTTATTGCCTGAATTTTTTGTTTTCTAGTCCGTCTAATGGCCATAAATTATCCGCTGATTATCCTAAAGATATCTTGGGCAGTTACTAAAATAATCAGAAGCAGCAAAAATATCAACCCCCCGTATTGAAGATAATATTGCAAGGTTTTAGCTGTTTTTTCGCTAAAGATTTCTTCCAGGGCTATAAAAATGGCTCTGCCGCCGTCTAATGGGGGTATCGGCAAAACATTAAATATTGCAAGATTAATAGACAGCATAGCGGCAAAAGACAAAACTGCCAAAAAACCTTCTGCCATTAAACCAGATGATTGTGCCTGGTGGACAATGCCGATAGGTCCTGCAAGGTCGCTCGGCACCTGCCTCTCAACTACAAAGTCTTTTAAGACGTTCCCTAAAGAAACTAAAATTAGCTGGCTTAAATAGATTGCCTGCTCAGCTCCGTACCAAATTCCTCTCAATGGCATTTCCCACCAAGGGAACTGAACAAAGATCACCGGCATAAAAACAATGCCTAATGAACCTTGCCCCTGCGGAGTTTCCTCTTCTGTTCTTAAATAAACAGGATAATGCTCTTCCTGATCAAGGCAATTGCCTGCTTCACAAGGCCCAACAGCTACTACAACAACCTGCTGACCCCGGTGATCTGCGATGAGCCCGACAACCTCTTCAGTAGAGTCCACATTATATTCCTGCTGGTCAACAACAATCCTGTCAATCTTGTAATTCCTTGCTAAACCAGCGTCGGCAGCAGGGCTTTCAGGCATGACATCACCAATCAGCGGTTCTTCAGTAGCTTGAGGGATTCCTAGCAATGTAAAAGTGATTGCAAAAGCTATAATGCCGAAAAGAAAGTTTGTGGCCGCTCCCGAAAGAATAATTACCATTTTTTGGAAAGCTGAAGCACCATAAAATGTGCCCTTTTTTCTTCTATCCCTCTTTACATCTTCCTCTCCACCCGGAACTGCGAAATCCTCTTCTTCACCCTCCATTCTCACAAAGCCTCCAAAAGGTATCCAATTAAGCGAAAATTCGGTTCCTCTCCAGGTAAATATTTTTATAGCTTTTGGGGGATATCCAAGGCCAAACTCCTGCACCACCACACCTGCCCATTTTGCTGCAATAAAATGGCCTAACTCATGAATAAAGACTAAAAATGACAAGATGATAATAAAAACAATAACACTTAACATAGTGATGGGTTCAAATTGTTAGTAACTCTTTCTCTTTTGATTCAGAGAGCTGCTCAAGCTGTGAGACAAATTCCTTAAACTTCTTCTCTAAAGTCTCTAAATGCTGCTTAATATCGTCTTCACTTACACCGCCAGTGCCTTCAAAATCTTCAATCTCTTTTTTAAATTCGGAGCGAATATTTCGTAGCATCACCCTGCCGGACTCTATTTTTTGATGAAGCAGCTTGACCATTTCCATCCTTTTTTCTTCGGTAAGAGCCGGTACCGCGATTCTAATGATGTCACCATCAACAACTGGATTTAAATTCAATCCAGAGCTGGCTATTGCTTTCTCCACTGAGGCAAGAAGACCTTTGTCCCAAGGGCTGACTACAAGCAAGCTAGGGTCTGGAGCTTGAACTGAGGCCACTTCTATCAACTTCATATAGGTGCCATATGCTTCAACCTGCACAGTGTCGAGCATTTGTGTTGTAGCCCTGCCGGTTCTTAGTGTATTTAAATCTTGACTGACGTGTTCCAGAGATTTGCGTGCTTTAGCTTCAAAATTGCTAAAATCATATGACATAATGTTTTCTCCCAGCTACAATTGTATCAGACATTACGCACCAACTCATTTGGAAATATTGTTGCCTAATTTTTTATTATTAGTGCTTGCTACATGTCAGTTATTGCAACTTAGTTGCATATCTTTAACACTTAATTTATAATCAGACGAATGAAATTAAAACTCTTATCCCTCGCCGGATTTCTTTTGTTGGCAGTCAGCGTTGCTGCACTTTTATCCTCAACAAGTAAGCAGACAAGCGATAAGCCCGTGGTGAGCGTAACTATTTTTCCTCTATTTGATATTGTCAGGATCATAGGAGGAGAAAGGATTGAGCCTGTTCTAATCCTTCCTCCCGGCGCCAGCCCTCATGTTTTTGAAGCTAACCCTACAACCATAAGAAAAGTTTCAGAAAGCATCGTGGTTTTTGCAATCGGAGGTTCAATTGATAATTGGGTTGCCACACTAGCAGATGATGCGAAAGTGGTAGAAACCACCCAGTACGTCACTCTCTTGCCTCCCGATGAAGATGACGACCATGATGAAGATCTTGATTTTGAGGATGAGTTTAATCCACATTATTGGCTAAGCACGGAAAATGCTATCGCCATGGCCTTACAGGTAAAAGAAGAGCTGAGCGGGCTCGACCCAGATAATAGCTATTACTATGAAACCCAATTTCAGGATTTTGAGGAGAGAATGATTAACTTAAATCTTGAACTAAAGGCTCGTACAGACGAATTGCCCACTAGAAAGATAGCCACCTTCCATAATGCATGGACTTATTTTGCCAGAGAATATAATTTAGAAGTTGTGGCTACCTTCGAGGAGTTTCCAGGACAGCTGCCCAGCCCCCAATATTTAGCAGAGTTTCAGTCCATTATTACCAGAGAGCAGATTGCAGCGGTTTTCGCAGAACCCCAGTTCTCCGACAGCCAGCTCAGGTCTATTCAGGCAGACACAGGTGTTACTATTGGAGTATTGGATCCACTTGGTGGAGTTGAAGGAAGAAATTCATTTGAGGAGCTGATGATCTATAATATATCGGAAATAGTTAAGTATCTCGGAAACTGAGACATGCCTGCCCTACAAGTCGCAAACCTTACTGTCAGATATGAAAATCAGCCAACACCAGCGCTGGAAGCGGTTTCGTTTGAGGTGCCGGAGAACTCTATATCTATAGTAATCGGGCCAAATGGATCCGGCAAAACCACTTTGTTCAGAGCCATTCTTGGGCTTATTCCCCATTCCGGAACTATTAAGATTAAGAAAAAAGCTGCAAAAGGCAAAGGCACCTCTTATCAATTCGGATATCTCCCTCAGAGATTTCCTGTTGATACAAACGTTCCCATCACAGTTCATGAATTTTTATTGCTTGCTTTAGTAGAATGCAGCCACTCGAGAAAAGAACAGCGAGAAATGGTTGCAGAGGTGCTGAGCCAGGTTCAGGCTGAAGCGTTGGAAGGAAAGTTGGTTCGGGAACTCTCCGGCGGCCAGCTACAACGGGTACTTCTAGCCAGAGCACTTGTTCACTCTCCAAACCTCCTTTTACTTGATGAACCTGAGGCAGGGGTTGACCCGGGTGGAGAAAAAACCTTCTATAAACTGTTAAAAAAGTTAGTCGCACAAAACAATATTACCGCTTTAATCGCCTCTCATGAAATGTCCTTAGTTAGGTCCTATGCAGATCAAGTAATCTGCCTGAACCGCCGGCTAGTCTGTGCCGGTTCACCCGAACAAGCGCTTACCAATAAAGCCCTGCAGGAACTATATGATGAGGAGCTGAGACCTTATGGCCATCACCACAAACATGCTTGATTTAATAAACCTGCTTAGCTATCCGTTTATGCAGCGTGCTCTAATTGCAGGCCTCTTGATTGCTATCCTAGGAGGGTTGATGGGAGTCTTCGCATTATTACGAAAAGGCGCATTTTTTGGTGATGCTATTGCCCACAGCTCACTAGCGGGTGTGGCCGTAGGCTTATTCTTTGGTGTAACACCACTATATGTGGCAGGTTTCTATGCCGTATCATTAGCCCTGCTAATTCCTTATCTGCAGAAGTCTTCAAAACTCTCTCTAGATAGCCTACTTGGCATTTTACTACCTTTTTCCATGGGACTGAGTGTGCTGCTATTTTCATTTCTGCCAGGATATCAACCCGAACTAATGACCTTTCTATTCGGAAATATACTTTCGGTAACCTGGGAGAATGTTAATCTGCTGCTGGGATTCGTTATTTTGGCTGCGCTCATACTTTACTTTGTTAAAGATAAAATTTTAGCCGTCACTATCGATCCGCTCTACGCCAAAATAACTGGAGTAAAAACCCGCCGGTATGAAGCTCTCTACCATGTAATGCTGGCTCTTACCATCCTTGCTGGTGTTAAGTTGGTGGGAGTAATTCTGATGAATGCGTTATTAGTGATACCTGCCAGTGCTGTAAGCATGCACGCCAGATCCTTAAAAACCTTGGTTTTAGCTACTCCTGCAGCTGCTGCATTGGTAACAATTTCCGGAATAATTGCCTCAGCTTTGCTGGATACGCCGTCAGGCGCCACTATAGCAGTATTAAGCGGTTTATTATTTGCAGTCAGCTTAATAATTAAAACTGCAAAAGCAGGAAGTAGTCCTTAAAAGGCGAAATCCAAGTTGCAGCTAATATGGCTGCAAACAATATCAACTGACAAGTGTTCATTAGTTGATATAAAATTCCCTGTTCATCTGAACCTAACCAAGAAATCTGGCGAAATAATGGCGGCTTGTATTCTTTCTTGGCTACCTGATGATTAATCCAATAAACAACCTCATAAAAAGACCTAATCATCCAGAATAACAGGGTGTACCTTAAGATGTTGAGAACGTCTGCCTGAAAAACAAAGAGAAAAACTGAGCTCAACAACCAAAATGGTGCGATTACAAGGGCATCACCCCAAATAAAAATCCCCAGCGTCAACAGTGGCCGGGGAACATCGGTATAAAATTCTCCATCCCTGGCTTTCGCTTTTGCCAAAAAAAATATTATCAGAGAGCCTGAGAAAAGTAGAGCAAGAAGCAGATATTTCAATAACACTGTGGTGCTAATCATCCAGCTTTAATTTCATGTCTACTAAAGGAAAAACTAAGTCGCTTTTAGTGGGGTCGGCATTATTGAGGTCAGTTCTGAGACGGTTAAGTCGCTGAACCATTGGGTCGCTTTGATCCACTTCTCCGATTGGCAGCTGCTCATCCGGTTGCTCGGTAGTTTTATCTTGCTTAACTGGCATCATTAACAAAACTAATAAAATCAGAATCAAAAATCCTCCTGCAATTACAGCAATGATAAGTGTTTGCTTGTACCAAGGACGGCTCTCTTTTGGCTTTTCGTCAAACACTGGTTCATAATCTCGATCCAAGATGGGTTGTTGAGAAGAAAATTCTGTTTGGTTGGTATCAAATAGTTCTTCGGACATAGTCAAAGCTTTAGTAGTTCGTATAAATATGAAACACCCTGAGAAAGGCCAGTGTAAACCGGTTCCAGCTTGTTTACCAAACCATCATAGTAGGACTTGCGCGGATTGCTTTGCCTGCCATAGGCCTCGTTTATTTCTCTGAGCAAGACTGAGTTGTTGTCTAAAATCCTCTCTGTTTCAACATAAGCACGCTGGCGTGATGCTTTTGTCAGCTCACTTACTTCATCTTCTGATTGTGAGCCTTTTAAATCAGCAAAAATAAGCCTGGCTTTGTCATTTATGGTCTGCAGGTCACCGATGGCTATCAGCGACATGCCTCTGTAAGCTGTTGATTCTATTCTCACGTTCAGTTCCTCAAATTCAACGGCTCTAGCGGCAACATCTTCCCGGCTAACTGACTGCTCAATTAGTTCCAAATGAGATCTGAGGGTGTTTATTTGGTCTTCAAGCTCTTTGATGGCTGCAGCCTTGTGGTCCAGATTAATTCCCTGAGTATTTTGGAGGGTAAAATGAACTATTTCTAGATAGGTTATTAAAACCCTTGTGCGTTCAAACATAACTTTTTGAGTTGATTTAACTGCCTCCTCAAGAAGCCGAAGTGTTTGCAGGCGTTTGTATTGATCCTTGGCAATGGCAAATTCACGCTCTGCCTGCCGATAGCTTTCAATTTGAAGCCTGTAGTCAGCCCTTAGTTTAATTAGCCCGTCATTATTTACAGTAGAATCAACTGTTGGCTGCTCTGGTTCAGCTAGGGCTTCGGTCTCCTGCGCCATTACCCCTGGAGCTACTACAATAATGGCAAGAAGCCCCAGCACTGCTAGAATTTTAGTTTTTTTGATGAACATCATCGTGCCTCACAATAGCGTTTGCTGCTCCAATGGATCTTCTACTTGATCCTTCAGCGCTAATTCTTTAGCCCTCATCATCTCAATTGCCTCATACAGTGATTCAAAGGTGCCTGTATCAAGCCAGCGCCCTGCTACAAAAGCCACATCCAAAGTACCTTCTTTCAAATAGAGGTTATTAAGGTCTGATATCTCATACTCACCTCTGGCAGATGGTTGCAGAGATTTAGCTTTTTCAACTACAGTATTATCGTAAATATACATGCCAGTTACAGCATAATTGGACTTTGGCTGTCCGGGTTTCTCCTCAATGGAAATAGCACGCTTTTGTTCGTCAAACTCAACCACACCAAAGCGCTCCGGATCAGAAACCTCTTTGGCAAAAACTCTGCCACCTGTTTTAAAATTCTTTATATCATCAACAAAATCATCCTCAAAGATATTATCGCCAAGAATTAGGGTCACGTCGTCGTCGTCAATAAAATTTTCTCCAATTAAAAATGCTTGAGCAATTCCCTCAGGCTTGTCTTGAACTTCATAGGTGAATTTACAATTGAATTCGTTACCGCTTCCCAACAACTTGAGAAAGTCGCCCGCGTGATCAGGGGCTACAATAATAAGAATCTCTTTAATACCAGCTTTGAGCAGTGTCTGAAGAGGAAAATAAATCATTGGCTTGTTGTAAATTGGCAACAGCTGTTTACTGGTGACTTTGGTTAAAGGGTGCAGTCTTGAGCCGGCTCCGCCTGCAAGTATTATTCCCTTCATATCTTCTCCTCTGTATATACCTTGATACCCAGATAGTCTAACATGGCACTTTTAAAAGGTCACGATGCTCAAAAGGAGGGCAGCCAAAACAGAAACAATCAGGTATTCAGCCAAAACTCTGCCGCTAAGATGATCAGTTTTAACATGTGCTATCACCCCCCACATGAAATAAAAAGCAGCCAATATCATTATTAGATATCGCTGAGCAATGCGGTTTGGCCAAACAGTCATGAACCCAAAAATAATCAGTACCAAACCACCAAGTAATACTGAGTAAGCTAAGGCATGTGTAAGAAATTCTTTTCTCATGCTAAATTACCATTCCTCCTCTGAAAAATAAGATTAAGAAAGCTACAGTTAAAAATAAGAGTATGTGTCCGAGATTTTTTCCAACAAGCCTGACCGTATTTTTGTGATGTGTAACATAAAGGTCGTAGATTAACACCGTAAGCAGCATGAGTATAATTGCTAGTGAAAACGCTTTAGTCAGTTGCAGCGGAGAAAATATTATGGTCGGGTTGATCTCGCCGATAGGAACCAAGATTCTGGCAAGGACACTCCCCCGATTCACTTCTATCTCAGATCCTGGCTTAATTACTGCCTCATCAGCGTCATTAAGTGAATCAATATCCACCAACTCCTCATTTTGCTCTTCATTTGTGGTTTTATCCGACAGCGGAGTTGGTGTGGCTTGAGCTGCGACCGCCGGAGTCGGCTTAGGTGCAGCCGGCACTGTGCTTGCTGCTGACTCATTAGTTACAGCAGCTGTAGCAGCATTAGGTGAGCCAAACATTTGAACTACCAATGTTGTTTCCACGCCCTCCAGGGTGCCATTAATCACCGCAATGCCAATTTCGTTATAACGGCTGTTCATAATATTTGCCCTATGAGTTGGTGAGGCCATCCACGCAGAGACCATGGCGGGGGTAGTAGAAAAATCCCTGGCTAAATTTTCGCCTGCAACCCTATAGACATATCCTGCGTCTCTCATAAAGTCCCAGGGCTCTCTTCCCTGGGGGGAAGTATGTGCCCAGTACTGGTTGTTGAACATATCCTGTCCTTTGGCAAGTGCTGCCGCTGACAGCCTCGTGTTAGCCTGCAACGGTGCTAAACCCGACTTCGCCCTCTCTTGGTTTGTTAGCGAAATGACATCGCCAACAGAAATATCTGAGGCGTATCCCAAAATACTTCCCATTCCATACCGGGTGCGCTCATAGAGATTAAGACCTCCCGCAAATATCAGGGCGGCAAAAGCAAGTGCCAACAACGTTTCAGGATGCAAAAAAACAGACCGATGGTTATTGGACCGGCGCGGATGAAAAAGATGGGCAATCGAGTTTCTAATGTAATCGAGCACAATCAGAACTCATTATGACGATATTTTTTAAGACAAGCAAGCGTTCTAATCATTAGGCTCGATATGAATAAGCCAATCAGAAAACTGACTAATGTTTCCTGCCTGGTCAACAGCCCTGATAGCCAAGCTTGATATATCCAGGTCATCGATAAATATTACCTCTAAGCTGCCCGGAACTTGTTGTATGCCAAAAAAATCATTTGGGTGTCCCAACAGGTTTGGGTAAGAATAATAAAAATTGGTTTGAGCAGCTTCTACCTCTCCGCTTTTTTGATAATAAACCTGATAATCTGCTGTATAACCTCCCCCTAAATCTGCGGGGACCGGAAACACCACGGCTTTTTTATGATCCGCTCCCTTGATAATGCCACTGATAACCGGCTTAGCCGGTGGTTCAAAGTCTTTCCTCACAAAAATAGCCTGCCTAGCCGAACTTGCTCCGTATTTACTGACAGCGAAATATACAATTTTTGTTAAGCCTTCAAAATCGTCCGGCATCAAAATTAGTTCGCCGACTGCATTAAGATCTCTTTTTTGACTAAAGTCAGGACCGGTGAATACTTTTGCAAAAAGCTCATCCTCATCTCTCCTGGTAATCAGTTTTAATTTTGATTCAGGCTGCAATATCAGAGCATTAGTGGAAATGCCGGCAACTAGTGCTGTTGTAGAGTGCCAACCATCAACGGTGTTTCCCTGTAAAAATTCCAGTGCAAACGGTGAAGAGATATCTTGAGGCAAGGAAACTTCTACAAACCGCCAGTGTGATTCATGATACACACCAACCTGTTCTGTTGCTTCAGCAGCATGAGCAGAAAAGACTATTTGATTATTTGCTTTTACGTTTAAAGCAGGGCTGTCGAGCCCCGGCAAAGTTTCTGTTGTTTTTAATTTATACCAAAATGAGAGTGTTGCCGGAGTACCGCCCATGTCAATCTGTTGAGATATAACAGCCAGTTCTTCTCCTGCTGCCTCACCACCGAGTTGAATTATGTCAATTTCGCCGCAGCATAATGATTCATCTTTAATAATAACTACCGGACCAGATACATTCCAAAAAGAAAGGCCTTGGTTGAACCATCCGTTTTTAACGTATTCTTCTATAGGAGTGATCTTTTCTCCCTCTTGAAGTTCAAGATAAACTTGCACATTCTCCCAATAGCCTGTTTGAATCAGAGCAACATGTTGATTCCTGCTGCTATCAAACCAAGCGAACACTCCAACAAGGCTCGTTGTTAGCAAAAATAGTAATGCAAAAATTTTCCATTTGCCTATCACAACACATGCCCCTCCCTAATAACTTGATAGATGTTTTTACACTCCACAGCAACTATCAGGGCGGCAGCCAACCAAATAATTATTATTCGGTGCCACTCTACGGCGATAAGTAAGGGTGCTCCCACCATCGGAATAATTGCGTCTACCTTGCCAACTATCTTTGATTCGGAAACAAGCCCATCATCCGCAGACTGGTTATAATCTCCTTTTGTTTCAAAATAAAAACTGCCATATTTCTCATGCCGGCTCACGATGCGGTGCGTCAGAAGATCACTGCCTTGACTGCCGGTACGAAAAGTAATGGTGTCTCCCGGAAGATATGCGGGTTTCCTTGATACGAATAACAGATCCCCTTTATTTATCTGCGGTTGCATCGAGTTCGAACTTGCAACAAAAACTGAGATATTTCTTGCAATCACCAACCCGGTGCCAAGCAGAAGTATCAATATTGATGTGAATAATATTTTATGCATATTTAAAGGGGGCTGGTTACCCAGCCCCCAATCTAATTAGTAGTCGGATGGCCAGCTTCCTTCCGGGTTGGCTTGTTTGGCTGCCGCATGAATGCTTAGGTTAAGCAGCTTTCCTTGATACTCGTTCCCGGCACTCGATGAAAATTCATATTCAGCCCTCATGCCAATGGTTTCTCCGGGACGAATCTGGAGAAGGTTTTCCTGTGAATCTGCAATGAAAAACTCATCTCCTATTCCAAGAGGCGACTCAAGCAATGGAAGCCACTGGGTCCCATCAAGTCTGTCCAGTTTATTGATAGTAATAACACTCAAATTTAGATCAGAGTCCACCCATTCACCGTCAATATACCCTTTAACCTTAATCGGAACCGAGCCTGTATTTCTTAAAGTAAACTCAGTCTGAATTGTTTGACCTGGCAAAAAGTTATCAACTGACAACTGAGATGCTTCCTGGAGCTCTATGTCTAAGGTTCCGGAGGTAAAAACTGAAGGCGACAATTCATCTTGGCCGGTAAAATACGCTCCAGTTATCCCAACCGACAAACCAATTACAAGCGCTATGACGCTTATACTATAGAGAATTTTTTTCATCACTAGACCTTTGGCTAAATAATAAGTACTAGCCGAATACTAGACAGAAGCCATTGCAAAAAACGTAGGAAAAAAGGAAAAATTAATTAGCGGCGGCAAAGCACATTAATATCGCCGGAAAATGCCAAGACTACCGAGCTCTCAAAGCAAAACGCCGGAGAGGCTACCTGGTGATTTTGCTTTGGCGTTAGAGCAGCCGAAATCAGTTCAAAAAAGCTCTGCACGCCCTTTTCTTGTAATATCTGGAAGTTTTCACCGTGAAATCCTGCCTTCTCAGCCAACCTACTATAGGCATCGTACCTATTAGACTGAGAATCGATCAACCCTAAAGCAACGGCCTGTGTTTCATCATAAATTAATGCGCCAATTTCAGCTCTGATTTGCTGCTCAGAGATATCCCTTTGTTTTGAAACAAACTCAACAAATTTTGCGTACTCATTATTAACGCTCTGCTGAAGCACGCGCCGCTCTTGTGGCTGCATTTCCCGGTAAGGGTTGCCCAAATCTTTGAAATTGCCTGCACTTATATACTCGGTAGTAATTCCCCCAGTGGTAACTACCTCCGGGCCAAAAGAGCTGGCCTGCTCACTCATAACCCCATCATAGTACTTAAAGGGGCCGGAAATTACTCCAATGCTGCCTATCATAGTGCCGCTGTCTGCCACTATTTCATCTGCACCGGCAGCAACCCAATAACCTCCGGAAGCAGCCATGCTGCCGATGTAGGCTATCACGGGTTTCCCGGTTTGATTCCGGTAACGGTCAATTCCATCAATAATCGCTTTCGTACCAAAAATTGTGCCTCCCGGTGAGTGAATTTCTAAGATCACACCAGCAACATCATCTTGATCAGCTAAGTATTCCAGTTTTTCCTGTACTTCGTATCCATAAGTCACGCCATATTCAGAAAATAGTTCAAAAAATGTGCCGGTTTTGTCGCGCTCACCAAGAATTAAACCATCAATTTTTATACTTGCCAGTTTATTTTGGCTATCAGCATCTCCTTGGTGGAAACTAAATTGATATGGGTCTGCGGTGGCACCGGCAGCGGCTATTGCGGCAAACAAGATAATCAACAGCAACAGGCTTACAGCGATTGTTGAAAAGAAACTCCACACGCCTACAGAAATTAATGCTGCAAGTTTAATAAGTTTGGAAATAAAAGATGGTGCTGTTTTCATCTGTCTTATTTAATCGCTTCTTTTTTTTGATAGTAAGGCTTTATTTCAAAGATTATATATAGTGAAATGAGAGTAACAATCAGCACCCCTAGAACAGAGCCGTGATTGAGAACTATAGCGCTAGCCAGAGCACTTGTAATACTCAAAGCCTCATTCCAGAATAGCAGCTTCCAGCCCCAGGCTGCCTTGTTTCTTAAAAAATCAAAAGCGTTTAACAGCAAATAGCCACTGACTGCCTGTAAAACAGCCTGCGTGAGGTAATAAGCTACAGCAATTCCTCCTTCAGCTGAAAACCACAGGAAACTTGGCCTAAATCCAAAGGCAGCAAATATACTTCCTAAAGCGGCAATACTTGATGCAATACCTCCAAACAAAGCAAACCAGGGAATAATCCGGACTATAAAATTTCTAGCATCTTTGGGAAGATGAGGAGCCTCTGCAAATGCTTTGGCAAATTTGCTTTCAACCGAGACTGCTAATTTCCCTTTAAGGAGCTGATAAAGTTGCTTCATTTAACCTCCTATACCTGCATTTATCTTATCATAGTTTCCAAGTTGCATTCCTGATGCAGAAAAAACTGAGCTTGCTCCTACACCTGGCGTCTTGGTATAATTTCTGCCTAACCGGCCCCATCGTCTAGCGGTTAGGACTCAGGGTTCTCATCCCTGCAACCGGGGTTCGATTCCCCGTGGGGTCACCAAAAGGGTATAGCGCCCTACTATCACCATATTTTACGCCTACAAATGGGGCTAATTTAGGTGTTCCAAACTCTAGTTCCTCATAGTTTGGTGTCTCATCAAATAGCAAACTAAAATACTCAGCACTTTTAAGAGGTTTTTCTGTCAAGCACCCCTTTTCGTAGACACGGTTTCTAAATAGTTGGCGTGGAATTTTG
>CAYVXV010000001.1:221650-226462 GCA_964455555.1 uncultured Pseudomonadales bacterium | reverse complement strand
GTTTGACTAGATGGCCGAGGTTGCCCCCGGAACACCCGATCAGTGCTCTACCCCCACACAACTTAACGCGACCCTATACCTAAATATATTTCAGGGAGAACCAGCTATCTCCGGGTCCGATTGGTATATTACCGCTAACCACAACTCATCCGAGCACCTTGCAGCGTACACCGGTTCGGGCCTCCACCTCGTTATTCACGAGGCTTCACCCTGGTCATGGTTAGATCACCCGGTTTCGGGTCATTCAATAGTTACTAAATTTCGCCCTATTCAGGCTCGCTTTCACTATGGCTTCGGTGCGGAACACCTTAACCAAGCAACTATCAAATACTCGCCGGCTCATTCTTCAATAGGCACGAGATCACCCCATAAAGAGGCTTTCTCTGATTGTTAGCAGATGGTTTCAGGTTCTATTTCACGGGGTCTTCAACCCTCCTTTTCACCTTTCCCTCGCGGTACTCGTTCACTATCGGTCTTGCTTGATATTTAGTCTTGGAGTGTGGTCACCCCAGCTTCAGAACAGAGTTTGCCGTCTCTGAACCTACTCAGGAATCCTCTACGCTCTCCGCGGATTTCATATACACGACTTTCACGTTCTTCGGTCACCTATTCCACGGTGTTCTACTATCTTTGGAGATACGATATTGAGGTCCTACAACCCCCGCCCGAAGGCGGGTTTGGACTTTTCCCTTTTCGCTCGTCGCTTACTCAGGGAATCACTTACGTTTTCTTTTCCTGCGCCTACTTAGATATTTCAGTTCGGCGCGTTACCCCCGTCCACCAAAAGGCGAACAGTCATCTTGCTTTCACAAGACGAGGTTTCCCTATTCGGACACCGCCGGATCACAGCTTTTTGCCAGCTCCCCGGCGACTTTCGCGGGCTTGGCGTCCTTCTTCGGTCAAGCAAGCCTAGGCATCCACTATCTGCATTAAGTCACATAATTTAATGTGCATTTGTAGCATGTTTAGCTTTTTTTTAATTAGCTATTTATGTTGATGCTAAGCCACTGATATACGTTTTTTTCTGACGTATAACATGACAGTTATCTTCACTTGTTAAAGGGCGCTCGTTTAAGTTAAAAGTTTTTGTTTCTCAACCCACCTTAGCGAGAAGTACTTCACAAAAATTTCACTCAAATTCGCGAATGGACTCATAATTGCTTATGCTCCATACTCAAACATTTTGTTAAATGCCCTAACTGCTTTTGGCAGCTAGCTGTTAGCCTCCAGAGCTCCCGGTGAGGAGATTCCAAAGGCTAATAGTTAACTGCCCAGATTTCTGTCCATTAAAGCCACTGTGGACCCTAAGGGATTCGAACCCTTGACCTCTTGTATGCAAAACAAGCGCTCTAGCCAACTGAGCTAAGGGCCCAAATCGGGCACCTAGGGCTTTATTTATCTTTTGTATAGATTGCGTTGAGGGATTTCACCAGCAAAAAGCCGAGTGAAATATCGAAAAGTTAATTTGTTATCCCGAACAGAATTAGGATTATATTACACAGATTTTAGGTTTGCAAGGACAATTTTGCCTGGTAGCGAATCTCTGGCGCTATGCGGCTACACCTGTTATGTGAATTGTATAAATCATTTGTCTGTTGTAATCCCTTTATTCTTGTTTGGGACAGTAATTATAGCATTGTAAAATAAAGTTGTGTAGGGCAATTTTAGAGCTATTCAAAGCTATTTATTGAAGTGATCCAAGTTTCTGAAACGGACATTCACAAGTTGAAAGCTGATTGGAGATTATTGCTATTTTAGACCTATAGAAATATAATATTTGATGTTCTTTAAAAAGCCTCGTGGGAAGCGATGAGACGGATGTTTATTTCGGCTCACTCTTTCCATGAGGAGTGGACCGGAAAAGGAGATATAGTGAGGGTAAAACTAGGTATTGCCCTGATCCTGCTTGCGGCTTTGGCCGGAGCAGCGGTCAACCTCCTCGACACCACTGCGGTGTCGAGGATAATCACGGACTTTTTCTATGGTCCAAACGGGTGGATTTTGGGTGGTGTAATCATAACCGCCTACCTCTTGGGGTCGGCGTATGTGCTGAACCACCTCAGATTCCGCCCGCCCGGACAAGCATTGATAGGAGTATCAGTGCTGATGTCCGGCTACTTAGCGCTGGTCTATTGGCTCGTATTCACGATCCAATGACCAGCCACACCTCGGGCGCCAGGCCAAAAGCCTGGCGCCCTCTTTCTTTCAAAAAAATTTTCCATCAAAAAGCCCCCAATGAATGGGGGCTTTAAGCTTAAAACCGTTTCTATTTTTCAATTACAGGCGCGTAAGCTGCGAACTCAACCTTAGCCTTGCCTTCTACACTCACGTCAACAGTGTAAATTGGCTTGCCTTTGCTTGAACCCAACAACCCCAATGTCGCATTAGTCTGCTGTTCAGAGATAGCCATTAACCGGCTTTTTTGCTCTTCATCAAAACCAAGCTTGGCAGCTAAGCCATCCAATAATTTTTGGTGGCGGGCTTTATCATAAATAAAGAACTGGACATCAAGGTCTTTGTCCTCATTTTCATCCCATGGCTTAACAGTAAAGTCTTCGCTGGTAACCACAAGAATGGCCTGCTCAGCATGTTCGCGGGTGAGCACAATGCACTCAACTTCTTCCAGTTCTGCAATTTCTTCTTCATCGAGACCTTCAGCTTCAGCCTGTTTAGCTCTTAATTCAGTCAACAGCTCGAAAAGTTTTTCTACTTCTGTTTTGTATCTCTGCAGCTCTGCCTCGTCTTCACGCTTTTCAGCTGCCACATATTCTTCCGGATGCTCCATAGCAGCGTTCCAGTGGCCGCAGCCCACAGTGCAGGAATGGCCCTCGTGCGTATCAGAGTGCCAGCCAAAAACAATGCCTTCCTCCCTGAGGAACTCTTTGGTCATGCCGAATGCTTCTTCAGCGGAGTAGCCCATGGCAATCAGGTTCATCACCAAACCAACGTGGCCGCCGGGAAGGGCAACCGCCCCCTCTGCCTCATCAGCGTGATAGCCGCCGTCAACACATTTGCCCCGTTCATTATTGGCCGGGGTGCGCATTTTATTGGCGTGGCTTTCCACTCTGGCTGTTAGTTCTTGAAGGTTTTCTTGTTCTGTAATCACTGGCTTCATGCCTTCTTCCCTTTCAATCATTGCATCTTTCTAGTTGATGTTTGTACCAAAATACTGCCATAGTCTACTTGATTAGATTTATTTGTCAAACAAAAAAACAGGGCGCTGACGGCGCCCTGTTGCTGTAACTTACTTTTACTTTAAAATGCCAACCTTTTTCAGCATTGCCTTATTGCGCTCTTTAACCTCATTAGGTAGTTCGCCGCCTTCTTCAAACTCAAAAGGCAGCTGTTCTTGATTGGCTAACTTGGAATAATGTTCAACTTGAGGCAGAAGAACTTTTTTAACTAAAGCTTCATCAGCATCTCCTACCCAATCAGCACTAATCACATAGTGGCCTAAGTGGTAGGTTTGCTCGCCGCCGCCTAGGGTAAAGGCAATTTTTGTTGCCAAATGCATTCCCTGAGGGCGCACCATGTGTCCGCGAATCTCATGATCTAATTCTTGAGGATCGGCAAAGGGGATAATGCCTGAATAAAGCAGTCCATTTTCATCAGCTACCACCTGAAGGTGCTGCTGATAGCTGGCATTCACTTGCTCCCAGTTGGATAAGTCAAGCTTTTCTTTAATCCAAGCGTTTTCTTCGGAAGCCGCAATCCTTAAATCTTCAGCAAAATGCTTTTTTAAAATTGCCACTGCTTCACCAAAACCATCCAAGCGAAAACCGCTGCCGGCAAACGCAAGCCGAGTGCCTTCATTGATTTGCACTCCTTCATCGCCTGCTGTAATTACATAAGCCATAAGTCTCCTTGGATATGTTTTCTCTGGGGCAGAGTCTTTATTATACCATAAATCAGGCTAAATTTCAGTTTTTGCGCTAAGCGGCAGTCTAAGTTTGCCTTGAGTATATGTTAAGTTTGTTTGGAGCTTCAGATAAAGAAAGCCCCCCGTTTTGGCGGGGGGCTATTTTCCGGGAGCAGCTAGCGGGCTGGCGTGCAGCTCGCTATCTGGGGTCCCCACTCCTGCGACTGCAGGAGGGGGAGGCAGCCGTCGGGGGCGTGAACGCGCCCCGACATTCCGCTGACATATTGAATATCGACATACTCACCCTGGGCCGGAGCCCAGGTTTCCGGCATTTGGCCGGCTGACCAGCCGATGCCAAAACCGGCAGCAACCAGCAGTAGACCGAGACCAACCAAAACAACCAATACTGTTAATGACTTCATTATTTCTCCCGGAGAGTCATGGATTTGTCTCCCTAGCCGCGCAAGTGCGGCAGGGAGATGACCCTCCAAACTCAAGGTTTTTCCAGAGGAGAAAAACCTTTAAATTGAAGGGCCAGTCATGACAGCTTTTAAAGAGCAGGATCACGATCAATCCAACACTATAGTATCCCATATTTTAGCCAATTTGTCAATATTATAGGCTTATATATCTCTGGTGTGAAAGCATTAAAAAGCCGGCTCCAAAGAGCCGGCTTCAGATTTAACATGGAAGGCTAATTAGTCATCTTCCTCGACCATATTCTGGATAGACTGGAGGTACATTTTCATGTCCTGTTCGACTTTTTCCCAGTCGCCATCTGCCTCACGAATTGCATTAAAGAGCAAGTTCATGTCTATCAGGAGCTGGTCGTCTGTCACGATCATCCGTTGTTTTGCCATACTGATAACTTTCTGATATTCGAAATAATACCTGTATTGTACTGAAAAACAGCCGAATTCTCAAATTTTACTCTCCCTTAGCGTTGCTTTGCT
>CAYVXV010000001.1:0-221640 GCA_964455555.1 uncultured Pseudomonadales bacterium | reverse complement strand
GATTATCACTGCTTCTCCCCCCTCCCAACAAGAAGCCCCCGCCGCGGCGGGGGCTTCTTCAAATCAAAAACCAACTTATTTATAAGCCACTGGCAACTCAGTCAAGACTAAGCTTAGGCTCATCCGGCGCTGGCCGGGGTCAACACTTTCAACGTGAACAGTGATCTCGTCGCCTCTCTTCAGCTCTGTTCCTGGCTCGAGTTTGCTTGAGTGGATCAGGCCGTCAATGCCTGCTTCAACATTCACAAAAACGCCAAATGACTCTACTCTGGAAACCTTGCCTGAGATAGTCATCCCCGGCTGATATTTCTCGTCAATTCCCAGCCATGGGTCATCGCTGAGCTGTTTGATGGACAGGTTAAGTTTGCCGGTTTTGTCATCAACTCCAAGCACTTTAACTTTAACCCTGTCTCCAACCTGCTGATAATCCTTGGGATGAGATACTTTTTCCCATGAGATCTCAGAGATATGCACCAAGCCTTCAACATGGCCGACTGTTTGGCCATCAACTGGAATTTCAACAGTGATGAACAATCCAAAGTGCATAACACCAGAAACGACACCTTCGTAAATACCACCGATATCAACTGACTCAAGAGCCTGCTCTTTATGGGCAATTTCATCTGCCTCAGAAACATGCCTTTCAGAGAAAATCAGCCTGTTCTTTTCACGGTCAACTTCAATTGCCATCACTTTAAGGCTAATGCCCCTTAGTTGATGGTAATTGCCGACCAAATCCTTGCCAAACTGACTGGAAGGAACAAATCCGCGAGTGCCATTTACAACTACTATCAAACCGCCTTTGTTAACATCAACTCCCTTTGCTTCAAGGACAGTTTCATTTTCATAAGCATCTTCAAAGAAATCCCAGCGGGCATCTGAAGCGGCTCTCTTGAGCGAAAGCAAAACCTGCCCAGTGCTGCTCTCTGCCGAAGCAACTACAGCTTCAATTTTTTCACCGACTTCAAGTTCATCAATATATTCGCGGGCAGCTTCAAATTCTTTGTCCGCAACGATACCCTCAGTTTTTGCACCGATATCAATCGTGAGCATCTTCCTGCCCTTGGCAGTGATAGTGCCGGTAACCTTTTCACCTTTTTTGGGAACAACCAGGGTGTATTCAGACATGGAGAGAAGCTCTTCCATTGTCTGAGGCTGTTTGCCGGTTCTTTCGACTCTAGGTGCCGGAGATGCTGGGGCAGCTTCTTCTGCCTCTGCTTTAACTGAAGCTTCTTTGGGTTCTTCTGCCTGCTCTTTCACTGCTGGCGCAGCTTTTACTTTAGTTTCAGCTTTAGTTTCAGCTTTTTTTGGAGCGGCTTTTTTGGCGGGGGCTTTTTTAACTGCTGTTTTAGCTGCTTTTTTAGCCGGCTTAGCCTCTGCCTCTTTAGTATTTACTTCCTCAACTTTAGGCGTATCTTTTTCGATAACCTTCTTTTTCTTTACAGACTCATCTTGGGTCTTTTTTGCCATATAAAATATCCTTTCATTGGAGATGGTTCGCCAACAGGCGAAGATTAATCAGGCAAAGCTCATATTTTTACTTGCCAGTTTAGTGAGCATTTGGCTTGCGCTTTTTTGGAAAGCGGACTCCGGCTCTGGCTGCCAGACTGATTATGAGGAGGTAGTATACCACAAATGCCTATGGTATACATATGATATGCAGCTTAAAATCCCAACCGCTTCCGACATTTCCAACAAAACAGTGCTAGTCCGGGTTGACTATAACGTTCCTTTTGAGGAAAAAGATGGTGTTTTGAGTGTAGCTGATGACCGCAGAATCAAAGCCTCCCTCAATACAATTAATTTCTTGCAAGAAAATAATGCCAAAATTATTCTTGCCTCCCACCTGGGCAGGCCACAATCACCTGAGGATACGCAATTCAGCCTGAGGCCGGTGGCAGAATTCCTGCAAAATGATCTAGGGCTGCCCCTAGAATTTGTCCCGGACACCGTAGGCGAACAAGCCCGAGCGGCGGCCCAAAACCTCCAGCCAGGAAAAATTTTATTATTGGAAAACCTCCGCTTTCATCCTGGAGAGAAAAAAAACGACCCCGATTTTGCCCGCGATCTGGCTGCTTTGGCAGACATATATATAGATGAGGCATTCTCCGCTGCTCACAGAAGCCACGCTTCAGTGGTGGGTGTGGCAGAAATTTTGCCTTCATTTGCCGGTTTTTCTTTGCAGGAGGAGGTTGAACACTTAAGCGAACTAATGGACAATCCCCAACGCCCGCTCATGATTGTTCTGGGAGGGGCAAAAATTTCTGATAAGGTGGGGGCAGCCGAACACCTCGCTGAAATCGCTGACTTGGTGCTGATTGGTGGAGCGGTTGCCAATAACTTTCTTAAAGCGGGAGGGATTGAAACTCACCGCTCCTATCTAGAGGATGCCGGCGCAGATAACAGCGGCAGCATTGACTACATTGAGTTTGCCAAAAAACTAATTGAAGCCCATAAAACCGAAAAGGTTTTAAAGGACGGCTATATCCCTTTGCCTAAAATTCTGTTTCCCGTTGATGTTGTAGCAGCTGCCGACAAAGAGGTCGCAAACGCGGCAGATATTGAAACTATAGATCTAAGCCACGGCATGGAAGATACTCCGGATGACCAGGACTTAGCTTACCTGGATATTGGGCCTAAAACTATTCAGCTATACTCGGAGCTGCTGGCATCTGCAGGAACCGTTTTTTGGAATGGTCCAATGGGCGTCTGGGAAAAGGCTGAATTCTCAAAAGGCACAGAGGCAATTGCGCAAGCAATTGCCCATAATCCCAACACTACTATAGTGGGAGGTGGTGACACCATTGCCGCCATCGATCATTTTGGCCTGAGTGATAAATTTAAATTTGTATCGATTGCCGGCGGAGCAGCTCTTGATTTTCTTAGCGGAAAAATCCTTCCCGGCCTCAAGCCCCTTCTAGCTGAATAGGTTTGTTTCCCTCTGATGCTTTTTATGTAATTCTGATGTGATAACCAAGTAAAAAATTCGTAAGATTTCCCCTTGACGAGAGTCATTTCAACTCGCTATGCTAGATATCAGCAAGGGAACTTGCCTGTTTTTGCTTGTGTACACGCAAAAAGACTATAAATAACTAAAACTGGCCCGTTCATGATAAACGCAGTCAACTCTGCTCCCTCAACCGGCGACAATCCGTCCTTAGAGCCAAAAAATGAAGGGCAGCTTCCGCCTATCTCAAACGAACCAAATCCGACTACCAAACCAGATAGTGTTTCTCCGTCTATTTTTGAACCCAAAGAAGCAACTACTCCAGGCACAGGAATGCCGCCGTCATCAGCGTCAATCAATCCAACACAAGCTCCTTTTTTTCAGCCACCACCCACAGTCGGCTCAACTCCTTCAACTGAACCCTCAACACTAAGCGGCCAACCAACTCCAGTTTTGTCAGATTCTCCGAGTTTTTCTCCTCCTCCCCCAGAAACACCAGGCACTCCGCCACCATCAACCGGTGAAGAAATGCCGGATTTCCCTCCAGCTCCACCAAGCGGCAGCAAACCACCAGGAAAGAAAGGCCGTTTTTCCGCCAAAATGGTCATCGGCGGTGTTTTGCTTATATTATTAGTTGTCGGAAGCGGTGCTGGCCTTTACCTAGCCCAACAAAATCAAGAACTTAGACAACAAGCAAGTGAAACTACCACATCGGGCGCACCGAACTGCGGCAGCTGTGTAGGGTCCTGCGGCACTACTGGCTGCAGCACCACCTGTGACTCCAATACAAATCCACAAGACGACTGCGGCATTTGGCCGGCAGCCTTCATGTGTGATGCACAGGCAGCATGGAACACAGGTTGCAACGAAAATAATTGTATTAAAAATTCCAGCGGTGGTTGTGTAACCCCGATTACTGATTACTCTAACCCCGGCTCTTGGTGCAAGAAATTCCAGTTTGACAGCAATGCCCCCAATAACGCCGCCTCCGTAGTTTATGTAGGCAATGGTGGGCAGGTGTGTATGGAAGGCACCGGCTGCGACAAAAACGCACTGGATATGAACTGCGCTGCTGAAACTCCAGCTGGAAATTACACTTTAGCCTGCAGCCCACCTAAACCAAATCAGACAGTCGGCGATCTTAGATACGAAGTAAAAGTTGACGGCACAGCGCCAAAAAATTTCGGCCAGGCTGTCTTCTTTTTAAGCCTCTCCAAAAATTCATATCCCAACCATCAGCAAGGTTTTGCAGAACTGACTCAATGGCTCGGCAAACCAACCTGGTCTGACAACTGTACGAGTGTTGACTGGTGCGGATACTGGATACATCAGATCAACGACCCCGACCCCAACAGCAACAACACTGTTAGCTGGATCTGGGATAAAAACAAATCTCTCAGCTTCTCAGGCGGCCAGCAAAACATTAACATCAACATGATTGCCAATAAGGTTAAGGAGCTTAAAGACCAGGGCAAACTTCCGGCAAACTATACCATGAAGCTAGCCGGTGAATTTAGATTGCCTCCGGATTTCCAGACAAAACACCCTCTGGGTGAAAAGACAATTGATATCTCACCTTATGCCTGCACATCTGAGCCGCAATTAATCAGCCGGGAATACAACGTCACTACTCAATTTGTTTGCCCGGACGGCTCTTCCCCAACGGCAATTGCCAAAAGAATGTATTGGGCTATTTGGCCCCCAGGTGATGTGACCTGGGTTCCCAGGCCTTTGGGCTACCTCCCTGGAGCAACAGGAAATTCAATCACTGCCAATATTAACTTTGCATCTCTGGACACAGCCAATAACAGCAGTATTTATGTAGCCATGGCTAGAGCAGATTTGGGTACTGCATGGTCTGCTTGGAGCGGCAAAGCATATAAAGCCATCAACCCTCCTAGCGGCTTCTCAGCTGGCACTTACTTTAACCCACTAACCCAAATGTTCAAATTCCCAGTCAATACTACTCCCAGCGGCAGCTACACTCTTAAATTCGAAGCGCCTCCAGAGCTTTGTGCTGCTCCGCCACCGTCACCGTCACCAACACCAATTCAGTGCAACGGTGAATGTATTCAGGGAGCGAGCCCTGGCCAACAAGGTGCCTGTGCATCAGGACTTTCCTGCGTAAATGTAGGCGAAGGCAGTCAGCTGCTATTCAGATGCCGCAACGCAAGTTATCCAAATCAAACCAACTGTCAGCCGCCCCCATCTCCTTCACCTTCTCCACGGCCAATGTGTCTGACAATCAGCATGAATAATGATGCGCCAAAGATTAATGATCAGGTCGTATTTACCTGTGCTCAAATTCCAGGAGCCACTTCATACCGCTTTAGGGTCAAAGAACCGGATGGAAACACAATTACTTTGGCTGCTGAAGGCAACAAATCAGCTTCTTACACTATTACTAAGAGCGGAAAATTCATCGCTGAATGCGCCCTCTCAGATAGCCAAGGCGAGCTGCCCTGGCCTTCCGAAGGAGACATGAAGCCGTAATCAAATGATTGCTAAATAATAATTATGACAGCAGAACAAAATACACCACAAGCTTTCTACTCAAAAACACCTAGCGGTGGTGATATGCCTGCTATGCCCAATATGCCGGCCCAACCAAGTATGCCCGGTGCGAAGAAGCCAAAATCCAAGTTTACGTTTAAAGTAGCCCTGGCTGTGGCAGGATTGTTCCTGTTTGCTGTTGTCGCTCTGGTTGGAGTTTTTATTTCTCAGCGCCAAAGACAGGTATCCGGCCCAGTTGCCCCTACCGCACCTACCTCCAGGCCGTCCGCTGCTGAGTTGGTCGGACAAAATTGCAGACTTGAGTTCACAGTGGATGCACCAACTGGCGTTGCTACCTGCGAAGACAAAGAAGCCTTCCAAATTACAGATGAAAACATAATCCCACTGGAAGATGGTGCCCAAGTGGCTAAGGAAGATGAGTTCTTTTACCGAATTACCGTTAAAGCCAACCAGCTAACGGCAGGTAATGTCCAGTTTTCCGATGTATTAGATCCTAAGCTTGAATTTGTAGAGGATAGCCAAAATACTTCGGATCTAGTTGTTTCTGTTAATGATGAGTCAGCTGTTGTAGTCGCCAAATCTCTGGGCCAAATGCAGCCTGGACAAACTGAAACTATAGTTTTTAAGGTTAGGGTTCTACAAACAGCTGAAGTTGGCATGATTGAAAATGTAGCCAGGGTCACAACTGATGGCACAAACGACAATATTAGTTCATGCAGTTTAAGGACAAGCATCCCGGCTGTGGGCAGTGCAAGCTGTATAGCTAAAGAAGCTTACCGATTAACTTCTGAGGGCAGCCTGGGAGACCAAATTGCCGCCAACGGAGAAGTCAGCCCAGGAGAAGAGTTTGTTTACCGCGTGTCGCTTTCAGCAGAAGAGCAAACAGCCGGCATGATTACCCTGGAGGACAAGCTCCCTGAAAACTTAACCTTTGTCAGAGTTCTTCAGAGTATCCCAGCTGGAGTTGCCATGGAGCTCAAGGCAGATACACTTGTGGCAGAATTTGATGTACTCGGAGAAAATGAATCTGCTCAAATTGACTTTGTAGTCAAACTGAATACTGATGCCATATCTGGCAGGCTTAGCAACACTGCTACAATTATCACTCCATCTATCCCGGATTCCAGCAATAGCTGCTCTATTGACCTCACTGTCCCAAGCACCAGTTGCAACAGCGCCTGCACAACCGACGCTCAGTGCCCTGGCAGCTACACTTGTTATGAAAACCAATGCCGGCTTGAGAGCAATCCTACTGACGAGAGCTGTCAGCCAAAACCAAACGTTTGCAATGATATCTGTGACCCCAACGGAGGTGCCAGTGAGTGCCCGAGCGGCCAGAGCTGCACATCTGTTAACAATGAATATCGCTGCCGCTTGACCACCAACACCTCAAGTGCCAGCTGCACACCGGCAGATCAGCCACAATGCAACGATGACTGCACCGCCAACAGCCAGTGCCCCAATGACAGTTATGTCTGCTCCAACAACAAATGCAGGCTGGCAACAAACCCAACTGATGAAATGTGCCGGCCTCCGGTTGCTTCGACACCAACGCCAACACCATCTCCAACACCAGTTCTTGGTTGTAATGCCACCTGCACTACAAACGCAGACTGCAGCAACTCCGATCACATCTGCTATGTCGCTGGCGACAGCACTGGAGTCTGTCGCTTGGCAGAGAATGTTGAAAGCACCACCTGTACTCTGGCTTCACAACCTGAACTGCCGCAGGAACTGCCGCAATCCGGACCTGAAAACTGGGGAGCTTGGCTCAAGATGGGGTTAATTACCCTAGGCCTCGGAGCTATCCTACTACTTCTACTCTAAGTCTTACTTCTTCTACTCTACAAGTTCTTAGTCTAGGGAGTTTGAACACGCTTCATCAAATAGTAGGCAATAAATTAGTTTAAAAATGTATAACTAAATCTTGTTTTAGCTCTGCCGGTAGAATCAAAGGTTAAATCAGCTCCGACAATTCTGTCCTGAATCTCGCTGGCGCCGACACCAGATAAACTATAATCGTAGGAATAAACGGTGTTAGGTTCTCCAAAAAACTCAACCTCATAACTGAAATCATCAGAAACCTTTGCCTGGAAAACACGATAACCACCGGCTTCTATTTTTTCTCCCGGCGTATACTCAGTAATATAAATGCTATCTTCAATTTCCTCGAAATTCACGTTTGTTGCCTTATTAAAACCTGTTTTCTTGCCGCTTGAATCCTCAAAAACAGCCTCTGCCCCGCTAACTATCACCGTAACCCAAGCGTAATCAGCTTTAACTAGCTTCTCTCCGTTGTTAAGCATATTGTCAGCAACTGTTTCAGGATTTCCGCTGTTGGGAGAAGCCGCATAATAAAGCGATGACACTGCCAGTGCAGCAAAGAGTATCAGAGAAAGAGTGATTAGTTTTTGGTTCATATTTCAATCATACAACAATTTATATTTCTAAAGCACAGATTGAAATAATCAACCGAGAGGGACTGCTCGAGTTATCTGTGTTTTTTGAACTGTGCGCTGTCCGCCTTGGGCAGACAGAGCGGACCAAGGACTTCAGTCTTTTCGGCCTACAGCACAAAAAATCCCGCTTCCTGCGGGATTTCAGTGCTGTGTGAGCCGAGAGGGACTCGAACCCCCGACCAGGAAGGTATAAGCTTCCCGCTCTACCAACTGAGCTATCGGCTCGCAACAAAAGTATTATATACTAAGTATTCTCAGTCTCTTAGGTTCTGATATGATACTTAGTTATGAATAAAATTAAGCAGGCTTTAAAAAAGCTGCCTATACCCACACTACTTCGCATACGCTGGAAGCTGACAATTGTCATTATTTTGGCACTTGCACTGGGCGGCTTCTGGATTTTGCAGTCACGCGCCACAGATGAAGAGCAGCTCACTTTCCAGCAGCCTCAGCGTCAAACTTTAGTGAAAACTCTTGATGTTTCCGGTGTAGTTGATGCCAAGGAAAAAGCACAGCTTAGATTTTTGACCGGCGCCAGAATTGTTTATGTCGGAGCACAGGTTGGAGACTGGGTGCAGAGACACCAAACTATTGCCAGGTCAGACGCCCGGTCGCAATTAAAACAACAGGAAAAAACCCTCAACAACTACTTAATTGAACGCTGGAATTGGGAAACAACCCAGGACAACATTGAGGGCGAAAGCCTTGATGACAATGAACGACGGGCAGTCGAACAAGAGCAGTTCAGGCTTAATAATTCTGTTTTGGACGTGGAAATTCAGCAAATTTCTATCAGTGACACAGTGGTTTATGCCCCATTTGCCGGAGTGTTGACTGCTGCCCCAGCTTCGGTCGCAGGAGTTCAGCTTGCACCAACTGATTATTTTGAAATTGTTAATCCCAATACCTTGGTTTTTAGAGCGGCCGTTGATGAGACAGATATTGCAGAAGTACTGACTGGGCAAAGGGCAACGATTGAGCTGGATGCGTACCGCGGCACTGAATTTAACTCAGAGGTAAGTTATGTTTCCTTTACCAGCAGCAGCACAGCCACAGGCACTGTTTTCCTGGTTGAACTACCTATCTTAAACCCCGATATCAACACCTTTAGGATTGGCATGAACGGAGATGTCAGAATTGAGCTGGACAGCAAAGATGATGCCCTGACAATCCCCCTTATTGCCACCCGGGAACGAGGCAGCAAGGTTTACGTAGATGTGAAAACAGGAGACAATCAACTCGAGGAACGCGAAATAGTTTTGGGCTTGCAAACCGATGAATTGGTGGAGGTTGTCAGCGGGCTTTCAGAGGAAGACTGGGTGTTGATTCCGGATTAAGGTTCTAAATGCTTTTAAAACTCAAGGATGTTTCCAAACACTATGCGCTTGGAGGCTCTACCATCAAAGCACTTGATCATATTTCACTTGAAGTTGAAGAAGGTGAGTTTTTGTCGGTAATGGGCCCGTCAGGCTCCGGCAAATCAACTTTTTTGCAAGTTGCCAGTATCTTAGCTGAACCAACCAAAGGTCAAATATTCCTCAAGGGAAAAAATGTAACTAATTATGATGAAGTTGAGCGGGCAAGGCTACGAAATCAGGAAATAGGTTTCGTTTTTCAGCAGTTTAATTTGCTTCCCAGGACCTCTGCACTCGACAATGTTGCCCTTCCCCTAATTTATGCCAGAAAAAGCCATTCTGTGCAGCAGAAACTGGCTAAAGAAATGCTTGATAAAGTCGGATTAGGAGATCGGCTTAATAATGCTCCAGCCCAACTTTCAGGGGGTCAACAACAGCGCGTAGCAATAGCCAGGGCCCTGGTTAATAACCCTTCTATTATTTTTGCAGATGAACCAACCGGCAACCTTGATTCTAAAAGCGGCAAAGAAATTCAAAAGCTTTTAATTAATCTTCACAATGAAGGCAAAACAATAATTATGGTAACTCATGAAGACTATGTCGCTGCTATAGCAAATAGAAAGATAGTCTTTAAAGACGGCAAAATTGTCAGCGACACCAGAAAAAAGAAAAGGCGCAAAGTAAAATGACCAGTGCAATTTTTTCACTAGCCATCAAATCGATTATGCTCAACAAAGTGAGGTCATTTTTGACTATGCTTGGTGTAATCATAGGCGTTGCCTCAGTGGTTATGCTTACGGGCATCGGCACGGGACTGCAAGCATATGTCTCTGAACAGTTTGCCAACCTCGGCACCAATACACTTTATGTGGTTCCTGGCAACCCCTTTGGCGAAGAAGGCGGCTTTGGCAATCAAGAACAGGCTTTTATTGAATCAACCCGGCCAACCTTAAAAAGGCAGCAATTTGACCGCATTATGCGCAACCACCGCGACCTCCTTTCAAGCGGAACTGCCACTACAGTTGCTATAGCAGAGGCTAAGTTTGGAGAAAATACCAAAAAAGTGACCCTATACGGTGTCATGCCGGCTTACGAAAATGTGCAGAATACCAAGGCAGAAGCCGGCAGATGGTTTACGCGCAGCGAGGAATTGAGCGGCGAACGGGTTGTTCTGCTTGGACCGGAAATAGCAGAGGAGCTTTTTGGCAGAGTTGACCCCGTAAATAAACAAATGAAACTAAATGGGCAAAACTACACCGTACTTGGAGTGCTGGAACCAAAGGGGGGCGGCTTTGGCGGCCCGAGTTTTGACAATTATATTTATGTGCCTCTGGAAACAGCTTTCAGACATTTTGACGCTAATTTTATTGATTCATTTATCTTTGAAGTCAATTCTCAGGAAGACTTGGTAGCGGCCAAAGCTGCAATTGAGAATATTTTAATTCAGGACATAAATGAAAATGACTTTTCCGTTTTTGACCAAACTCAACTTCTTGATACCATCAATCAAATTCTCGGAGCACTAACTACCGGATTAGGTGGCATTGCAGCCATCTCCCTAGTTGTAGGAGGCATAGGCATTATGAACATAATGCTGGTCTCTGTTACTGAAAGAACACGGGAAATCGGCCTTAGAAAAGCCTTGGGAGCAACTCCCAGGATGATCCTGCTTCAATTTTTGATTGAGGCTGCCCTGCTATCAGTGATCGGAGGTTTAATTGGTTTGCTGATTGCTTTTGGAGGAGTGCAAGTATTGAAGGCTTACTTCCCGGCAACTGTTACCACCCAGGCGGTAATTTTAGCTTTTAGCGTCTCAACTATTGTCGGGCTGATATTCGGAGCGGCACCGGCCAACAAAGCTGCCAAGCTTTCCCCGATCGAAGCCCTCCGTTACGAATAATTTCACCATAGGCTATACTAAGTTTACTTATGAAAATAATGAAGGTTGTTAAAATCCTCCTCCTAGTGATTTTTCTAATCATTGCAGCAGGATATTACCTGCTTAAAGTTAACCCAGAAATGTTAACCCAGCTGCCCTTTTCAGAAACTGTTTTTCAGCTGGACCAGGCAGAACTGGAAAAATTTACCAGCACCGCTTCCGAGGAACTGAAAATTATCTCTGAGCGGAGCAAAGAGGTTGGCGAGCATGCCCAAAACGTTTTGGGGTCTACTATAGAGGTTAATGAAGAGAAGCAGCCAATCCATGAAAGAGCCATAGACTATGGCCGCTACATCTACTGCCAACAAGTAGTTGAAGATTACGAATCTAGAGAAGCAAATTAGAAAATTCAGCAAACCAATTTATAGGTTTGAGCGGCTCTTAATTTCCGCCTCAATCATGTCCCGGTCTTTACCGTACTTCAAGCGTGAAAGCTGTTTAATCATCTCCGCTTGCCTTGGGTTCATCCTGGCTTTAACCTTGTCCATGTCTTTATAAAGCGACATGCTGAAGGGCGGCACTGGCTCATTATTTACGATGGTGTTGATGTAAACATGGTATTTTTCAATATTGGTCAGGTCAGTTTCATTGAAGGTCGGGGCATATTCATGCTGAAGGAAGTTGGCATCGGGCACACCAACCCGGAAAGATACCATAGTGCCGACATTGCCAAAAACTGCGTTTTTCACTTCTTCATCAATTTGGGAAACAAACTGATTGGCCACAATTAGGTTAAGGCGGTACTTCCTTGCCTCCGACAAAATCACGGCAAAATCTTCAGTGGCATAGTTTTGAAACTCGTCTACGTAAAGATAAAAATCCTTGCGCTCTGACATAGCCATATCCTGACGGCTCATGGCAGCGGTGAGCACCTTGGGGACCAAAATCAAACCTAGGAATTTTGCATCCTCTTCGCCCAAAATTCCTTTAGAGAGGTTGCATAAAACAATCTTCTGCTCATCCATAGCTTGGCGGAAACTGAAGGCGCTTTGAGGCTGGCCAATGATGTTGCGCATGGTCTTATTGGTCACAAACCTTCCAAATTTTGAGACAATATAGTCCAAAACCTCTGATTTATGGAAATCGGATGTCTGGGCAATTTGATCAGTCCAGTATCGCCTGACCACCGGATCTTTGACATATGGCAGCAGTTCTTCAACATATTTGGAGTCAGTCAAAATCCGCACCAATTCCACAAAAGTAGTGCCTTTTACATACATTATCGTTAACATGGCGTTGCGGATTGCGTGTTCAAACCGAGGTCCGATAATACCTGTCCGGTGCGGGTCATACAACTTATACATAAGGCCAATAACTGAACTGACCACAAAATGGCGTTGTTCCTCGGTCTCAGCCTCCATCATATTCAGCCCCATCGGCCGCACTAAATCTGAGGGGTTAAAGTAAATCACATCATCAGCCCGCTCTGGCGGCATCAGTTGCAAAATATCCTCAACAAATTCTCCATGGGGGTCAATGGCACAAACACCTTTGCCTGCCTCTATATCCTGAAGAATCATTTCCTTGAGGAACTCTGATTTTCCTGTACCGGTCTTTCCAACAATGTACATGTGCCGGCGACGGTCATCATCGGAGATAAATATTTTCCTCTTTTCCCCACGATAATTTGAAGTCCCCAAATACAGGCCTTCTGTAGGAATTTCTTGCGGTGCAGGTGCGTTTTTAGCATTGAGCCAGCGGATATGATGAGTCTCCACTGTTTTATTGGGAAAATGGAAAACCGTGGCCAATTCTTCAGTATTTAAAATAAAGGTATTTCGGTTTAACAGCGGCATGTACCGGTAAATAAAATCAATCATGAACAGATGTTTAAAGAAAATTCTTCCCCTTTTGAAAGAATTGTAGGCAGAAGTAAATTGAGCAAAAGCACCTTTAATATTGTTCAAGTGCGCCTCTGCTTGATATTGCTCCGGAGCAGAAACAACAATTCTCAGGGAAATTCTGAAACCGGGTTTTTCAACCTTGTTACCAACATTCTCCATTTCTTTGGGGTCATGGGCATAAGTAGCCTTTTCCGGATCGGATTCGCGCTTCTTTTCCCCGGAAACATATTTTCTGCCTTGTTTTTTCCATTTGCTGCCCTCCGGGTGCAGCAAAATCTGCAGGATGGCGCCTTCTCCGGTATTCATTTTGGATAATGCTGAAGTAATCAGAGATAAACCGTCAGTCGGTAAGTCTTTATATGTCTTAATCGGGAAATAGTTGGCCTTGTCCAATTTAAGCGAAGAAAATTCTACCCGGCCTTTTTCATTGAAAATATTGACTTCGTCTACCTCTTTGATATCAGCATTAGGATAGGCGCCGTGAACCTGCTTTTCTACTAAATCCCTTATTTTGCGCGAACAACTTACATAAAATGACAACTCTTCCTTCAAGGCAACAATTTCAAAGGCAAAGACATCTTCCGGTTTAGCCCAAGCAAAAAAGCCGCTTTTCTTGAGGGAGTGAAGGCCGGCAAACAACTGTTCGGCAGCATCAATTTTAATTTCACTATCCCTAGGCAACCGGACCAACAAAGTAACAAAGTTCAGGGCATATTTTTCTCGATTGCGGTGTTTCCACCATTGAAACAGCATGTAGCCAAAAACAGCCAAGACCGCTATCACCAATAACAGCATAACCAGGCTGGTTATCAGCTGAAGGCCGGTGCTGGCTAGATTTATTTCTGCAAGATTTCTCATAATAATTGCGCAGGCATGATACTAGTATATATCGGCTAGCTATCTGTTTTGTAAACAACTTTGCCTGCAAACATCTTAATAATTTTATGACTCCACTCAACCAGCCAACGGACACTATAAGCCGGGCCCTTTTTTAGGCCTTGATCTTCAATTTCTTCAGTAATCGGCAAAACAATAACCGGCCGGCTGGGATAATCAACCGCATCTGATTCACCGCTGCCATCGGCAATTATAATCTCCGGAGGATTGTCTTGTGACTGGCTTTCTACTCTTTTGATAAAACCTTCCACTTCTACCGGAATTTCAGGATTTTTCTCTGTCTCCACATATTGCAATCCTGGAGTTTCGGCAATTCCCTGATCTATGGATGAACCGCCATCTATTGCTTCTTTGGCTCCAGATCTTGAGGTGTAGGCAGGGTTTAGAGTATCAGTTGCATAATCCACAGCTTGGGGCAACGCTTGGCGGAGCATTGAAGGATCTTGGCCGGAATCAGCGTGAAGAGAATCGCCCGCCGATTGGCTTTCAACTTGATCTAATACCTCATTGAAAATGTCTAGCTTATCATTGTCGGAAAGACTAGAAGGTGGTGTTTGCTTGTCTAAGGTCTCGGTTGCAGTTGGTGGAAAAGGTTGCGTGCTAGCCCCTCCATTATTGGTTTGATGGTCGCTTGCTGACGGTTGTCCAGGAGAAAAGGAACTTTTCAGCCTGTCCATCATGCTGGAAGAGGTTTGGGCAGTGTCGTTCATGAACTATCCCTTATGATACCATCTCTGGAAGGGTTCACCAAGAGACTTGGTCTCCGATTTTTATACCCAGCCTCTCCGCCTCACCGGCAGGCAATTCGAGCACCATCATAACCAGTGTGCTAGGAGAATAACGGGGCAAATTTTTATCCGGCAACTTGTCAGATGGAGGGTTGGGAATATTGCGGGTGATTTCAACTACCGCACCAGCATCAATCCAAACAATATCGATGGCAAACCTCATTCCCTTCATCCAAAATACCGGTGTTTTTCGTTCGGGAAGCAAGAAAAGCATGCCGTCACTGCCAATTTCATCCCTGTACCCCAATCCCCGGCTAAGTGTTTCTGGTGAATCTACCAACTCTACTGTTAAAGTATTAGAACCAACAACTATTTCTCTAAGATTTTCCTGCACTACTGCCTGTTCCACATTTGGGGTGCTGCTGAGATTATTTAGCCTGATAAATACAACAGAATAAATGACTAAACCGATAATAATTAAGGCTGCAGCTGCTGTGGTCTGAGTTCTTTTTAATAGTTTTAACCGGTAGGCAGCAAAGGCAATAACAGCTAGGCCCAGAACCAGTGCAAGTTGATTAATACCCAGCCCGGTGCCGGCTGCGATTGTTTTATCGATTCTAAAAAAGTCTAAGCCAAATCTAACTGCACTGTAATAAGCCAGATATACCAAGAAATAAGTTCCCTTCCCAATTCTTTGCTTCCGCTCTGATGCGGACAAATATTTACGGTCATACCACCATACGCCAAGAGCAAATAAACCGGTAAAGGCCATCTCATAAGCAAATAGGGGGTGAAAATATTCCGAGTTCTCAAAACCAGGCGGGCGCCTCTCGGGAGAAATGTAAAGTTTCCAAGGCAATGCAGTTGGCAAACCATAAAGCTCCTGATTGGCAAAATTGCCAAGCCGACCAATGGCTTGAGCCACCGGCAAACCAAAAATTGCCAAATCTGCCAACACTAAGCGTGAGACGCCTTTGCAGGCAGATAAATACTTCAGTCCAAATGCCAAAACTAATATTCCCCCAACTACTCCACCGATAATGCTCAGCCCTCCCTGCCAAGTAAAAAGCATGTTCGGGCTAATCTTGCCATAAAGCTGAAAGTCTGTAGCAATGTGCCAAAGCCTGGCAGCTATTACCCCACCGCCAACAACAGCGGCGGCGGCGGTCCAAACACACCTCGCTGAAATGCCATGCAGCTTAGCGCGGTACTCAATCAACAATAAGGCAACAACCGCCGCCACACCAATAATTAAGCCATAAAGGTGAAAAGTAATACCGAAAATGGCAATTTCCATAAGAACCTAGAGTAATACCACAGCACTCACCAAAGCAGTAAATATGACAAAGCCATAAATGAAGCGGTCAGTTTCTTTTTCTGAAGCCACCCGCCTAAGCTGGAAGAAAAAGTGCTGTTGAAATAACAGTAGGTCGTTTTTCAGGACAATTATTTCAATAGACAAACCCACTAAAATACCCAGCAATACACCTACACCCAGAGTACTGCCGGTCGAGGTCAGAATGTAGATACTCAAAGGAATAAGTGACAGCATAAATAGCAGTGAGCGGGTTATCAGCTCCGGTATATCCGAAGTGGGCGGCAGTTCTTCTGTTTCAGCAGTTAAGGGCTCAACATCACTGGGAGGATTGTAATACTGGTAAAACCATTTGGCATCCAGCCATAAAATTGCTTGTCCAATGTATAGGCCAGCAGTAAATAAAAATAGGGAAAGCACCGGATTGGGTTCTTCTATTGCAGAAAAGAAATAAAAAACCAACCCATAAATTAAGGGAAAAATAAGCTGTGTTAAAAAGATCCGGTTAATGCGTTTCATAAAGCTATAATCCGATTCTGCTGCCTCTATTGTATCGTAAGATTGCGGGAAAACTTATACTCGATTATTTTCATCACACTCTTATCAACTGCCTGCCTAAACTCAGGGCTGTCCAGATATCTCTGAGTCAAAGCTTCAGTGAGTTCTTCCAAGCTGGCTTCTGTCATGCCTTTTTCAAAAACCAGGACTGAGTTGCCCGCCAGCACTGCCTCCTCTGCTACTTGCAGCAGTTCTTTTTCTGGCCCGGTTGAGGAATAAGCAGCCGAACGCATGTTCAGAGCATCTGTAAAGGTTATCACTTCTGGAAATACCGCATACAATTCACCGACGCACTGCTTGCTTAGGGAGCAAGGCACATTCGGAAACTGATTAATTACACCTGCATGGCTTACCATCACAGCAGAGTCTTGAAACGTGTCCAAGAGTACGCGGTAAAGTTGGCTGTCCTGCTGCTTAACCTCTATGCGGTCAAAGCTGAAATGCAAATCCCGGGTTGTTGCCCCTATGCCCGGAAAATGCTTAAAAACAGTGGTAATGCCACGGCCATTAAATGCAGCTGTAAACTCAGTAGCATGCTCCAACACAGTTTCATACTCTCCACTGCAGGCTCTTGATCCTAGGGCTGGGTTATTGGCTGCCACATCCAGCATTGGGGCAAAAACTAAGTCAACCTTCACTAAGTTTAGTTCCTGGCTTGAAAGCTGCAGCAGCCCATCGCGCTCTACCACATCCAAACGGCAAAAAGCCTGCCAGCTTGGCAATTTGGTAAATCCAGTCCCGCTTAAGCGTTGAACATTGCCGCCTTCGTGATCTACGGCAACTGCGCTAACCAAAGGCTGCTGCCAAAGCCTGGCCAGCGACTTATACCTGCCAATTGCATCCTCAGCTGCCTGCCTATCAATATTATCGCCAAAAAGAGTGATGAATCCTGGGTTGTTCTTCTCTATCCAAGCCTCAGCTGATCCTGAGGCAGTTGGGTTTGTCTGGCGCGAAGTTGCCGTTTCAGTGGCGGCGCTGGGTGTTGCGGCTGCTGCGGCGCTGGTGCCGGATGTATTTGCCACGGTGGCGGGTGCCGCAATCATCTGCACTACTTTTTGGTGGGGAGACAATAAAGCAAAGATGCTTTGGGGGTTGGTTTCCTGAACCTCTTGGGCAGACGGTTCTAAATCCTCTTGGCTACCAACGGTATCAGCCGGGCTGCCAAACGGCCGGGCAAAATAGTTGTAGCCCATTAACAATGTTAAAAGAAACAGAGCGGCAATAAAAATGTTTGTTCCGCGGTTATTAGCCATGGGTGTATTGTACTAGAAAAGCGGCGGTTGTTCCTCTTCCGGAGTTTGTTCCTTAATACGGCTGGCTTTTTCCTTTTTGAGCTCCTTGACTTTCCACATAAAAAGCCGAGCCTTGCTTTTCGCATTATTGGCATCGCTTACAAACGAAAGCGCTCTCTCAAGAATGCCCCTGTCTTCATCCTTAGCCATCTTTATATATAAACTTTTGTGCTTGAGGTCGTTCAATTCTAAAGCTAAGCGGTAACCAAAGTCTTGGAATTCCTGGGTAATATACCCTTTGTCTTCCTTAATTTGATAACCGGAAAAGATTTGTTCCAGGGAAGCTGCTTCTTCAGCGCCCCGCTTTTTAGCTGATGGTGTTTTATCCTGTGCGGACATGGAGTTGTTCTATTATAGCAAGCTGTATTTAATCTAATTTAGATTCTTTAATCAGCAAGCTCAACATAACACCAAGGCTGGCAAAAACAAAAAGCGCCTTCCATTCTCCAAATAAGAGGAAAAAGATAGCAAAAAGAGACCAAAAAACTACTTTGACTCCACTTATTAGCAGCTCACGGTAAATAAAATAACAGATTGCCTTGGAGCCTTTGCCCCGCTTTAGAACGGCTACATCAAAGTAAAGCCCATGAACGTTTGAAGACAGCCGCTCAACTGCATCCGATATAGCTATACCCCAGACAGTAACCACTTGGGTTTTGGCCAGCCAAACCGCCGCCAGTAGACCCCCGGACAAGAAAAACGGTTTTTTATTCTTTGATTTATCTAGATATGTTCCGGTAAAGAAGACTACTATCATAGCCAAAAACAGTGAAATCGTATAAAGGTAGCCCACCTTGTCCACAGAACCAAGCAGCAGAAAAACATAAAGAGGCCAGATAAATACAGTTGCGTCATTGATATATTTGCCAGCCATAGATAGAGCCAAACGCTCATACCGGCGCTCGTGCAGCCAACGCCTGAATTCCTTCCAGCTAACCGTATATTTAACCTCTTCGGTGTCCATAAACAGCACAATAATCATTGAAATTAAAGCAAAGGCCACTCCAGCCAAGAAAAGCATTTCTAAACCGAGAAGCAAAGCTAAAATACCGCTGAGTGCAGGCGTGACTACCGCTACAATCTGCAGCAGCAGCTGCAGCAGCCCCAAGTCTCCACCCATGCGGTTTCTCCTAGCCTGTTTGCTCAGGATAGTCCAGTAACTGCTCCAAAAAAACAGTGAGTTGGCGCCATCTATTAAGGCTACAGCCACAAAAAGCATAAAAAATGGATTTGAGTGCAGGTAAAACAAACCTAAAAATTGAACAAGCCTCATGGCATCAGAAAGCACCAGGGCCCGCTGATAACCTATCTTTGAAACCAGCCTGCCAAAAGGAATGCTGAGCGCAATACCGACTATGCCGGTGGAAATATAGTAAAACGCAATCGTCAACAAGCCGCGTTGAAGAGGGCTGACCGGCAAAAATTGCAGCAGGCTAGTCTCCATGCCAAGCTGAAAAAGATAAATTGGCAGGAAAAATAGGGCAAATTTGTTGGTTAAATCACGGGTAACTCGCAGCAAATGCAGCAACCTCATGTTCCGGCTGCGATCTACATTAAAAAAAGGCAAAGATAAATGATGCTCTCTATAACGGGGCATGAAATCTAGCATACCCTAATTAAACTTACCAATGAAGAGCTAGTCGGGGAAATGATTGGCTAGGGTTAAGAAAGCGGCTGGCTGGAGTGGTTCATTTTGAGATGTGAGGAGAGTTCTTTGACCAGTTCATTGCTCATCGAATCAAATATATTCAACTCAGCCGGAGTAAACTGCTGCAAAACATACCCGCTGGGGCTCATGGACCGGTCGCCTTCCCGGCCATCAACCCCAATCCGAACGTGCCAGATGTTTTTAGTACCTAAATGCTGGTAGAAGGAAAGCAGGCCATTGTGGCCTTCCGGTCCTTTGCCAAACTGGATTTTATACTGACCCAGTTCCAGGTCTAAATCATCATGAATGGCATACACCTGACTGGTTTCTATCTTATAAAAATCTATCAGCGCCCTGGCCGGCCGGCCGGACTCGTTCATATATGTTAGCGGCTTAGCAAAAACATAATTGCCTGCCTTACAAACAGAGGCCTCGATCCTGGTATTGGTTTCAAATTGGCTGCAAAGAAACTCTCTGGCCAAACGGTCCACAAACATCTTTCCGGCGTTATGTCGGGTATTCCGATAGGTTGGCTCAGGGTTTCCAAGGCCAATTGCTACTTTCATAGTTTAGATTGTACCATCTGCGGTATAATGGCTGCTGCAATGACTAAGTCAAAGGAATTACAAAACCAGCCTTATTTTTCAATTATTATTCCCACGCTGAATGAAGAAAAAAGGCTGCCGAGGCTGCTCTCAGACCTTGCCAACCAAACCAATCAGGCTTTCGAAGTAATAGTTGTCGATGGCAGCTCAACTGACAGCACCCTTGCCAAAGCCAAAGAATTTTCTTCAATTATGCCCATGAAAATCCTCTCCACCGAGGTGCAGAATGTTAGTTATCAGCGCAATCACGGTGTAACCAAAGCTGCAGCCCAATGGGTAATTTTTATGGATGCGGACAACCGCCTGCCAGCTTACTTTTTAGACGGCATTAAGTACCAACTTGCCAAACATCCCGAAACTGATGTGTTCACTACCTGGGTCAAAATAAATGACAATGGGGCGAGGCTGGATCAAGCAATAGAAAAGTCAATTAACTTCAGCTTTGAACTATTTAAGAGCATAGGCCAGGAGGCTGCCTTCGGGGCAATGATCGGAGCACAAAAAAAAGTATTCAATACCATTAAATTTGACGAGTCACAAAAGGTATATGAAGACGCAAGATTTTTACATCAAGCCGTTGATTCCGGCTTCACTTACTTTGTTTTCCGCGAGCCAAGATACTATTATTCACTCAGAAGAATGAAGAAAGAAGGCACCTTAAAAATGGCTCGGTCAACCGGCACACTCTTGCTTAAATATATTCAGGGAGCTGATTTTAGCACTGATGATTTCGGGTATGTGATGAAAGGCGGCGGCTACTACGATGATGATGCAGTTTCCATATTAACCCAGCTCAACCGCTATATCCGAAGCGCGTCATCCAAGCAGCTTCAACATGCCCGCAAGGTTTTTAATTCACTCAAAGAGTTGGAAATCAATTAGTTTATTTTTCTATCCAAACGGCCAGTTTTTTTGCCACTAAATTAAAGTTGTTGAACAGCAATTGGTGATTGGTTTTTTCTAAATAATGAATTTCAGTTTGCGGCCAGTAAAGCCGGTACTCTTCTGCGATTGAAGGAGGAATAACGTGATCTTTTTTGCCCATAATGATCAGTGATTTAACCCCGGCAGCACTAACCAAGCGGTCTGCTATATCCAATTTCAGCACATTCAGCGTCAGGAAACTGTAGCTCCTCAGCGAAGTTCTGGCCAAATCTCCTGCAAGGCGGCGGCCGGAAAAATCTGTGGTTCCCCTCCAAAATTGATGCGAATCGAACCGGCGCTGATAATGGCTGCTTGGTAATAATTCAGCTATCCGGCCGCCAATCCGAATCAGCAGATTTTTACTGTTGATCAGCTTGGCCCAGGCATAAGTTTTATAGGTGGGTGCCAGTAGGATTAGTTTGCTGATTTTTTCCGGGCGGGCAATTGCCGCGTGTTGTGCCACAATTGCCCCCAAACAGTGGCCTACTAAAATGACAGAAGTGCTTCCTTCTGCTTCCATCACCTCTATAACGTCCTGGCCCAGGCGGTCAAAATCATAGTCAATAAGCTTGCCGGGACGGGAAGATTTGCCGTGGCCTCTTAAATCTAAACTTATACATGAATAACCCAACTGATTTAAAATTTTCACCAGAGGCTGCCAAACACTCAGGTCACCACCAAGGCCATGAAGCAAAACTACTGTTTCGTTTTTCTTTCTTACTTTTTTTTCAATAAAGGCAGGCAAAACCGCATAAACTATCCTCTACTGGTCTGTTGTTGTGATTGAGCGAATCATTGCTAGAATTATAGAGCAAATATGTTTTCAATCATCATACCAACACTAAATGAGGAGAAATACCTCCCTAAACTGCTGAATAACCTGGCTGAGCAGACCTACCGGGAGTTTGAGGTGATTCATATTGATGCCAACTCTGCGGATAAAACCGTTGAGATTGCCTCGAGCTTCAAGAAACAGCTTAACCTGAGAACCTTGACCGTAGATGTGCGCAGCCCCAGCTTTCAGCGCAATGTCGGGGCTGGCCAGGCCAAAAACCCATGGCTGCTCTTCATGGATGCTGACATTAGACTTGAAAAAGATTTTCTGGAAAAACTTTCAGCAGAGATCAGCCGCTCCAAGGCAGATTTCTTCAGCACAAACGATAAACCTTACCCTCCAAAAATAATTTATACTCTGATGCTGGTGGCGGTGTTTTGGTACAGCAAAATAATGGAACATACCGCTAAGCCTTTCGTGACAGAGGGGTTGTTTGGCTGCAACCGGGAGAAATTCAATCTGCTTGGAGGTTTTGACACGAGCCTAAGAGTTAATGAAGGCAGTGAATTTATGGAAAGGGGCGTAGCCCAAGGATACAAATTCCGGGTTTTTGACAAGCTGTTTTTTACGATGCACATGAGAAGGATTGAAAAGCGCGGCTCACTGAAAAGTGTTGTTGATCAGGCTCAAGTAGGCTTAGCCCATTTGCTCGGGGTGAGGCTTTCCAGCGAAAAACAAAATAAGCTTTACCCTATGGATGACCGTTACCGTTAAAACCTTGTGGCAGTTTTATTTTAAAGACTTTATTTCCTCGACCGTAGTAGCCTGATCCCAAGTTTTATCTTCCCTGAATTTAACCAACCGGGGGAACCGCAAGGCTACTTTAGCTGTATGCAGCGGCGACTGTGTCACTTCATCCGCAGCAATTTCTACAACCAGCTCCGGTTCAGCCCAGACATCAGGAATCAAGCCTTTGGGGACATCATATTGCTTGGGTTTTTTCTCTGCTGCCAGATTATCTATCCGCAGCTTCATCTCCCTGAATTGATCATCCGTCAAGCCTGTGCCAATTTTGGCGACTGTTTTAATCTCAACATCATTCCCTTCTTTAACCAAAGTGCCGACTAAGAAAGCGCCGATGCCCAAAGCCACCCGCTTTCCCCTGCCTGAATAGTAACCTAGAACAATCAGGTCAAGAGTGTCAGAAAGTTTTCCCGAGGCCCCTTCTGTTTCCTTAATTTTTACCCACTTCCAGCCTTTGCGGCCGCCTTGGTAATCGCCGTCAACCTTCTTGATAACTGCGCCTTCTAAACCATCTTTAAGCAGTTCTTCGTGGAAATTATGAAGTTCTACCGGATCGCAGGTTTCCAAAGTTGGCGTATAAACAAATATTTCACTGTGATGAAGCACTTCCCTCAAGGTAGTTTTCCTGGAACGCAGCGGCTCAGCAATCAGAGGCCGATGATCAACCTTAATAACGTCAAAAATATAGAACCGGACCGGGACCTTAGTAACTGCTTCGCTAATGCCATGCTTGCGTTTTCTGGTGATTGTCTGCTGAAACGGCAAGAGCTTGCCTGTCTCAGGATTAAAGCCGATTACCTCAGCATCAAGAATACAGCTGTCACAATTCAGGCTTTCTCCTATTTCCTGCAGCTCCGGAAACATGTGCGAGATGTCTTCCAAATTGCGGGTATAAGCAGTGATGGCTTGCTGGTTTTCAGCCGGATGACGGAGAAAGTGGATTTGAATTCTAAGGCCGTCATATTTGGGCTCGGCAATAACACAGCCCATTTTTTCGATAATTTCACCGGCGGTGTTCAAGCGTTGGCACAAAGCCGGAACTACGGGAATTCCAACTTCTACCGTGTACTCTGCCAGCAATTTTTCAGCACTGCTGCCGTTTTGAAGATTACTGCGGTTGGAAAGATAAAACTGAGCCAACTCGCCGGCATCTGCCCGCTTTTGGTAAGCCAGCTCCAAAAGATCCCGGTGACTTTTTCCCCCGGTAGCAGCCCAGGAAAGCGCATCCAGGATAGTCATGGTAGAAAAGCCCAGCCGGAGCTTGCCAATAACTATTCTGGTCACAAACTTAGCTCCCAAAGGACTGAGCTGCTTCAGTAAAGCGGCTAAACCCTCAACCTTTTGCGACTGCGAGCCGCTGCCGGAAAAGCAGGCGATTTCTACCAATTTTTCATAAACTTCCAGCAGCCTAAGGCGGTCTTCGTTCCGGCCGGCAGCGGCAGTTAGTTCCTGGGCCACCAAACCCAGATCACCAAGTTGCTTAAATTTTTTATTTACTGCTTGCTCATCACCGCTGCTGTCGGTTTCACCAAAAAGATTGATGGTTTCGTGAGATTTTTCTTCCTCTTTTGGCAGCTTAGCCAATGCCCGGATTACCATTTTGCTGGAGAGCTGAAATTCCATCGATTGATAGGGAGGAACCAGGCTGCCCTGCATCAGATATGTGGCCGGCTTGATTTCATCAGTGCCAAGCTCTTTGAAAAGTGCTGCCAAAACATCGGTCATCTCCAGGCGGGAAGACAACTGCTCCATCGTTTGCAGGTATTCTGAAAATTGAGAGAAGGTCATGATCTATAGTCTAACAAATTAATCTGCAAGCTGGTACGTCACTCCTTTAGTTACGCCCCGCTTTTCGATTACATTTTTTTGAATCAAATCTTTGACATCGCGCAAAATGGTGTCAACGGAAACATTGGGCAGAACTTTCTGCATCTCGTCGGATGTCACCTCTTCTTTTTGCTGGAACAGCTCCAACAAGATGATTTGACGCTCTGAGAGTGCCACTTGCTTGCCAAGTTCTTTTTTAAGTTTGAGGTCGCGGGAAAGCTTAAGCACCTGCTGTTTAACTTTATCAATTTCAATAGCTAATCCATAGCAAAAATATTCCAGCCAGTAAGTTAGGTCACTACTCGGAGTGTGCTGTACGGAAAGCAGGGCTTGATAGTAAGCTTGGACATCGCTGTCAAAATACTGTTCAATCGAGAAAAAGCGCTTAAAATCATAACCAGAGGCATAAAGCAGCAGCATGGCCATAGCTCTAGCTGTCCTGCCGTTGCCTTCAATAAACGGATGAATATAAACCAACTGATAGTGGGTAATTGCCGCCCGGATAACCGGATGCAGCCGCTTGGCCTCATCCGTCTGCGACCACTCAAAAAAATCGCTGACTAAATATGGAATTTCAACTGAAACCGGCGGCCGGAAGACCACGTCTCCCACAGGGCTCCTCAGGATTACTTGCTTGTCCCTAAACTCTCCTTGGTATTCATCCTCAACTAAACGGTTGACTGTGAGTTTATGAACTGTTTTAAGGGTATCCTCGTTAAAAACCTTGGTAAACTGAGGGTTTTGCTGGCGGTCAATCCAAGCCAAAACATTTCTGTAATTGATTACTTCCTGAATATCCCGTTCGCGGGCCATGATTCCTGTCCGCTTAATCATCTCGTGTGTATCAACCACATCATTGAGGCGGACTACTTGCTGAGCCTGCTCTTCAGTCAGGTCATTGCCTTCAATTTTTGTGCCATAGTGAACAGTCCTGGTCATAGCCTCATCACGGAACTTAGCTTCCCATGCTGGAACCAACGGAGCATTCTCGATTAAAGCCTTGGCAGACTCAATTTTTGCTATGTAAGTGAGAAGGTTGTTGGTGATGGTGAAATTGGCTTTATACATATACGTCCTTGTGCTTTATGTCTCTTATTATATCAGTAATTTTTGCATAAACTGCAAAGAAAATCAGCCAATAAACAACAATAACTAGCTAAACTTAACTTTTGCCAGGATTTGACTTACAATATCGGCATGGCAAAAATTGAAACACCGGAAAAATTTGAAGAGCTGCCCTTAGCAATGGTAAAAAACATGGTTACGCTGGCTACAAGCGGTTTTGGTGTCGTAGTAGCTTTGGCCTGGAACGAACTGATTAAGGGCTTTGTGGCCGGTTATGTTGACCCCTATCTCGGCAAAGACGGCACCATGATTTCCCTGTTTATTTATGCTTTACTGATGACCGCCCTGGCTGTATTGGTCACCATGCAGCTGGCTACTATGCAGCGGCGACTGGAGAAAATCAGCGTACGGGTCATGAAGAATCACAAAGGCGATTACGTTGAGATTGACCATGAAGGCACAGTTACCCCGCTAACAAAAAGACATAAAAAGAAATAGGCTAGCCATGCTGAGGGGTAGCTCCAGCTTCCCGAGCCAATTTCCAAAATACTTCCGGCAATTTTTCAACCAGGTCAGTGGCATTATAATAAGGCCCAACTTTTTTAAACAAAGAGTCCCCAGCAGCTTTATTGGCATAACTTCCCATCACTGATGCTGCAAACATATCGTGAGTGCAATACAAAGCAGCTATCAAGCCTGCTAAAACATCCCCCGTGCCGCCTTTGGTCATACCGGGATTTCCTCCCGTTATCTCTACAGTTTTTTTGCCCTGCATAATCAAATCAACCTCACTTTTCAGGACAATCGTCAGGCCTTTATCCAATAGTTTTTTCCTTGATATGCTCTTTTCAAGCTGAGATAGTTCTTTGGTATGCGGTGTAATTATGCAGTTATTGTTTAAGATGTTGGGGTCTGCCATCTGGAGCGCACCGGCATCAATCACCCATTTTTTGTCAGGGTATTTTTTTAGCAAATAATCGGTTATTTTTTTTGTGTCAGTGTCCCACTTTGTTTGAGTAAGAGCTGAGGGCTCTCCATCTGCAGAAGCAAGTGCGCGGGTCATTCCGGGCCCGATTAAAATGCAGTCAGCCTCATCAATATAATTTTCTAAATCTTCCCTCGGAATGACTATGCCGTTCCAAAATTCCTTTTTTGCCTCTTGCACCAGTTTGTTATTGCCTGGCACTGAAGAATAAAAAACCATATCAACAAATTTTGAAGCAATATCCAGGCTCCATTTACTGGCTGCGTGAAACAGTTCTGAGCCGCCGATGATGAGCAGCTTGCCATTCTGGCCTTTGTGGGATGAGGCCTTGGGTAAAATCAATTGCTTAAAATAGGGTTTGACAGTCTTTTCCATTTTGGCACTCCGATTATCCTTTAAAGCCGGTGAGTTTGCCATCTTGAAACTCCAGCAGCTGAGCTGGAGAAATTTTCTTGGCAATATTTTTAACGACCTGGCGTTGGGTGGTGGTTATTATTGTCTGATACTCAGGTACTACCGCCAACGCTAATTTACGGCTGTCGTTGTCTAATTCAGACAGAATATCGTCCAAAAGCAGCAGGGGTTTTTCGTTTAACTGAGCCGACGCATACTCAATTTCACAAAACTTAAGCCATAAAACAGCCAGCCGCTGCTGGCCGCGCGAACCATAAACGGCAATGTCACGGAAATCCGAATTTATGGGCAGCGTGACCACGAAATCATCTTTGTGCGGGCCTACCAGAGTGTGACCAACAGCAATTTCCCGGTCTAAATACTGGCCAATCCTGCTTTCCGAAATCACTGAAGGTTTGTACTCAATCAAAAAATCCAAAGGGAAACTGACTTCGCGGAAAGTTTGCAAAAACTGGCGCCGGTAACGTTGAACAATTTCGCCATGTTTAACCAACGACAAGTTCCAATATTGCAGCGAAGTCCTGGGCTGCTCGCCTTCCCGAACCTGCAGCAGAAGTTTATTGCGGCGGCGCAGCACTTGATCATACTCCTTGGCTGAGCGGGCATACTCATGATGAAGCGCCAGCAGCGGCGCGTCTAAAAAGTTGCGCCGCCTCCCCGGAGAACCTTCAATCAAACGCATATCCTCCGGACGGAAAACCACGGCGTAAAACTTCCCGATGGCGTCTTTTTTACGGCGCCTGATTCCATTAACTGAGAACAGCCGCTTGGCTGTTCTTTTGCCTTGCACTTCTCCATTGGTTAAAACAGCCTCAATTTCATCTTTGCCGGACTCACTGTCCCTCAAGTCAGCAACCACAGCTTTTATCCTGCCCAGCTCAGCATCAAAATTGATCATTTCTTCAATTTTTCCAGCCCTGAAACTCTCTCCGGTTGCCAAAAGAGAAAGTGCTTCGATGATTGTTGTCTTACCACTGGCATTTGGGCCGACAATTACCGTAGCCATTTCCGGAAACTTAAGAACTAGAGAGCTGTGCCCTCTAACATTTTGCAGAGCTAAACCGCTAATTTTCATTCTGGTGGTATTGTATGACAGCCCGAGGGAAACACCAAATCAAACTGTTGCATTTTTTTATGGCCATAGTGCATAATGCCGTAAATGTTTTCCGGTCAAATAGGCAGCGTGCCTTATATCCAGCAAGGGGAATCTCCAAAACTGCTAATAATCTCGGGCACTCACGGGGATGAGCATGAGGTTATCGGCAGTATTTACAAAAATATTGAGCGCTACAATCAAGACTTAGGTAGTTATCTTTTTATACCTGAGATCAGTCCGTCAGCAGTGGCGCAAAAGACGCGCCACAATCAGGCTGGTCAGGATCTTAACCGGCTGTTTACCAGCCAAAGCAATGAACCGGAAATCATTGCCAACCGGCAAATTTTAGCGAACCACAATTTTGATCTCTGCCTGAATTTTCATGAGGACTATGAACGCACCGAGTTTTATTTTTATGACAGCCACGAAATGAAAAAGCCCAATCGGCTGGTTCTGCAGCAAATGGTTGAGGCTGCAGGGGTCGAGCTCTACAACGGAATTGATGACCCGAGCGACCCCGTCTTGGGAAACAAGATTGTTGATGGTTACTATAGCGCTGAGGTAAAAGTTAGCCCTAATAGCGGCATGTTTACTGATTATGCCCTGGACAATGGCTTAATCCAACGCGGTTATGTTTTTGAAATTCCTGGCATGCTGCCGGTTGAAAAGAAAGACACCTTGGTTCAACACCTTTTTGAAGCCTATCTGTTGGGCTTATTAGCTTGATTTGCCGGAAACTTTCTTTCACCCGGCAAACTACTTCCGCTCAACGTTGAAGAAGGCAAAACTGCTCTGAGGAATACGGAGATTTCCCGGCGCCCTTAGGTTGTAGGCTTTTTTAAACTCACTGCCGCTCATACTAACGCCGTTGATAGTCACCTTGGAAGTTGTGCCATTTCCCTGGGTGACCGAAACACTATTGGCGGAAGAAATTCCCCCGTATTTTTGAGCTACGTCTCTTAACTCCCCATGGCTGTAAGGATTACCTCCCCAGCATGAAGTCGTCACTGGGCTAATCCGCTCTGCCTCACTGGACGAACCCTTGGACAAAACCAAGTGGGCATTGACTATATCCGCCATTTCTTCCGGGCTTAACCATGGGTTGGATCGGCCGCAGGTATTGCCGCCGCTACTGTAACCCTCTCTCCACCAAGCTTTGTATAGCCAAGGAGAGCCGCCAATTTTGTCATAGGCTTTATCCATAAAATTCGAGCCGCCGGAACCATCGGTGGTATCCCAACCGGATGTATTGGTAAAGCCTCCGTGAGTCGAAGCATACTGAGTGGACACAGGGCTTCCGCCCCCATCAACCAATACCATTCCTTTGGTATCCTTAACGGCTTGCTCCCAAGCCCCTCCTTTTGGTGAGTCTTTGAAAACTTGGCACTTCTCAGTAGCGCAAATCGATTTCTGGCCATTGTTGGTGTAGCGGATAGCATATGTCCTGGCTGCGATTGCCTGTGCCCTGAGCACGTCGGCTGGCCAGCTGGCAGGAACTTCGTAGATTCTCATCAGGTACCAATCCTCAAACGAACCGGATCCATGGCCATCCACACTGATTTGACTCATTGCGCTGTAATCTTTTTTGATAGAAGTATTGGGATAATAAGCCTTAAGTATCTGCTCATAATTTTGGCCGCTCTTAGCTCTGCCTAAGGCCCCATATTGGCTCATGCCATTGCGGTGTGTATATGCTCCAAAAGAAAATACAGCAAAATAACCGCCTGGAGCAGACTCGCGAAAACCCACAATAGAAGCCAGGCGATCATCTGCCAACTCACTGTCTCCGCTCACGGTAAAGCCGCCGCTCCTGGCATTAATAATTTCCTGCTGGCGGGCGGACAGCTCGGCAATTTTTCCTGTCAAATCCTTTTGATAATCCCTAGCCTTAGCAATTTCCCCCTTAAAGAACGCTGCCTGCTCATCGAGTTGTCTTTCCAATCTGGCTAGCGTAACTTGATTTTCTTCAAGCGTCCTTTTATCTCTCTCCAAGTTGGCTATGTCTTCACTAAGTGCATGAATCATCCTGTTGTCTTGAGCCTTGACTGAGCTTCGATAGGCCAAATCTTTTGTAAGCTCTTTGGCATCATTGCTGGAAAGCAGCATTAAAAGCGGAGAAAAAGTCCGGGCTTTTTTATACTGCTCGGCAATCCGCTTAGAAAGAATGGTGTACTGGTAGGACATTTCCGCTTCGCGTTTTTCAATCTCTATGGCCAGCTCAGCGCTCTGCTGCCTGGCCCTAACAATGCCAGCTCTGGCATTTTGGATTTTTTGGTCAAGGCTGGCCACCTCTGCCTCAAGTGGAGTGGTGGCATCTTCTGAAAGTTTTTTTAGGTGTTCCAGGTCGTCAATTTGTTTTTGCAGTTCTTTTACTTCGTCCGCCAGAATATATTTGCCGGGGCTGAGCGCCCCCACAACAAAGACAACTAACAGCAAACCCAGCAAATATAATATTTTGCTTGAAAAAATGGTAAAAATTTTATCTGGGCAGAACATAATTCTTGGCTGGTGGCTAAGTAAAGGCCACTGTACTATACCACCTCACATTGTACCCGTTCCTCCAGACGATTGTAGCATTAAAATTACGCGTAGGTTACAATATCGATACTGTCCGGTTACTATTGATAAGAAAATTAATTCATGAAAAAAGCGCTCTTGATTCTGCTGGTAGTCACCTTTGTTGCTATTAGTGGTTTAGTGCTTTCCCCCACACCTGTCTTTGCAGCCAGCGCTTGTCCGGCATATTCAAATGTAACCGGAACAGGAATAACCTTGCCAGCCTATACGGCCGGTGCCAATCATGTGGTTACTATAAACATGAGCCAAGGATTCGACACCAGCCGAGACTACCACCTTGAGGTCTTTGCTGCCAAAGTTCTAGATGCATATTCCACTAGCTTAGTCAAAAGCCCCAGTTTTAGGCTCGACGCCGGCGGCAATGTTAGCGAGTTGTGCCAACCCAACAACTCAGCTTGTGTTAAGGTAACAAACTATGTAGCCACCTTCACCATCAAAGACATGGGTGCGCTTGTTCCAACCAGCGGTGACAATAAAAATTATGTAGTCTTAGTACGAAAAGCACTGTTGGGCTCATTTGCAAATGAGTGTGAACTCGGCACATACAACACTTCAAGCGATCAATATTCAGGACCATGCAACTGGACAATCTCACAACAAAACAGCGGCAATACCTGCTACTACACCGGAAATTCCTGTCTGGCACATGGAAGTAGCAATCCCATTACTTTATCAGTTAGCGGTCTGAAGCATGCAGGCAACCCCTATAACGGCCGGGTAGAAATCGACATAAAGCAAGCGGGGCTAGGAGGTGAGGCCAACGTTCATGCTGACTCAGTTAATGGTGTAGTAAATACAACCATCACTTTAAATAGTGCGGCCCGGGATGCTAAATATGATTTCAAAATGATGGCTTATAATTCGCAATCATTACCGCGGACAACAGACTTTGCCGGCTGCGAGTTAAAAGGTGTTTCTACAAAAGACGGCTGCAGTGCTGACCAATGCAACACCTCATCTACCTCGATTACTACCTCGACTGAGGACGGCGGGAGCACGCCTTATTATCTTTGTGATCAATTACCGGAAGGTTCTCAGGCCAAAGACAATTGCTTGAAATGTGCAAGCGGAGGCGAAGGCGGCGATGAAGGTGAAGAAGGCCGGGCTGGTGTTTGGACAGCAGTCGGCTGCATAAACCGCTCGCCCAAAGACATTATCGGCACATTCATCAGACTTGGACTTACCATGGGCGGAGGCATTTCTCTACTCATGATCCTTGGCTCCGGGTTTATCATCAGTGTCTCAGCAGGCGATCCCAAACGCACTGGTGAAGCCAAAGAAATGCTGGTAGCAGCAGTTACCGGGCTTATCTTTATAATCTTCTCTGTAGCCATTCTGCAATTTATCGGTTACTCAGTCTTGCAAATACCAGGATTTGGAGGCTAAGAATGAAAAAAATCGTACTACTTTTATCATTTGCACTCCTCGTCATGCTGCCAAAGGAAGCTTCAGCACAAATGTGTGCCGGAGGAATTTGTGCCCCAGAAAACTTAAACTGCGGTGCTGATTATAGAAAAGTCAGAAGCGACCAATGCGTCAGCGGCTATGTCTGTTGCCCAACTACAGCTCAGACAGGCACTACTGACGACAGCTTTGACGTTGTTGCAGGACCGTCCAACGAAACTTTTGACGAACTCAATCCGCTCAAACGCTATGGTGAATCCGGCTTAAGCGAGAACCTGGTTACTCCGGGAGCCATTGTTACCAGGCTGCTGGCATTCTTGCTGCCAATGGCAGGCTTGGTCCTATTTGTCATGCTGATTTGGGGGGGGTTTGAGGTTTTAGCCGGTTCTGCTACCAAGAAAACAGTCGATGCCGGCAAACAGCGCATCGGCGCAGCTGTGGTTGGGTTCATTCTCTTATTTGTTGCCTATTGGCTATTCCAGATTCTGGAAACTATCTTTGGCGTTGCGATTTTATAACTTTATTCGCTGGCGCTCTGATTTCGCGCCGATTGATTTCAGCTCAATTCCCGCCAAAACGCCTGTTTCTCTGTTTAAATTCATCCACTAAACCAACAAGCTTATCCCTGGTAAATTCCGGAAAAGCAAAAGTTGTGAAAAAATATTCTGAATAGGCATTTTGCCAGGACATAAAACCTGACATCCGCTGTTCGCCGCCGGGCCTGATGATCATATCAGGGCTTGGGGTTCCATTAGTGTCGAGATGAGCTTCCACCAACTGCTCGGTGATTTGATCAGTAGTTAGCTTTCCCGATTGGACTTTTTCTGTAATTTTCTTAACGGCTCGAACCAATTCATCATGGCCGCCGTAGTTCATGGCAAAAATCACCGTCATTCCGGTGTTATTTTTTGTCAGTTCCTCACCTTTTTCAATTCTTGATTGAATGTCATCTGCCAAACCGGCTCGGTTGCCGATAAGCTTGACTTTATAATTCTTCTTGTGCAGCCGCTCCAACTGCTTATCAAACATGTAGCGGAATAAATTCATTAAGCCTTCTACTTCCTTCTTATCCCTATTCCAGTTTTCCGTACTAAAGATCCAAAAGGTCAGATAATCTATACCAATTTCTGAAGCCGCATCAATTAACTCCTCCATCGTATTCTTGACCGCAAATTCATGGCCTTTAAAAACCGGCAAGCCTTTGCCTCTTGCCCAGCGGCGGTTGCCATCACAAATGATTGCTACGTGCTGTGGAGTCGTGTCTTTAATCATAATTTCCTTAAAATAAGTGTTCCGGCAGCTCTTTCGGCTTGCTGCCTACTTTTGCAGTCAGTATTTCTTCAACCAATGGCAAAGCCTGAATCCTTTCAGCGACAATTTTTTCATTTTCCGGAAGGGCAATAACATGAATATTGAAGCCTGTATTGAGCGTAAAGTAGCACTCAATGCCCTCAGAGCGCAACTGTTCCACTTCTTTCATGACCGCAACTGTACCCGGCTGCCAAAACAGCAGCGGTGGTGAGCTGGTAAAAATTATGCTGTGAAATTCAAGCGCCTCAGCTTCTGCCAACTGCCCCAATTCGCTAAAAGACCTCTCGCTGATAAACTGCCTGCATTTCTCCAGTTTTTCTTGAATATGCTGCTGCCTGACTGAGAAAAATTTGCTGGTTTGAGCCAATTCATGTCCGCCGGTTGAAGAAACCCTTTTCTCCTCGCTGCCGACAACAGCAATAATGTCCCGCAGATCCCAATGACCTTGCTCAGCAATTGTTTCTGAATATGAAGTTTCCGGCGAGTCGCCCGCAAACCATTCAACAAAACCGCCGCAAACCGTTCTGCAAGCGGAGCCCGAAGCCTGTCTGGCTAAAATACTGATTTCCTTCTCTGAAAGTTCTATTTCCAAAGCTCCCAAGGCAGCATGGGTCAATGCCGCAAAACCTGAGCTGGAGCTGGACAGGCCAGTTTTTTTAGGAAAATTATTTTTTGAGTAAACTTTGGCTTTTAAATCAGTGTTTTCCAGGGAACGAATCCTATCCAAGTGTTTTGACACCCTGGCAGCCTCCCTGCTCCCGACAACTACTTCAACCCCATCTAGAAAAACTATATCCTGAGCCAGGGATGGAGAGAACTCAACAGTTGTAACAGTATCCAATCCCTCAAGAACCATAGAAATACTGCCGTTGGCCGGCAGCCGGTTTTGAGCATCTTTTTTTCCCCAATATTTAATTAGGGCTATATCACTGGAAGCTTGAAATGTACATTTCTTCATGCTTGCTGATTCTAGTCTTTGTTGCTTCGAGCCTGACACCCTCCTGGTCGCAGGAAATCGGAATTACTTCGCCTCCAACCGCGGCAATGGCGTTTTGAACTGCTGCCTTGGTATGCGGTTCAACAAAGGCCACCATGCAATCGCCGCCGCCTGCTCCTGACAGGGTGGCACCGTTGGCACCAGCCTCAACTGCACGACGGGTCATTAGGTTTAGCATCGCGGTACTGACCCCCAACTGTTCAACATGCTTTTGGTGTTCAGTTAAACATTGGCCGGCCTTTTGAAGGTTTCCTTGAATCAAATGCTCTCTTAAAGTTGAGGAAACAGAACCGATTTGTTTAAAAATGCGCTTAATTTTTTCCGGATTTTCTTTAAGCTTAGAATTAACCATGTGAATAAGTGTGGGTGTATCAGCCTTAATACCAGTGTAGCCAACTACAATCTCTACATAATCAAGAGGGACTTGTTCCACAACCGCGGCCGGCTTTTGATAAAAAATTGTCCCGCCCCAAATTGCAGCAGCCAGGTCAAACCCTGAGCCCACTCCCTGAACATCCAAAATCACCTGATAACAAAAATCAAAAAGCTCTTTGGGGGTCATTTCAATTTCATAAAGCGTCATTAGAGCTTTAGCAAAGGCAACCGTCACAGCACTGCTGGAACCAAATCCGAAAGACGAAGAAAAATCACTGCGGGAAGTGACTACAATACCATGATCCTGGGGGTATAACTCTAAAAAACGCTTATAAAGGTGCTCGATAAACCGCACTCCCTTGGGCAGTTCTTTTCTGGCTAAATCATCAATTGTCTTTGAATAAGCATGCAAACCCAAATCAGGAGCAGAAAGCTGGAACACATCCTCTCCATTTTTGGTCACGGTTACATACAAACGCTGATCAACAGCAGTTACAACTGCGGGATAGCCGTGAACCACTGCATAGCTTCCAGCAAGCATCAGTTTGCCGGGTGCAGAAGCTGTTACGGTGTTGTGTTTCATAGGTTTGTCCGATACTAAAGCAGTATATTAGTCGCAAAAACGGCTAAAATCATGCAAACTAACTATTTTCTAAGATAAAGAATTAAGCAGCCGAGAATCTTGAAGCATCATCACCGTCCATGGGGCCAGGCCAACTGCCCTGCCGCCAATTTTAACATTCATAGGTGGAGTTTGTTCCGCCAACTGAACCAGACTCAATTCTAGAGTTGCTGCCGGCAAAACATAAGGCACATCTTTTAGCTGGCGGGCTAAATCCTCGGCCTGCACCCAGGCAATCTCAGCTACCTCGTCAGCATTTGGCTTTATTTCATTTTTATAAAAATCCGCAGTGCCTCTGGCTAGAAAAACAGTGTCAATCTCGTGCTCACCATATTCGCCATTGCAGTATGCGCGATAGGAAAACTTGTACAATTCTTCCAGTTGAACATTTTCGATTCCAAGCTCTTCTTTCAAGCGCCTTAAAGCTCCCTGCTCATAGCTTTCTCCATCAACTAGATTGCCGCAAACAGTGTTGGCCCACCAGCCAGCACCGACTATTTTTTTATCCGAACGTTTTTGAAGCAATATTTCACCTGCATCATTAATCAACCACACGGATGAGGCCCGGTGCAGCTGGGCTGGGTGGCGATGTGCTTGATGCTTATCCATAACACCCTGCACCTCATCGGAACTTCTTACCAAAACAACTTCATCAGAAACCATATAAACATCCTGAACTAATTGTTAAATGAATAAATTTTGGAGAAGCGGATTAATAAATAAAACAACAGGACCTGCCAATAAATGCAAAAGAAAGTAATCCAGTTGGAAATAAAGGTTAGCCACTGGCAGCCGATAAATCCGGTTGTGTTGCAGGAAAAAAAAAGGCTGACCAGCGGCACCACCGCCAACTTCCACGCCAAAGTCAAAAGTGCCAGAACCCCTGTTGGCAGCAAGGTCATCCAAACAAAGACCTTGTCCCTAACTAGAGACTGCATAGTTTGGTAAGGATGCAGCAACAAACCCCCGGTTATTTGCGAGAGCGAGTAAACAGCTGAAATAATTAGTTGACCAATGTGCATTGTTATCTCATCATCTCCAGAAGAAATGCTGATACGCCGGACAATAATAAAATCACTTGCCAGGGGTAATTGCCCACCAGAGAAGTTAGGCTGTCCAATCGCTGCGGCAACAACCTCTCTCTGTGAAGCCTAGATTGCAAAGCAGCTTCCTTTTGAAGCCGCTCTAAAAATTGTTGGGTTTGTTCGCTGTTGCTCATAAGTTAGCCATAGCCGGCCGGCAAACTATCTGGCAAATTATACGCCATACTCTGCCGCCCAGAGCACCCGGAATTCCTCCCTGGCCCTAAACAAATCAGATTCTATAGATTTAATGCTCCGGTCTAGCTCCTCTGCTATTGCCGACACTTTTTTGCCTTCGACATACTTAAGCAGCAATAGGTCTCGGTATGACTTGCGCATTTTGTCTAAAATAAAGTAAACCTGCTCGGCAACCTCATGAGAATCATGGACATTTTTAGCCAGCAGCCACTCGTGCAATGGAAGGGTTTGGATGGCCTTGCGGGCATATTTTTTCCGGAAATAATCAGCTATTTCATGCCTGGCAATTGTATTCATCCAGGTCCATATACTGGCGTCACCGCGGAAGAGCGGCAAATGCTTTAAACAGTTTAAAAAAGTTTCTTGAACAATTTCTTCAGCATCTTTAATACTGGTTACTCTTAAGATAACCGAGGCAAGCAGGCGGTCATGATACAGGTTGAACCACTCATTTACTGCCCTAGGCTCACCTTTTCTGAGCTGCTCCAATAAGGCTTCATCCGAGGTCTGCTTTTTCATAACAGTGATAGTATACCTTAACAAGCCCATTGTTGGCATTTTTCACCGGGTTGCTGTAAGATATTACTTGAGATGCTAAGCAAGCTTGTGCCTACTGCGTACGCTCAGACTGACTGTGATCCCGGCAGCGGAGGAGTTGATGGTGCAGGAATTTCTCTAGGAGACTGCCTGCGACTCAACGACGATACCCCAATCAGCCAACTTTATTCCGATCCAGCTTTTCTTGTAAACCTAATTGTCCGCAACCTTTTTGTACTTGCAGGCATTATCCTGTTTTTTTTAATCGTATTTGCCGGTTTTAAATTCATTTCAGGAGGAAAAAAAGGTGCGGAAGATGCTAAAAGCATTATTACCACAGCGGTTATCGGTTTTATCATTATGTTCACTGCCTACTGGGTTGTTCAGATTGTAAAAATGATTACCGGAGTAAATATTCCAATCTAAAAATGCTGACTTTTATAAAGAACAACCGCCTGATTCTGACAAAAATAGTATTTTACACCCTGGTATTTGCCATATTTCTGAACATGGCTGCCCTGGCCGCTGCTCAATCGCCGGCACCAACAGTTATTCCGGAACAATCTGATGTCTGCGACCGAAATGATGCGGGCTGTGAATTTGGTATCGGGCAAATAGAATCTCCTCCGGGCACAGATGTTTATAACCAAGCTGCCGGAGTCTCAGAAGGCGAAACAGCAATAATTTTCTTTATCTCAAGGCTGATTGGGATTGCCACCGTAATCGGGGGTATTTGGGTTGTGATTAATGTACTATTGGCCGCCTTCTTCTACATTACTGGCTCAGGAGATCCCGGCACCCATACCAAGGTTAGAAATCTGCTGACATCAAGCTTGGTTGGCCTAATTTTAATTGTTTCGTTCTACACATTAGGAGGAATCATCGGCCTAGTTTTCTTTGGTGATGCCAGCTACATCTTAAACCCGACCATATAAAAAGAAACAAAAACATGAAAAAAATAGCCGCAGCACTCATTGTCTTAGTTTTCTTGGTTGGAGCATCCATGGCGGTTGCTCCGGAAAAGGCCAATGCTGTCTGCGAGTATGAGGGCCAGTGCGACAACGGCTCAACCTGTAGGTGTCTTGATGCGAGCTGCAACGTGATTGTGGCTGATTCAGGTATGCCCTGTGGCTCCAACGTTGGTTCAAAAGTTGTGGGGGCGGTCGTTCCTCCTGCTGCCATCAGAACCAGGTTTGGTGATGGTGTCGGTATTATCGCTTTCCTGAGCATCATTATTAGGCTTGTTGCCATTGTTGGCGGTATTCTAGCCATGCTCAACTTCGTGGCTGCCGGCTTCATCTACATTACCAGCATGGGAAATACTCAAGCCAACACCCAAGTCCGCGAAAAACTTACTTTTAGTGTAATCGGCCTGCTCGTTATTGTTTCTGCATATACAATAGCCGCTATTGTTGGTTTAATCTTTTTTGGAGATGCAACTTTTATACTTGAGCCAACAATAAAAGGGGCATTAGAGCAATAAACGGAGTTTGCCCGGTATAAATGACACACTACTAGAGTAGTAATTAAAAAAAGGTTAAAATACTTAGGCTATGTCACTACCCGTTATGATTGCCAAATCTCTTGGCGAATTTCAGCCTGTCAGCCCTGCTTTTAGTGAAGATTCCGCTACCCAGGAAGGAGCGCTCTCTAATCTAGAGTTGATTATCTCAAATGTCATTGGTTTCTTGACAATCCTGGCCAGCCTATTTTTTATCTTTTACTTCTTGACAGCCGTTTTCCAAATTATCGGCGCCGGCGGGGACGCCAGTAAAGTTGCCAGTGCCCAGCAAAAAATTCTTCATGCAGTTATCGGCCTGATTATCTTGGTTGCCGCCTATGCCATCATCGGCCTAATTGGCAGCATTGTCGGCCTGAACCTACTCGAACCAGGCAGGATGCTCTTACAAATTATTCCGGGAGCACAGTAAAGCCCATGAACAAACTAAAGCCGGCAGTTTCTTCAATTTTAACAGCAATTTCTGCCTTACTTTTTCAGGCATCTACAGCCTTTGCTCAAATTGAAAACCCTGTGACCGGAAAACTTGGCAGCAAGGAAAGCCTGGAAGAAGCCCGTTCTGGCGAGCTATTTGTTTCATACTTCGTTCTTGTCTGGAATGCCGCTATTACGATCGGTGCCATTGTAGTAATAGTGATGTTTATCATGGGAGCCGTGCAGTGGATTACCTCTGGAGATGACGCCAGCAAAGTGCAGGCAGCCCAGCGCCGCCTCACTAATGCAATTATAGGCATCATTATCCTAGTTGCTTCATTTACCATTATTGCCTTTATCAGCCGGTTGTTCTTCGGAGATGAATTCAGCATCCTTTCACCAATACTGCCATTTGCAAATACAGGAGATTAGGCTAATGCCATCATTAAAAAACCTTCTCAAAAAATCACTGCCCTTTCTTTTGGCCGGACTACTACTTATTTCACCCCCAAGCATCATGGCAGCCGATGACGCCGGCGCTGGCGGCGGTGGAGGCGGCGGAGGAAGTAGCACTCAAAACGCACCTCGATTAGATATTCTCAATGAAGGCGCCAGCGAACTGCCTCAAATAGTCAGTGTAGATGAAGACGACCCCGGTAGTGAATTCGGATCGCTCATCAGCAGAATTCTGCAAATTATCCTGGCCATCGCAGCCTTTCTGGTACTTCTAAACTTGGTTTTGGGAGCACTTGGCTGGATAACTGCCGGAGGCGACAGTGGCAAGCTCGAAAAAGCTCGTACCAGAATGCTCAATGCTGTTATTGGCATTATTGTCCTGGCAGCAGTCCTCGCCATACTGCAGCTTCTCTTTAACTTCCTCAACCTTGAGGGAATTACCATCTCTGATTAACTGGTAATTTAGAACATCCAGGCCAAGCAACTTGACGGCCTATTTTGACCAAGTTATAATGTTAACTATAAGATATTTTCGAAACTTGACGCAACACTCGAAGTATGAGTATAATTTTTTAGCTATGTGTATCTAAAAATTTAGGAAAAGGAGTATATGATAAAATCCCTCAAACAATATGCCGCCTACGCTTCCGTGACCGCTTCGGCAATGGTTGCAACAATTACACCCGCATTTGCCCAGTCCCAGGGAGACATCGACATTGATGTTCCAACCGGTTTCTTCGGCAACATCGGTGACCTAATCAATGGCATCCTAAATTTTGTTTTTGTAATCGCAGCCCTACTCGTCTTCTTCTACTTGATCCTAGGTGCCATCACTTGGATTACCTCAGGAGGTGACAAAGGCAAAACAGAAAACGCCAGAAACATGATCACCAACGCTGTAGTCGGCATCATCGTCCTAGCAGCAGCTTGGGCTATTCTACAGATCGTCCTTAACTTCCTCGGCTATGAACAGGGCCTCGAAGGCTTACTGCAAAGCGTTTAAACCGGGAAATCATTTGAATAATAAAAAAGCCCTCTTATCGAGGGCTTTTTTAGTGACTTTTGCCTGATTTTGCGCTATAATAGTTGTTATAGATGATTAAACTATTATCCCGCATCCTAATAATAATTGTATTTTCCTTCATGGCGTTCAACTTTTCCCAGGCTGTATCCGCCGATTCCACTGATGGCGAAGTTCGTTTGGTCCGCGGCCAAGACGGTGTTTTATATTTGAGCACCGAAATTGATGAAGCTACACTGACTGATTCAGAAGTAATTATTCTGGAGGACGGCACTCGGGTAGTCACGGATTCGGGCGACAGAGTAATTGTTGTAGAGGAAGAGGCTCCTGTTTCACCTCAGCGGGTAGACATCAACCTGCCGGAAGGTTTTTTCCGCAGCTTTAGTGAACTCTTTAACAGCCTGCTGCAATTCGTTTTTGTAATTGCCGCCCTACTCGTCTTTTTCTACTTAATCTTGGGTGCCTTCAGATGGATAACTTCAGGAGGTGACAAAGGCAAAACTCAGGCTGCTCAAAGCACCATCGTAGCTGCCGTTGTGGGAATAATCATCTTGGCAGCCAGCTATGCTATTCTAATTATCATCCTCAACTTCCTTGGCTATTCTTCGTTGGAAGAGCTTATCAATAGCTCCAACATTAATAATCGCTAATCCTGCCGCAAATTGTTATACTAAATTAATGCTAAAAAGCCTTAAACACTCTGCAATCTTATTTTTAATTGTTCTGGTTGGGGCCTTCGCCGGCGCAGCACCTGTTTCTGCCCAAACTTCATCTTGGTCTGGTGTCTGCGTAGCTGATACAGAATACGGCAGTGGCGATGTAGCCACCCTCCAAGGATTGGAGTGCCTGATTGCCAATGTGTTCACGGTAATCATTACCGTTATCGGGCTGGCGGGCTTTGTGATGTTTATTGTCGGAGCCTTCCGCTACATGCTTTCCGGAGGTGGCAGCACCCAACAAGTGCAAAGTGCCAAAGGCATGATGACCTATGCGGTAATCGGTTTGGTTGTATCTCTAAGCGCCTTTATTATCCTAAATCTAATTTCTCAGTTTACCGGCGTCAGCATTATTACCCAATTCGGCATTCCCACTTCTGATTTTCAATATTAGGAACTAATTAAGGAAAAGTCCCTGGCGCTCGTTCTGCTGATATAATGAACCCGTGCGCATACTCCCGTTTAAACTACTGGCACTAGCGGCAACAATTTTTCTTCTGGCAGGGATAACAGCAAACCTTTCCAAAGCCAACGCTCAAGAAAGCAATGCCGCCATCCTTTCCCAAGAAATTGAAGATTTTTTTCAAGCCGGAGCATCTGGATACCTTGTTTGGCAATATGGCGGTGACCAAAACGGCCGTCAGATCGCGGTAGATCAGTTCTCCTGGTACAGAGATACAAATATTGATATTTGTTTAGCTCTCAGAGAAAAAGCCGAGCAATATCCCGACAGGTTTGTGGGTGTCAACATTAATAATATTGGAGCCGCTGAGTTCGCTGACGGCACAGCTGCAGAACATCTTTCCTGGCTAAAAAACACCTGCGGTGTCTCTGTTGTCCGAGCTTTTGCCAAGATTGAGGGAGCGGCCGGTGTTCAAAATGCTCTCAATGCAGCCCAGCAAGCTGGTGTAAAAATGATCATCGCCATCGGTGATTACAGCAATGGCGGCGGCGGTATACCTCAGGGAGCAGGAATAGAATGGTATGAAAGCGGTTATCAGGGAGAGTACCAAGCTTTAGTCAGCCAGGTCAGGGCGCTGGGGTCTCATCCGGCTCTTTGGGGCTACGAGCTGGCCAATGAACCGCACTGCGGAGGCAATGCTGCAGCTATGCCGGCCTACAAAACCTGGGGGCAAGTGATCGGCAGCCAACTAAGGGGCGTAACTTCAAATGTCGGCTATGGCCAGATGGCTAGTCAAGACACCACCCGCTGCGACAGCACTGGGCCCGGAGATTTTAAAAATACAAACAGCATCGGTGCTATTACAGTAACCTCTGCTCACTATTACACTGAATCAGAAAAACAAAGCGCCATGCTGGCATTATCTCAAAGTCAGGAGTTGGGCAAACCTTTCTATATCGGCGAGGCGCCCCCAGGAGGCAGCGCCCTATCAGCCGGCGGATCAGGAGTGTTCGGCTATGACCTGAGCAAGTATCCTGAATATTTAGTGGACCCGGCATACTATCTGCTCCACCCCATCAGGGGCATTCATCCGCTAAGCCGGCCGGACCAGCAAAGCGTAAGCACCACCAGGGGGGATTTAGCAGCTCAAGGATATGAAGCCCACTGCGCTGCCGAGCCCACCAACATCAAACTTAATATTGAAACAGAAGGCCTGATAAACCGCTTTTTAGAGCTTTATGAGGGAATCCGGCTGGAAACAGAATCAAATTACACCATTGATTCCTCAAGCGGCAGGGTGCCTATCTTCCGGGATACAGAGGGCAGAAGGTTTCTGACCTCATCCCTTGAAGAGTATTTTGGCTTCGAGGACTACTATGCCTCAAGCTATCCTGAGCAGGAAGTAAATACTGCGCCAATTAATTCGCTCATGGCAGCAGAACAACGCTGCATCCAGTCTGTTCGCATCCTAACCAACACCCAAAAAATGTGTGAGCGGCTTGGAGCGTGGGACAGATGCGCTCCCAGAGCTGAGGCAATCCCCAATACGGACTATATTGTTGACACTTTGCTTGATGACATCAGCGACTTCATGCCGGATTACTACAGCGGCGGAGAAACGGCCGGCTGCCAGCGGCTTTTTGGCAATACGTCCCCTCAATACGACAAGCTGAAAAAAGGCATTTTAAACACTCCTCTCTACATCAACCGCTCCTATCGGCTGGCTTTTATGGTTGCCTCAATCGAACAAAGATCAGTTGCCGATGCTTTTAGCTTCTTCTCTTTTTCCCAGTCTGCCCAACCAAAGCATGAAGTTTTGATTGTTGCCTTTAAAATCCCTGATATACTGACGAACAAAGGCGGCGGAGAAGAAAGTGGCCATTTTTTCTTCACTGACGCAGTCAGCCAGACCAGAAATATTCTGGTTCCGCAAAAATTCAAGCTTTCTGAAGACGAGGAAAACCCGGGTTTTGACAAGCAGTCCAGGGACAGGAGGACTATTATCGGCCAACAGGCCACCGGAGCTTCAACCCAAGGATCAGGGAGCACAATTTATTGTCTAGCAGGCGACGGCAATACCCCGGCAGAATTAGCCGGCTTGAATGGTGCTGCAGCCTGCAAGGATGTCCTGGGCAAGTCAGTTGTAGACTTGATAAATGGCAACACCCCCAGTTGTGACAACCTTGGAAGCGAACCGGTTAGGGAAATATTTGAAGCAGCCAACATAATTCCCCCAAGCACAGATGATTCATCAAGGGTGTATAGGGAGGGATACGGTTTTGGTACCGATGTTTTTAATTATATTTTCTTAGGAAACCAAAACCCGCAAAGAGCAACTACTGTAAACAACCCTCTTAAGACTATCTTTGATGTCGTCAGGGGCAAATGGAGCAACGCGGCCGGCCAAACCGCTAAAGTAGACTTTTTCCTGGTGTACCCGGTTGGCTATGAACTTGAATCAGTGACTGAAGTGATGAAACACACCTTCTTCAACCAACAGCAGGTTGCCAAGCTAGAAGAGAGAGACACTAAAAACCGCTTTGACGGCAGTGGTTTCCAGGCAAATTTTGGCGGCGGCAGTGCCAGCCATACTTATCAGGAAGACCCGACTAGCGGTAACTGCGAAGAAAACCGATACCTAAAATACTATGAAATTATCGGCGGCGAGCCGGTTCCGCTCGACCCGCCCATTGAGGTGGTGGAATATGACTGCTCCAAAAACTTCAGGATTGGCACAACAGAAGAAGGCAGAGGCGGGATCAGTTTTCTGGGCGCAAGCCTGGGATATTGGCTCAGGAACGTGCAGCGGGGCCTCAACACATATTACGGCCAAGCTCATGCCTATCTAAGTTCCTGCTCGACTACTGAGGAGTTCCTGCTTGGAAAATGTGCCGGCGGAATCACTAATGAAGTAGTTGGCTCAATCAGTGGCAGCGGTGCCGGCGCAGGAGACGGCAGCTGCAACATTATTCCGACCGGGCCCTGCAGTGTTGAAACACTACTTCCCTTCTTTGAGCAAGCTGGATTCTCCAACCCTCAAGCAGAAGCTGAGATTGCCTCACGCATCTGCAATAAAGAAAGCCGTGGCGGCAGCGACGCCGTCAACAAGCGCTGCCTAACAAGCCAGTCGGTTGACTACAGTATTGGCCTTTTCCAGATTAACCTTATGGCACATTGTCCGGGGGCGCTTGCTGATGCCAGCGGCCGAGTGAGCGGAACACCAGGTTATAACGCCTGGAACCTACCATGCCAAGTTGCTGACCAAGCTTTGCTCAACTCCTGCGAAACAGCCATGCTCGACCCATTAAAGAATATTGAAAAAATGATTGAAATCAGAACGAGATGGGGCAACTGGAACGCCTGGTCTGCAGCCTCTTACTGCGGCCTGGTGCCCTAGGCTACTTGACTTAAGTTTTGAAACCGTCGAATAAGTTTCCAAACAAACAGGAAATAGTTATTTTGAGCTAACGTCTTTGCCTGGCTGATGTTTTAAACCACCTGGTTTAGTGGCATCAACTTTCCTTCTTTTGGAAAGGCCGTCTCCTTTGGTGTCCTGGCTTTGTTTTCTTTCTGAAACAGTTATTTCCCTGGGTTTCTGCTGGGTTGGAGCCTGTTCCAACCGGGGTTTAGATTGTTGCCTCAAGCTGTCTTGAAATACTGAAGCTTGATCCAGTTGGCCGCGGCGTTTGATTCTTCTGGCACCTGAGCGCATCAATGCTCCAACCATCTCAAAGGTTTCAGCGGTTGAAGTGAAAGATTGGAATGAATCAGTTGCCCAATCGATGCCCATGAGCAAGTTGGTGGCGCTGCGGTCATCCAGGGTGAAGCCAAGATCAAAAAGCAGCTTAGCAACTATCTCACTCATGCTGCCGGCACTGCCGGTGTTAATTTTAACCGTACCAAAACCTGTAGCAAAGGTGTTAAGGCTAACAACCGGAACATCTCTAAATAAGTTTTCGTAGCCAAAATAAAGCTGCTCAAGGTTTTCCAACTGATCAACTCCAATAACAAAAATCAGGTCAGTGTCTGCTCCCGTGTAGCTGAACTCGACGTCATCTGCACTAAGCGGCTCAGAGCCCTTCTTGGGTTTGATGGTCAGATAGAATTTATTGGTTTCTTCACCAATGTGGTAGCTGACTTTATCAACGGCTTCCTCTGAATAATTAAAGCTGACAGTGAGATTTTGGTTGCCGACCTCGGTTTTGGTTGCCTCAGCTCCGGCAAGCCTAAAGTCATCGCTTGGTTTTTGAGGGGAAAACAACTGAGCATCTTTGCCGGAGGACAAAATAGCCTGATGCAGTGCTGTGCCAACCGCCAATTGGTCGAGGCTAGGGTCGCTGCCATACATAATAAAGATAGTGCGGGCATTTTCGAGCAAAGATTGGAGTTGTCTGACAATATCTTGATTTATCATGATGAAAGTATATCACAGTATATCGGATATGTGGAGTTTTGGCCGGGCGGAAAACACAACCTAACCCCTATGCTCAACTTGGAGTTCTTGTTATAATGAGCGCATGGCGAAACGTGCCCTGAGTATATTAGCAGTGGTGGTAATTCTATTTGGCGTGCTTTCGAATACTGCTCAGGCACAAGACAACACTGCAGCCAGAGACCAAGAATTAATCAACGAATACCTCTCGGCAACCGAAAATTGTGAAGATCCTTCCCTGGAGTGTTTAATTTATTACACACTCAATTACACCGCTATTCAGCTAACTCAAAACATTGTCCCGATTAATGGCTTGTCTTCCGGCGGCACGATTAATGAAAATCCAGATGGCAGTCCCGCAGTTGCCCAGCGTCAGGGCATCGTACCGGGATTAGCCTACCTAATCGGCCAGATGTACGCTACTCCTCCGGCCAACACTCATGTTTACGTGGCAGATGTTTTGAATTCTGCCGGGATTGGCATTGCCCAGCCGGCATACGCCCAAGGCCTCGGTTTTGTAGCCCTTAACCCCATTCTAGAACTCTGGAAAACTTTCAGGAATATTGCCTACATGTTCTTTGTGGTGATTTTTATTGTCATCGGCTTCCTGATCATGTTCAGAAAAAAGGTCAATCAACAGGCAATCACTGCTCAGCAGGCAATTCCCAGTATTATTGTCAGCTTGTTGTTTGTGACTTTTTCCTACGCTATAGCTGGTTTCATGATCGACCTAATGTATTTATCAATGTACCTGATTATTGGTTTGTTTGGAGTTGTCTTCAGAGATAATCCTGACATCATCAATTACAATATTTTTGAGCTTTCGTGGGTCTTTATGAAGTCAGGGGCTGTTGAGGGGTTCTCGGCCGGCAGTAATATTGTTGAGAAAATGATCAACTCCATCCTAGGCACTAACAACAGCCTTATCGGCGACACCTTTGGCTGGGCAGCCGGCATCACTGTAGGTTTGGTAATCGCCATAGCGGTGCTAATCGGCGCCTTTAAGCTGTTTTTTGAACTGCTTAAATCTTACGCCACCATTGTTATTTCGGTGGTGACCGCTCCTATCCAGTTGGTGGTCGGTGCAATACCAGGCAAAGATGCCTTCGGTCCTTGGATTAGGAATCTGATTGCTAACCTGGCAGTTTTCCCTGTTGTTCTGGTAGTAGCTGTAATGTTCTACCTGTTTACACAGCAAGTTAACGTCAGTGATGGCGGCTTTATGCCACCCTTCTTGGTTGGCCGGGGCATGCCCGATGCGATAACTTCCTTGATGGGCTTGGCTATTTTGCTGGCCTTGCCCGAAATTGTTAAGGATGTGAAGAAGAGGCTGGGGGCGAGTGGAGGATTTGGTGAGATGGTGGCTGGGGCTGCAGCAACGACAGCGCGGCAAGCTGCGCCGGTCAGCTCTAAATTATTGGGTGCTGGTGCGGGTGCTGCAACCGGTGCGGTCGAAGGACTTGGAAGAGGTGTTGTGGAGACAAGGGGTGATCGTTGGAATATAAGCAGGCTTATGAACATCGGTCATAGCACGGGAAGACACATGGCAAATGCTACTGCAAGAGGTTCATCTACTTTTGGGAGAGTTGGGTCGATGATTGGCACCTCCCCAGGATTGCTTAGAAATATAGAAAGTGGAATCGATAGTGGAACAGCAGCACTTACAGATGAGGCTAGGTTGCAGCGGATTGCAAACCGAACTGGCTTATTTGGGCGTGAGAGAGGCCGATCCTCAGAAGATTGGAGAACCCGGAGGCAATTAGCAGAACAGAGGGCAGCAAAAGCTGATTGGGAAGAAGAGCGCTTAAGAAAAGGTGAGTTCACAACACCAGTAGCTCGGGAATAAAATTTGAAAGCTTTATTGTCCCCTCTTATCAATACGCTAAATTTAAATACAGAAATTATTGAAGCAACATTACATTTTCTGCTCAGTGGGATCCTGATAAGAAGACTTCCAGCCTTCTTTGACATTTATTGGAGAATGAGGTCTCTCCTCTCTCATGTATTTTGCGCGCTCAAATGCACCCATCTCAGCTCTGTCTGGTTCATTTTCCAACACCCACCTAAGATACTCATTGGCAAGTCTTGCGTCTTCTCTCCACCGCCTCTTTAATTCCGGTTGCCCGATGAAGTCAACGGCTGGATGCTTGCTGTTTGCAGGCGCCGCTGTTCCAATAATCATCGGCCAATATCTAGTTAATGTGGTATTTTGTGAAATAGTATTTCTCATTGTTTTTACAGCTCTGACATAGAGAGTGTCATATTCCCTAGTGCGCACACCACCCGGATTAATCAGCGGTATGTCACCTGAGGGAACACTCATTAAGATATTTGCCAAGAAAAATTGATAGCAAGCGATGATGAGTTCGTGAACATACTGGTTCTGCTGCAACCTATATTTGGGTCTCAACCGCCTCTCTTCTTTTTGGAGTTCTTTCAGCTTTTCTTTATTAGCCTGATTATCAGGATCATCTTCAGGCTTGCCAGAGTCCTCAATTTCTTTTTTAACTTCCCGAATATCTTCCAAAACTTTCTTAAATTTCTTCTTCGTATCATCTTCTTCTTCAGTATCTAAAGCATAGGGTCCGATGTAGGCCATCGCTTTGCCGATTTCAGAGTTAAAGGTTTTAACAAGCACCTGAATTTTCTCCTCCATCTGCGTAGTGATCGTGCTTAGGTTTGTTAAAGGAGACTGAGCTGCCATCTCAATAATTTTTAATACTGCGTCTCTTGACTGAATATAATCCGGAGAAAGTACTGTGGCCTCTGACTGATTAAAGAACTCTGAAAGGTTTGGGAAGTCTTCATACCACTCGGTGGGTTTGTATGGTAAAAACCCTCTTGCCTCTGCCCATTGTGGGTTTGCCCATAAGAAATATTTTTCAACCAACTTTCTTACTCTAACAACTTCCTTGTTTTGTCTTGCTTCTGGGTCAGGTACTTCTCTTGGGGGAGCCCCTGGTTCAATCTTTGTATCTTTCCAAGTTGTATGGTCATCCAAATCTTCTCCGGGGCCAGGTCTGCCGAAGGCCATTAGCGCATCAACCTTAGTTGGGTTAACAAACCACAACATAGCGGCATGGCTCTCCCTGGCAGAATTTTTTCCAACCTGATAAAGAATGGCTGGCAGCAAGCCCGCTGGTCTTCCGGAAGCTCCATCAGCAAATTTAAAAGCACCTTTGTTTCTGCCCAGATGATACATGCCTGCCTCAGAACCTATGTCGTCGCGCGTGGCTTTTTGTTTAGCAAAGTGCTTAAGAAGTTTTTTCGCTAATTCAGGGTAGTACCTAAGTTCCTGCCCGATATTTAAAATTTCTAATCTATTTCCCCCATAACCTTCGTGAGTCCTAATTCGATCCAAGCCTGACACCATATCTAATAGTTCACCAGAAAGATTGGCGGAAAATCCCTGGTTTCTTGAGAAACGGCTGTCTGTGCTCTGACCATTCCCCGGATCTTTAGGATAATTCCCTTTTTTCTTTAATTCTTGCAGCATGGCAAAGACCATCCTCTGAACCAAACCCATGTCGTCAGAGTACTGCTCTTTCTGATCAACTCCCTCTGAACGCACCAAGGCATGTGTGTTAAATTTGCTATTTAGGTTCATGGCATCAGCGCTCGCTGCTTTGGCTAAAATTGTTTCGTGTTTAGCCGTCAACTGACCCATGTTTAAACTCGCTGCTGACATAATCCCAAAATCAATCAGGTCATTCATCATTTCACAAAGTGACCTAAAGTCTTGATATCTCTTTTCAGCCTCAGCTCGAATAGTTTCCTCAGTCTTTCCGCTGCCAGCATCTACCTCCAAAGCCTTAGCTATGAAATCAGCCCTAATTTCATCAAGTTTTTCCTCAAAAACAACATCATAAGCTTGCTTGGGTTCGCTGTCGGCTGCAATACTGCCTGTATACCACATGCGGAAAAGTTCATATATATCAAACTTTCTCCATCTTTCCACTGTGACAGAGTCATAAGAAGCTCGGGCTGGTTCTGGTTTTGGAAGCTCCTTCTGCAGCTTTAAATTAATTAGCTCTTGATAAGTTTTGGCTAACTGACTCGCCAATTCGATTTGGGTAGTTAATTCAACCTCATAATCAGTTTTTTCATCATCAGTCATGCCAGGCAAATCTCTTGAGACTACACCTGCCAAATGCCTTTCAGCCCAAGCCAATGCCGACTTCAGTTCAGAAATTTTCGGCTGTTCTAAGCTTAGCTCAGCGCCAATTGAATCCAGTTCTGTTTTATCAGTGGGATTATCAAGATCAAAATCACGGCTTAACCTGCCTTTAAGAGCGGTTATTCTTGGTTGGATATCCGCCAACAGCAAGTCAAGGTTGTTAATTTTAGAAGGCTTTTCAAACCTGGCCTGCGGTTGTTCGTCTGCATCTTGTTGTTGTGGTGATGGAGTGTCTGCAGTTTGAACTCTAGAGATCAGCTGGTCTATTTTTAACTGAAGAAGAGAGTGTTTTTTTAAGAGCTCATCGTAGTGATCAAAATACTCATCTACTATCGCAAGTTCTAATCGATCCTGAACTTCTTGCAAATCTCTTATTGCCTGCTGAGTCCCTTTTTGATCAATTGATCCCTTTTGGTTCAATTTTGATACTCTAAGAAGAAGTGTCTTTATGTTGTTTGTAATTTCTTTATTAAAACTTTCCCAAGTTTCACCACCAGTCTCACCCTCCAACCCATTAGCATCTTTCTCAGCATCTTGATTTGGCCGCTCTTCTTGATTTTCAGGATTGGGGGTAATGGGGGTTCCTTCGCTCATTGTCTGAATTATATCAAAAACGCCTGATGATTACATCTGGCATCAACTACTAACACTTAAAACCTTCCGCAGGTAAATATAGCTCTATTATTTCATACACGTTGAAAAAAGGAAAAGCAGCGGTTTACATACCCGCTTCACCCTCCCATTCTCTACACACCCTGCGCTATAATCAAAGCATGGCGCCTGACGAGCAAAATCAATCAGTCCCTTTGACTGAGCTTCAGCAAGTGAAGTTTATTGACCCAAGCGAAAAACTTGAAAAGGTCCGTGATTTAGTTATTGACCTCAGCCGCGCCTTTAAACCTAACGGCGAACTACTCGATCAGCAACCGGTCCAACTACCCAGTTTTAAGGTTCACACCTCTTCACTATTTGATGCTGATAAAGCCCTAATTGATCCTAAGGACCGCAAAAATTACCTATTTTATACCGACGCTATTCTGCTGCTCTCTGATGCTGCCGCTATTTTGTTACACAGGGGTACGGCTGAAACTCAGGCCAGCCTGAATGCTTATAGTTTTCTCAGGTCTTCCGACCTGCAGAAGCGATTACTGATAGAAATCGCGGGTTCTCGGGATGATGAAAAATTAGTATCAGAAACTATTGCTCATAGCCATAGAGATAAAATTCTTAAACTACTGCAAGCTGTAGCCCGGGCAACAATAGTGGAGTTTTCAGAGGCTGCCGAGGAAATCAATCAGGACCTACTCGAAGATGAGGTTGATGAGCTAGATGAACAAATTAACGAACCACCAGCGCCCACTGGTGTTTCAGCCGCTCCAACAACTCCAGAGGAACCGGAGACCGGAGGGGCTGACCAACTACCCCCTCAGGAAGAAGAGGTCGAACCTACTGCCACCAGAGATGATCTGGAAAAAATGCAGTATGAAGCAACATGGATTTACAACCGGGCTTTGCACGAGCTTTTTGTCTCCAAGGACATTAGTTATGCTTATCTGGAGGCAAACCCCGAGCTTAAAAATCTGCTGCTCAATGAAGTCATGGAAATCATGCTCAGCAAGGATAAGGCGGAAATTGGCCTGCTTTTTGCTAATCCACGCCGCCGGTTGGAAATCCTCGATGAGCTTTACCTAAAAATTTCCCGCTCACCCCAGTTTGTGGCGGCGCTCGAGAACTTTTACAAAGACTACACTCTCAGTCTGCCAGAAGAAGAGCGCGAGGCTTTTGCTCAGCACGCTACTCAATTGGTTGATTCGCTTAAAAACCATACCATTGCCCTTGAAGAACTTTCAGGCTTTACCACCGGCTACAATTTCCGCCAAGAGCTTAAAGATGTCCTTAAATCTGACAGCCCCACCATTGTCGGCCTGGGCACCAGGGAATTCACTCAAGTAGAAGGCCGAATCCAGGTTGCCCTAAAGTCCCTATTAATTAACCAAGGGGCTGAGTTTGAGTTTGTGAACATTGATGTTTCAAGCCAAGCTTCGCTTCAAAGCCTTGCCACCCACCCTCACACTGCAGCCTGGCTTCTACAACACATGAGCGATGAGCACCTGCTCTTAATGCTGGGTATACCGGAGGAATACCGCTTAACCGAAGATGCCATCAGGCGCTTGAGAAAACTCCTCATTAAATACGCTCAACTTTTTGCTGTTGAACTGGCTTTAGAAGCGGAAAAAACCAGCCTGTCAGCAGGTTTGGCGCCCCTGAGCGGCAAAGAAGCTGATGAGCTGGCAGCCGGCAATCACCAAATTTTTGAACGCCGGCTCCTCCCCTCACTGAGCAGCGCCAGCTCATCTGTTCAGGAGCATGGTGCAGAACGCGTGGCAAGGGCAGTCACCAATAGTGTGAAAGACCAGCATAAGCGCCACTTGATTGCATGGAATGCCCTTTCACCTGATGAAAAAACACTCATTTATGAATACCTGGGCCACGATTTGGATAAAATTACCGACCGCAACATGGTGCCGACCAACATCCATCTGCTCAATTTTGCAGAACTGCAAATGCGTGCACAGGAAGCCATTCAGCTTCAGGCAGAAATCGACCAGGAAAGGCTTTTTCAACTGGAAACAGCTCATCAAGAAGCAATCTATATAGAAAATCTGCGCCGCTTCTATGTTGAGTCATTTATTGCCCAAACATCCTTAGAGGAAAGAGAGCGCATTCTCGAGCAATTGGAGTATGAAAGCCTAGCGGCTCTCCACCAAGCAAGCTTAATGGAGCTAATCCAAGCTAATGAGGCCGCTGTTTCAGAATCCCACGGAGGTGCGCCCGTCGGGGCGGGTGGTGATAGAACTTATTCAGCCGATGATGTGGCAGGTGTTCCAGCCGGCATTCCAGGCGCACAAAGACCGCCGCCGGGGGGTATAAGAGGCAGATTCGCCTCGGCCAGAAGCCGCTTCACTGACCGCTTCAGCAAAAAGGTTGATGCTAGAGGAAAAGCGCTAAGTGCCCTGAAAAAAGCCGGCGGTGATAAGTTGGCAACCAAAGCCCTGGCAGCGGCAGGCCCGTGGGGTAAAGCAGCAGCTCTTCTGGCAGACAAGAAAAAGCGCAAGTGGATTCTTGGAGCTTTGGCTGTGGGCGGAGCTTTTGTAGTTCAAGGCCTGATAAAAATGTTTACAGCCGGAATAAGCGGCCTTATTGGCGGGCTGGTTGGAGGCATTGGCGGTGGCATTGCTGGCTTCTTGATTGGAGGACCTGTAGGAGCAGTTGTCGGAGCTGGCCTTGGAGCCGCAGTCGGCGCCAACGCCGGTGCGGCAATAGGAGGCGGGGGCTTCAGCTTGCCGTCATTTGGCGGCTCAACCGGCACTTCTTCATATCCTGCCTTAGGATCCAGTTCCCTGCCGCCAAGCGCCCAAACAGCCGGCGCTACCACCGGCGCCACAGGCACAGCAACCGCAGGCGGCAGTTACAATGTAGCGGGAACAGCCGCCAGTTATCTGTCCACACTTCCTGTTGGTACCGCAGCAGCTGCAGGTACCATAGCCGGTTCAATTTTAATTTCGCTGATAACCCTGCTTATTATTTTTGCTGCTTTCTTAGGCCCGCTGCCGGCTTCATATAAGAGCAGCACTTTTGACCGGACACTTTCAAATTTTGAAGGCTGCTGGCCAACCACTGGGGTGATTAGGGCTTACCAAAATTATGACCCCACGCTTTGCGCGGGTTGCGGTGGCCCTCATGCTGTAATACGGGGCGGCTATGGCTCTTACCCTGGAGACGGTGTTGCCATTGATATTACTACCTGGGACAACTCTGCTTCAGATGGTGGTGCCAATGCACCAGTATTTACACCATATGCCGGAACTGCCTCGTTCTATCCAGATGGCACAGGAATGAGGAGCAGTGACGGCCAATATAAGTACGGCACCCACGTCATTGTTGATACCGGCAGCTATATCATGATTTTTGCCCACTTACTCGACTTTGCACCAGGAATCAGTATGTCCAATATTACCCGCGATCTTCAAGTTCAAGCTGGAGAACTTCTGGGCAGGGTTGACAGCACAGGAAACTCTTCTGGAAACCACCTTCACTTTGAAACAGTCGGCATAGATGTCTTGGACATCCTGCCGCTTACGGCAGCTGAAAAAAGCGCCATCCGCGCAGATGAAAGCGCAATTTATGGCATGAGCGTTAATTCGCGTGATTGTGCGGCTGCTCAGGATGACGATGATGCCGGCGTATCCGGGTATGTAGCCATTGGGCCAAAAACCGCTGACAACTTTGTTGTCAGTAATAGTGCTGAAGCCAGCTCTCCAAAATACACCTGCGACTGGTTTAGAAACAACCCAGAGCTAGATGTTGCCATTAATGCCAATTACTACAACACCCCCACTCAGCCGATTGGTATAGGCGGAGCCAACCCCCCGGTGTATTTTGCCAATGCCAACGGTCGGGATCCTGCTTACATGGAACAAACTATGAGAATGTTCACTGTAGACAACAGTGGAAACTTCCGGATTGACCCCGTCCCTTCTGCCTGGTACAACCGCACCGACATGCCTTTTGTAGTGGGAGGCTATCAAAAAGCTGTTACCGGTGTACTCAGTGATCATCCGGACGGAGGTGGAGAGAGAAACAGGGTTGCCTTGGGTTATGGCAACGCAAATGGCGAGTGCACCGATTTCACTGGAGAAGCAATTATTTTTGCCTCAATCAGAACGGGCAACTATTCTGACTTGGCAGATATTATGCAGCAATGCGGTGCCGACCAATTTATTTTCCTTGACTCCGGAGGCTCTGCTTCTTTCTGTTCAAACTCGCTCTCAATGCCCGGAGGCAGGCCCATGCCGGTTAACATAGGTTTAAAAAACGCATTCATTCAAACAGTTGGTACAAGCAATTAAAAACTTCTACCGTGTATGATAAAGACATTGCCTCATGACAATTAATAAAGAACAAATACTGCAAACAATCCGGAGTATTCCGGAAAAGATAAAAGCCAACCCATTGCGCTACTTCATTATCCTTCTTGGGTTTGTGCTGGTGGGTTCAGCCCTATTACTTATCCTTACACCAGAACCTCCTGAAAGCACGCCTGTGACAATTGAAGGAATCAGCTCGGGCATTACTAAGCCGCCCGAAAACGTACGGGTAGTTATGAATATTTCTCAAGACGAAGTTGACTTTCCCAAAACCCTCGGTGTTTACACCGGCACTCCTTCCTACTCATCTACTAGAAATTTTGCCCAACAAGTTGCAGAAAGCTTAAGCCTGCCTCAGGACACATCTCCATATCAGGTGAGTACGTGGACCGATTATGAGACCAAGCGCTCACTCAGCTTCCTTGAGCACGAGAACAAACTAATGTATGTGGTTTCGATACCCGAAATATCAGATGATAATCAGGAAATTGTAATTGAGCCTGCAATTAATGCCGCCAGCGCCTTCATTAAACAAATTCCCGGTTATCCCGAACTCTCGCCTCTAAGAAGAGAGATCACCTTCCTGGCTCAGGAATCCAGGACTGCGTCGGCCGGCACTGCTGAAACGATTGTAATCCCGTTTACTTTTTTAATTGATAATTATCCCGCCTACTACTCAGCTGCCAGAAAATCACTTGCAACAATCCAGGTTGGCTTTAACTACGAAATTAAAAAAGCAGAGTTTTACCCGCCGCCGCCCATGGCTACAAAAATAGCAGACAAAAACATTCTGCCGCTGTCAAAGATCAGAGAAAAAATCGCCGGCGGCAGTGCTGAAATAATTGAAGCGGGAAACCTTGCAGCCAACTTTGAGATTACCTCCCTTAAAACCATCACTGTCAATAATCTAGAGCTTGAATACCGCTACTCTCCTAGAACCCAGGCTTACTACCCATATTTCCGGATTGAGGCGGAAGGAGAAAGCGCCGGCTCAGAATTCGATAATGTTTTCTTAACATTCATTACTCCGGCAATTGAAACTACTTCAGGCTTTTAACTTAGCCTATTTTTAACTGAACCAACTCGCCCTACTCAGGTTATACCTCGACCTGATATGATTAGATGAGCGGCAGGAAAGCCTTGTTATGCGAGAACACCCAATCCCACAAGACATCACCAACTACCGTTTTCATATTATTGGCAGCATGACCCTCAAGCAGTTTGCTGAAATATTCATTGGCGTGGTTGTTGGTGTCGCTTTTTACAGCACCAACCTGCCTACACCAATTAAGTGGGCGTTCATACTGCTCTCCGTAGGCCTGGGAGCCGGAGCGGCTTTCTTGCCGATTGAGGAAAGGCCACTTGATCACTGGATTATCACTTTTTTCAGAACACTCTACAAACCAACTAAGTTTTTTTGGAAAAGAACATCCAATATTCCGGAACCTTTCTTATACGAACCCACAGCTAACCAGACACAATATGAACCGGAACTAGACTTAAGTCCGGTAAAAAAAGCTAGGATTAAAGAATACATCACTTCGGTAAATACACCTTCCGAATATCAGAGCGACCTGACTGACTGGGAAGCTAGTAGGATACAGCAAATCTCTTCTTTCTTTGATGCTGCTCCGGAGCCAATCACACCCACAGCCGCGCAGAAAAAAGTTGCTGCCAAACCAAATCTTCAGGTCAGAGTTAGAAGCATGCGGAGCCAAACTTCTCCAGTTATTAAAACCAGAGAAGAAGTAACTATTTACGCTCCCACCAGCATCGCTGATGACGCGCCAATTAAAAAAATTTCGACTCCAAACCTGGCTACTTCGATAAATCAACAAGAAGAGTTTGAGGTTAAGAAAACTGCTGATCTTACCGCAGAAGAGGCTGCCACCTTAGTCGATGTGCCCGAAAACACTCCTCCCGAAGTTGAGCAGGTAGCAAATATAATAGAGGAATCAGCCGCAGCTGAATCAGAACAAACTCAAACAAATGCTTCCGGCCACACCTATGTTGAGACTAGCACATCAGTCCCAGTACAGGAAACTCAAAATGCAACAGAGGCAGCGTTTAATTTAGACCTGCCCTTCCCGGATCCTCCGGAAGAAGCCAACAAGCTCGTCGGAATGGTATTAACCCAAAACAACGAATTAATTACCAACGCTATTGTAGAAATACAACTCGGAGGCCAAATTGTTCGAGCTGTTAAAACAAATGCATTAGGCCAATTTTTCATTACCACCCCTCTAAAAAATGGTGAATATTTGGTAAATGTCGAAAAGGATGGTTTCAGCTTTACTCCACAAACCATAGTTTTGAAAGGAGAGCCTGTTGCCCCACTCGAAATAAGGAGTGCCTAAATCCCTGGTTAGAACTTGAACCAGTAGTCCAAACGCTTTACTATTAAAATACTCTTTACAGCATGGCAGAACAAACAATTTCTTCCACCACTCAACAATACCTTGATATTCACGATATCACTAATGATTTAGTGATTATGAAGGATGGCACTACATCACTCATCCTAACCGTCGACGCGATGAACTTCGGCCTTCTAGCCGAGGAAGAACAGGACAGCATTATCTACGCCTATGCCGGCTTGTTGAATTCCCTCAATTATCCAATTCAGGTGTTGGTCCGCTCTCAAACAAAAGATGTAACCAGTTATCTAAGAAGGCTTCAGGAGCAGGAGGCTCAGGCCTCTACTCAAGAAAAACGCCACCGGATTGGCCGCTACCGCGAATTTGTAAGCAACTTAATTCACGAGCGCAACGTGCTTGATAAAAAGTTTTATGTTGTTATCCCCGCCGGCCCTCTCGAACTAGGCTTATTAACCGCTCAAAGCGTGCTTCCGGGACAGCAAACATTTGATGTAACACAAATAGAAAGAAGCGTTTTGCTGGAAAAAGCTCAAAATATTCTGGAACCCAAACGGGATCACATTATTTCTCAATTTGCCAGAATAGGCCTCTATTCAAATCAACTCACTACTCAAGAAATTATTCAATTATTCTATTTAAGCTACAATCCCGAAGCTGCGGAAGGGCAAGGAATTGCAGACAGCAACAGCTATACAACACCACTAGTAAAAGCGAGTTTTGAAGGATTTGCCATGCCGCAAAATACACCCAACAACCCGGATGAGACGCAGGCCACTCAGCCCGGAACCGAAGAACAATTGGCTCCAGTCGAGCAACCAACACAGCCGCCTACTCAGCCACAAGTCGAACCTGCTCCGGCTCAAGCACAGCAGCCGGCTCCAGCTGAACAACAAGCTGCTCCGACCGAACTACCCAACCCCATTGCTGACACCACCGCACCTGACACTGGTGCCCAGGTTACTCCAACCGAGCCGCAGGCCAGTGCTGCGCCAACTCCAATGACACTCGAACAAGTTGTTGTTGAAAATGGGGGTCAGGGCGATTCCACTCCAAACCCAATTACACCTCCCCCAACTCCAGCTATGCCTAGTGAGGGTGATGCTGTCCCTCCGGTACCGGTAGAGTCTCAAACCATCCAAAAGCCAGAGGGAGAAACTTCTTCAGACACAGCTCCTGAAGAAGCTCCTCTTCCAATGCCCACTGCCCCTCCCACACCAATGGTTGAGGCAACCACAGAACCAACTTCCGGGCAGCCCGCTGCACAAACCGGTGCGCCGAACGAGGTTAACTTGACGCCAAATCAAGAACAACAGGTTCAAAAACAGGAAGTGCCGCCTGCTCCGTCCGCAAGCCCAGAACCAGCCGGAGAAGGAACCGGCAGTCCACCTCCTGCAGACGACGAACTTACAGCAGCTCAAGATGAGATTAATAAGACACTGGGAGAACTTGGCTCTAACCCTGCGGCCGCAACATCTACGACGCCTGACCAAAATGTTTCGCCCAACGCTGCTCCAACCGAGCCAGACAAACAATAAGAGGACCGGCTAAATCCTGTAACTAGAACTAATAAATCGCAGACCTGTGCTCATCTGCTAGAATAGCTGGGTCTTTGATGACCGGAGTATTTTCAGTACAATGGTTGCAACGACAACGCTAGGCTCGTTGGCCGCTTGATTGTTAATGTTCCGAGTAATGATGATAGCGGCAGACAGCGGTTAGTCAAAAAAAACAAGATGCCCAATCTATTTGCAGGACTACCATTCCTCAATAAACCAAAAGAAAGCGGTTCTTCTGAAAATAATGTTCAGCAGAACTTAGATCAGCGCAACCAAGAAAAGCTAAAAGCGTTTTCCCGAGGCCTGGTTACTATTCAAGATATTATTGCCCCAGAAGCAATTGAGGTTGATTTCACCTTTCAAAAAATCAATTCCACCTACACAAGAACGCTTTTTGTGGCCGGATACCCAAGGGCTGTCCCGGCCAACTGGCTTTCACCGCTGATTAACTTTCCCCATCAGATAAATGTATCCATGTACATTTTTCCGGTTGATTCAGCCGAAATTCTCGACAATCTTAAAAGAAAAATCACAGAGATGGAGGCGGAAATCCAATCAGACCTTAGGTCGGGAAAGATTAGCAACATCAATACAGAAGTTAAACTTGAAGACGCCCGCTTTATCCGGGAAGAACTGGCTAAAGGATCAGAGCGCTTCTATCAATTCGGGCTTTATATAACTATACAAGCAGACAGCAAGGAACAGCTGGATAAGGTGACTAAGGCCATACAGTCTTCCTTGGGTTCACTATTAATTGTCTCCAAAAAAGCTACCCTCCAGATGGACGAAGGTTTTAAAACCACCCTACCTATGGGCACCGACAAACTGATGGTGACCAGAAACATGGACACCACGTCTCTGGCTACAACTTTTCCCTTTACTTCTTCGGAGCTGACCATGGAAACCGGCATTGTGTACGGCATCAACGAACACAATGACTCGCTGGTTATTTTTGACCGCTTCAAAATGGAAAACGCCAATATGGTTATCTTTGCCAAATCTGGTGCAGGAAAATCCTACACTGTAAAACTGGAAATCCTCAGGCAGCTCATGTTTGACACAGAAGTAATTGTCCTTGACCCAGAGCAAGAGTATGAGGAGCTTTGCAAGGCGGCCGGAGGCGAATATATCAACTTTACTTTCGGTTCCGAAACCAAAATCAATCCTTTCGACCTGTCCAATCTCTATGAAGAAGGTGAAAATGAGCTGGGCCAAAAAATCATTTCCCTTCATGGCTTGCTAAAAGTTATGCTCGGGGAAATGACGCCTCAGCAGGACGCCATCCTTGACCGCGCCTTGGTAGCTGCCTACAAAGCCAAGGGAATTACTCCGGATCCAGCCACCCAAACCAATGAACCTCCCTTGATGGAAGATGTTTACAAGGTTTTAATTGGCATGGAAAACAAGGACTCTGACGACATTGCTTCAAGGCTGGAGAAGTTTATCACCGGCTCATTCCGGGGTATTTTTGACCAACCCTCCAACCTGGATATCCGCAACCAACTTACGGTTTTTTCGGTTAAGGAGATGGAGGAAGAACTCCGACCGATTGCTATGTATATAATCCTAGAGTTTATCTGGACCAGAATTAAAAAAGACCTCAAGAAACGCATCCTCGTGGTTGATGAGGCCTGGTATTTCATGAAGCATCAGGATTCAGCTTCGTTCCTGCATTCAATGGTTAAGCGTTCAAGAAAATATTATTTAGGCATTACCACAATCACTCAGGATGTTGAGGACTTTTTGCACAACGATTATGGCAAAGCTATTGTCACCAATGCTTCAATACAATTTTTAATGAAGCAGTCAACCGCTTCAATCCCCGTTTTGTCAGAGACCTTTTATCTCTCACAGGGAGAGCGCCAACTTCTAATTTCTTCCGATATTGGGGAAGGGATCTTCTTTGCCGGACAAAACCATGTAGCCCTCAGAGTGGTGGCTAGCGACGAAGAACATCAGGTTATCACCAGCAACCCAGAGGAAATACTTAAGCGGCGGCAGATTGAAGCCAGAAAAAAACTGGAGACCGAACAAAACAGGCCGGCTCCAGCCTACTACCAGACAGAAGGCGACGGCGAACCAGGGCAAAACCCTCCTGAACAAGCATCGGCCCAGTCAGAAAATCCTAATCCCCAATCCAATGGTAGCCCTGCGCCTGCGGCTCAAGAACCGCTTGGAAGAGAGGGAGTAAGATATCACGGCCAACAATCAATCCAGGATTACACACCGCCTGAATCTTGAGGGACGCCCCTGCACACAGGAATATTTTCCCACTTGTAAAATGTGGAAAACTTTGTGTATAAACAAATACGCCAATTAAGTAATTTATACCTGCCCCCAGTAAACTGCAGAAAAGTCATACACATCAGTGTAATTTGCTTTTCGGCAATTAATTAAGTATGCAAACCACAGCACTACCGACAGCCGAAACTAAAAAAATCTGGCAGCAAGCCTGCTCTCACCTCCAATTACAGCTGTCTCCCGCTGTATACAGCACCTGGATTATTTCCAATCCAATTACAGAGTTGGTTTTTGAGGATGCTGACAAGGCCACGGCAACCATAACCAGCCCTACAGCCTTTCATTCAACAAACCTCAAAAAAAACCTTCATATGTTTATAAAGTCAGCAGTGGATAAGGTGACAGGGCGGGATGTAGAGATTGTTTACAAAGTCGGTGACCCCCTAGCTCAAAGCGGGCAAGAACAGCGCAGCGAAGGTTTTAAAACCATAGGCCAGACTTTTACGCCAAATTTCGAACAAAACAAGAGTGATGAAGGACAGCTTTCTCAACCCACGCCTCAGTCTTCGCCCCAACAAACCCTTCAGCCGCAGTCCTACTCCGGGCACGGCGGTACAGCTTCTCCCCGGGTAGAAGATTTGTTCTCAGAAAACAACATGCGGTCTGCTGCTGTTGATAGGGTTGAGGCTATAGCTAGAAAAGTGGGTCTTCGCACTGACTACACCTTCACAACCTTTGCTGTATCAACAACCAATGAAATGGCTCACGCAGCTGCCACCGCAGTTTCCAACCGGCCAGGACAGTCTTACAACCCGCTTTTCCTGTATGGGGGAGTTGGAGTCGGCAAAACCCACCTTATGCACGCTATCGGCAACAACATCCTACGAAACAACCCTGATGCAAAAATTATTTACTGCACTGGCGAAGAATTCACCAATGAGATAGTCCATGCCATTCAAACTAAGAAAGCTAGCCAATTTAAGGCAAAATACCGCAATGCCGACGTACTCCTGATTGACGATGTTCAGTTTATTGCTGGAAAAAATGCTGTGCAAGAGGAATTTTTTCACACTTTCAATTCCTTAACAAAGCAGCAAAGCCAAATAGTCGTAACTTCAGACCGGCCCCCTCACGAAATAAACTTACTGGAAGACAGGCTGCGCTCGAGGTTTGAAGCCGGACTCATGATAGATATTCAACAACCATCTTTTGAACTGCGAACCGCAATTTTGCTGGTTAAATCAAAAGCTGCCAACTTAAATATTCCAATTGAGTTGGCTAAAACCATTGCTTCACAGGTAGAAAGCGCCAGAAAAATTGAGGGGATTATCACCAGCATCCGTTCAGAAGTTGAATTAAAGCACCGCGAAGTTAATAACGAACTAATTGATGACATTCTTTTAGTTGAAATTCAAGATAAGAGGCCTCAAATTAAAGCCGCTCCGGCCGAGGTTATCAAGACCGTGGCCAATCATTACCGGCTCAAACAAACAGCAATTAAGGGCAAAAGAAGGGTTAAATCACTGGTTCAAGCCCGCCATATTGCCATGTATTTATTAAAAACCGACCTCGACTTACCTCTTACAGAAATTGGCAAGTGGTTCTCAAACCGAGATCACACCACAGTACTTCATGCAGTGAATAAAATTAATGGTGAGGTTAAGAGTAATGAATTGGTTCAACGGGATATTTCGGCGCTAAGGATGACTCTGGCTGCAGGAAGTTAGTGGTTTTTATCCACAGTTGTGGATAAAGCTGTTGAAAAAATGAGGATTGTGGTGTTAATAGATGTTGAATATTCTTGCCGGATGGGGAAACGAAAAAGGTTGCAAACACCTGCCCCACACCAATCCCCAAATGTTATTAACAAAAGATAGCGGGGAATATCAACATTCGATCCACACTAAAACACCAGGCGGAAATACTAAGGAAATCCACGATTATTTTTTGCTCTACTACTAATGCAACTATTAATTAATACTATTTTTCTTAATAATAGAAACAGTTTATGAAACTCAAAGTCCTACAAGAAAACCTTCATCAGTCACTGAATTACATCCAAAAAGCGATTCCTTCAAAACCTACCTTGCCAATCCTATCCTCAGTACTGCTCTCAGCCAAAGGCAATGAGTGCACTATAGCTGCCACAGACCTGTACTTTGGAGTGAGATCAAGTGTTCAAGCTGAAATAATTGATGAAGGAGAAATTGTAATTCCAGGAAAGCAATTTAGAGAAATCATCGCTTCACTTCCTCCCGGAGCACTAGACTTAGTTTATAAAAATGGAACTCTAACCATTAAATCAAAAAATTCTAAGGCTTCCCTTCAATGCCTAGATAGTAATGAGTACCCTCCTTTTCCAGAGGTTCAAGGTGAACAGTATGAACTTTCCAAAGAATACCTGGAGAAAATTGAGCGCTATATAGTATTTGGAGCCTCAACCGATCAGGCTAGGCCGGTATTAACATCAGTTCTCTTCTCTTTCTCAGAAGGCGGCCTTAAGGTTGTGAGTACAGATGGATTTAGATTGGCGCTAATGCAGCTGAGCGAAGAGCCTGCATCCGTTGAAAAAGAAATGTTAGTGCCGGCAAGGGCTCTTAGCGAGGTATTCCGGATACTCAGTCAATCCGACACTGGCCAAGTCCGTTTTACGGTCTCTGAGGAGCTTAAACAAGTCTTTTTTGCAGTGAACGACGCCCAAGTTTTTGTGCGGTTGATTGAAGGTAGTTATCCTCCTTATGAGAAAATCGTACCCAACAGTTTTACTACCAAAGTGACTTTTGACACTGAAGAATTGGCAAACAACATCAAAAGAGCGATTATATTTTCTCGGGACGCCTCGAATATTGTCAGATTTCATTTTGAAGGCGGCAAGGCAGTATTAAAATCTTCATCCCCTTCCCTGGGAACTTTCTCAGGAGATCTTCAGCAGGCTGCTGTTGAGGGTGAAGAAAGCAATATTGCATTTAATGCCCGCTATCTTCTTGATTTTCTGCAGGCTGCAACCGGCCAGACAATTTCTTTCAGCATGTCTGACAGTTTGAAGCCGGCAACGTTTGAAACAGAAGAGATGCAATCCTACCAATACATAATTATGCCTTTTAAAGTTAATCAATAATTACCTGTTTTAGCCTTGTGATATAATGTCAAACTTATGACCAAGAGAACCTGGAACCCCAAACAAAAGAAGCGCGCCCGCAAGCACGGTTTTTTGCACAGAGCCAAAAAGCATTTAGGTGTTTTAAAATCCCGCAGGGCAAAAGGGCGTAAGCGCTTAACTGACAACGCCAAATAGTGGTACGCTAATTTTAATGTTGCCAAAACAATTTAGACTTCAGCTTAGGAGTAAGCCTGATTTTTTTAAGCAGGCGGAGATCTTAAGGTATCCCTTATTTAATTTATTCATTGTAAAGAGAGATGACGGTAGCCCAGCCTTCTCAGTTGTTGTTTCTAAGAAAATTGCCGCGAAAGCCGCCGAGAGAATAAGAATAAAAAGATTGATAAGTAGGTCTATTTCTGATAGTATTCAAAGTGTGGCTGGAGTGCCTGCGGATATTGTTGTGGTGGCAAAACATCCGGTTTCCTCCTCCTCTCACCAAGAAATCTCAGAGGCCATGGAGAAAGCCTTTTTAAAAATTGGTAGCCGGTTGAAGGCTCATGAATAAATTAATATTTAGATTTTTGTTTAAGTCTTATCAAGTGTTTAGGGCATTTAGGTACCAGATTCTATACAGCGCCTTCGGTTATATAAGTCACTGCAAGCACAATCCAACATGCGGTACATATGCATTTAAAAAAATCGAGAAAGAAGGGTTGTTGGTGGGCGGCATTAAGGGGATTATACGAGTATTAACCTGCTGGTAGTGAACAACAGGGATTAAACCAGATAATTAATAATAATAAAAAATGGTACAATTAGTCGTTCCGACCGAATTAATACAGAAGGAGTTATGAGCATTTTTTCAGAATTTTTATTGCAAATTTTAGTATTTCTTAATGGCCTAACAGGAAACCTGGGTTTAGCTATTATTGCCTTTACAATTCTTACCAGGACGATATTGCTACCGATTACTATCCCTTCCCTCAAGGCTGCTAAGCAGATGAAAGCCATTCAACCAGAGTTAAATAAACTTAAAAAGCAGTTTAAAGACGACAAAAAAGGCTTGCAGGCTGCGCAGATGGACCTTTATAAAAAATACAACGTAAATCCTCTGGCAGGCTGCCTACCACAAATAGTGCAGTTGGTTGTCCTAATTCTGCTCTATAGGGTTTTAATCGGCTTCCTTGAGCCTCAGCTTGGAAATAATGGCGAAATTTTGGACACAATCATGGTTAATGGCGAGATGATAACCACCAGATTTTTAGGAATCAATCTTGTTGAAAGTAGATCTACCCTAGTTCTTCCAGTTATTGCTGCTTTGTCGCAGCTGGTTCTTTCAGTCATGATTGCTCCTGGAGCAGAAACTCCAGACATCGTACCGAATAAATCAAAGAAAAAAGCGGTTCAGGAAGCAAATAAGAAAGAAGAAAACTTTGCTGAAATGGCTCAGTCCATGCAGCAGCAAATGATTTATATCATGCCGGTGTTCACTGGATTTTTCGCCTATACCTTCCCTGCCGGGCTAGCACTCTACTGGATAGTAACTACTGTGTTTAGTGTTGTTCAACAATACTTTGTTTCCGGCTGGGGCGGGCTGACTATTTACCTGCAGCGAGCCCTAGGATTTTTACAAGCGAATAAATAATACTTTTAAGGTTTTTATGACTATCGATACCTTTTTAACCCAACTTGCAGAACACTGCGGCATCGCCACTTCAGCTGTTGAAGTCATCGTCGACGAAGATGATGAAGCGATAAACGTCCAAATGAATCTTCCTGAAGCCGACTCAGGCTTGTTCATTGGTTATCACGGTGAAACCCTGGATTCAATCCAACGAATATTGAGAATTGTATTTCAGCGAGAAACAGACAAACGGATCAATCTAAATATTAACGAATACCGCCAGCAAAGAGAAGAAAAAGTTAAAGAAATGGCTCGTAACGCCGCTAAACGGGTTCAGGAAACTAACTCTCCTTATACTTTCACCTATCACATCCCCTCTCACGAGCGGTTTGTAGTCCACACCACTGTTTCTGATGAGTTTCCAGACCTTGAAAGTGTTTCAAACGGTGATGGTAGAGATAGAAAACTGACAATTCAGCGCAAAAAAGAAGATTAATTATGCAGCTCAATGTATTTACAGACGGTGGAGCCCGGGGCAATCCTGGCAACGCGGGTATTGGGGTGATTATTTATGATGAGGCCGGTCAAGTTATTTATGAGCACTCGGAGTTTATTGGAGTTGCTACCAACAACGAGGCAGAGTACAAAGCTTTTATTGCAGCCCTGAAATGGCTGAATGAAAATGGTAGGGAATATAGCGGCTTTTCCGTTTCCTGCAAACTTGACTCAAAACTTGTGGTTGAACAGGTTAATAAGCGCTGGAAAATTAAAGAACCCAGGCTTAAGCAGTTGGCCGTAGAGGCATGGGGCTTAATGACCGTACTCCCCTTCCCCAATGTGACGGTTATCCATATTGGCCGGAGCGACAATGCTGAGGCAGACGCCTTGGTTAACCAAGCCATCGACGCTTACGAACTTTAATAACTATTTTTATCAGACAGGCTTGTTCCCCCACTTCCCCAGACCTTCAAATTTTTCTACAATGGCTTAAGTACTAGTACACTTTTTTGCCTGCCTATGTCACAGCGGTTTACTACTGAATTTGTGGCTGAGCAACCCGTGGTTGCTGTGCTTGGCGATTCCTCACCCCTGCTAGATGAAGTAGTTGGTTTGCTGGAAACAGGCGGCTTGAGGGTGCTGTTGGTTAAGCCGGAAGATATATTGGGAGGGTTTATTCCTCAACAGGCTGCCGCTGCCCATAAAATGATTTGGGTGGTGTCGGGAAGAGTTGGAAATACAGGTTATGAGGCAGTTAAAAATTATTTAAAATCAGTATCTATACCAGTTACTCTGGTAATGCCTCTAATAAGCCCGATTTCAGCCTCAACCAACACTCATGAAGTAGTTCAACAATGGTATAAAAGAGCACGCATAGAACAAGAGGTCGTTTTAGACAGCAGTCATCATCTCCCAAGGTGCAACTTTGTATTTCTGATCGATTTAACAGAAAGCCCGCTTCCGGAAAGCTCGCCGCTGTTTTTTGCGGCTAAATTAATTGAGCAAGGGATTTTGGTTGATCCGAAGACAACCTGGTATCTGCAGGATACTAATTCTGCCCTAAAGGCAGCCAAGGAGTATTTGATTAGAACCCAATCTTCCGGCAGCGTTCTTATCAGGGCTGACGGATCACCAAGTACGGGGGTTTTAGATTTTATAAAAGAAAAGTATGGCCATTATCATCAATTTAATTTAAAAATATCCCCCTATCCTCAGGTGCAGTCGCCTCCCGTTCCGTTTGTGGTATCTGAAAAAATTTCTACCGGAATTAGTTGGGAAAAACTTAGTGTTATAGCCCAAAACCTGCCGCGACCAAAGGTGTCCGAATTTTCTGCAGCATCCTCCCCTCTTGAGGAGGAACTGGAGAAGCCGGATAAAAATCAAGGGAATCAAAAAAAACAGTTGAAAAGTATTTTTTCTGCGAAATTGCCCACCCGAGAATCCTTATCTTCTGCAGCCCCACTACTAGCAATTGAGCCAGACGCCAAGGTTTCTTCAGATGTGGGCAGTGGTGTTGTGCCTGAAAAAACCACAGACAACCAGGTTGAAAACAGTGTTGCTAATTCTCCTACACCGCAAAAAACTCAAGAAGCGCCGGCCTCAAAAACCACTGCCTTCTCCTCCAAGCAGCCCGATTTTCCACCGAAAAAAACTCAGGAAGCATCCGTAAAAAACCACAGTAAATCGCTGGATGTAAATGAAGAATTGTCAAAAATTTTCACGGCTACAAGGACTGAACAAAAAGTTGAACATATTAAAAAATTGGTCAAAACGGAAAAGAAGTTTTTTAAGAAATCAAAACGGAAAACAACCATGTTCTGGGCGGGGTTAGTTAGTATTTTTGCGGCCGCCTCTATAGTGGTTTTAGCCGGAGTATTTGTTTTGTCTCAATATGGCGTGAAAAAAGCCCTGGTCGGAGTCATCGTCAATGCTCAAACAACGTCTGTTTCGGAGATTGAGGGCGACCAGCACTGGGAAACCCTGAGGAAAAGAAATAGCTTCTTGGAGTTTCAGACTAATGCTTACACCAGCTTAATCGACAGCGCAATGTTTTCTCAAGCCTCACTCCTGGTGGAGCTTAGCTCGCAGATGAGGGAGGCTGTTGTTTCTGTTGACGCGGCGCGCAGCAGCACTGAAAAACTGGTTTTAGCAGTGTTGGGCAGAGAGGATGGTGATGTTAGTGTACTAGCCCAAAATCTTAATACTGAAGCCCAAAGAGCCTATGAAAACCTTTCGTTGTTGCAGGCTGGTTTAGACCAGGTTGATTCTGTTTTGGATTTAGGCGAGGAAGAGTCTTTGGTTAATCAGTATTCTGGGGAAATTAAAAAACTCAGGGACGGCCTAGTATCAGTGCAGCAACTGGAAACAGTGCTTGATGACCTTGTGGGCATAGGCGGCCGGCGCACCTATGCCCTAGTGCTTCAAAACAATCAAGAGTTGAGGCCAACGGGCGGTTTTATTCAAGCAGTGGCAATTTTAAGCTTTGAAAACGGCTCACTCTCATCACATCAGATTTACAGTAGTTATGAAATTGACCGCAGGTTTGGCGGCGCAATTAGTCCTCCGGAGGAAATCAGGCAGTTTTTAGGAGAACAAAATTGGTATTTCCGCGACAGCAATTGGGACCCGAGCTTTCCTGTTGCCGCAGAGCGGATGGCTTGGTTTATGGATAAGAGCTTGGGCATTAAACTTGATGGTGTAATTGGCTTAAACCTTTATGCACTAGAGGAAATTATTGCTGCGCTGGGACCGGTTGACCTTGAAGAGTACAACGAGACTTTGACGAACAAAAACCTGCAGGAGCGGATGGAATTTCACTCAGAGGTGGTTTTGGTGGAAACCTCAGAATCGAAGGACTACTCTGCTGTTGTTTTATCTAAAATTTTCGAAAAAGTAAAAAACGTTCAGGAGGACAAAATAACTTCTCTTCTTGGGGCATTTTCCAAAAGCATCTCTACTCAGCAGATGGCAATTGCGGCATTCAATGCAGATCCTCAGCTCACTTTAACTTCACTAGGATGGACGGGTGAACTAATCAAACCCAACTGCCCGGCGCTTTTTAGCAATGGTACTTGTGTAGTAGATTCCACCGCCCAAGTAGAGGCAAATGTCGGCGTAAATAAGGCCAATTACTATATTAAGCGCTCTATTGACCAAATGATCACTATCAACCCGGACCGTATCAACCACCAGCGGACTGTTTTGCTGGAAAACACCGCGCAAACCAACTCCTGGCCTAAGGGCAGCTATAAAACTTACATCCGCTTTTACATACCTCAAGACTCAGTGTTTTCTGAGATAAAAATTGATGATCAGGTGGTTGGCCAGGATCAGTTAACCCTGGCTGTTGAGAATGAAAAAATGATCATCGGCGTGTTAGTGGATGTGCCGATTCAAACCTCCAGGCAAGTTAGGGTGTCCTACACTACTCCCTTTGAAGCGGACAGCACTTTCTCGTACGCTTTCTTTAATCAGAAGCAGGCCGGTACCAATGAAACGCCTTCAACCATCACTATTATCAATAATAGCAAACACTCCCCTGTCTTAATTGCTCCTCAGGCGGAGGTGGTTGGCAACACTATTGTATTTGACAAAATAAATGAAAAACACTCCTTCGTTGGTGTGAGGTTTGAGTAGGGTTTTTGAAAAAACGCCATATCCTCGCCCTCGCCCGCATAAAAAATGTTAAGTCCCCTTCTCTAATCTCCTCGAAAAACCCTTTTTCACTCAGCTAGCAGATTTATTCATTACCTGGTATAATCACTACTCTGTTGTTATCCTAAATACAAAATAAGGCAAAAATATTATGACCACCAGCAATGAGAAAACCATCTTCCATGTTAAGCATCGGGACCTAGTTGGCAAAAAAGTAGGACAACTGCGCCAGGAAGGCAGCTTGCCGGCCAATATTTACGGCCTCGGCTTGGATTCTGAAACTGTTGCAGTGGATTATGCCGGCTTCACCAAACTCTATGAATCCGAAGGTGATACAGGCTTAGTTTATCTTGTAGTTGAGGGATCAAAAAAAGAAATCCCGGTCCTTATTGATCAAGTCGATTATCATCCGGTTTCCAATGCAGCCACTCATGTGGTTTTCCGCCGCGTCAACCTGCTCGAGAAGATTACAGCTGAAGTTCCTGTTGAGTTGGTAGGTGAAAACGAAGTGCCTGACGCCACCGTGCTTATGGTTAGGGACGCTCTTGAGGTCAGTGCCCTTCCAGCTGATTTACCGGACAACTTTGAGGTTGATATCAGTGGCCTTAAAGAATTTGGTGATTCCATCACTATTGGCGACCTTAGTTATGATAAATCAAAAATCGAAATTGTTCTTGAGGGAGAATTAGACCTTGAGTCTCCGCTGGTGATTCTTCAGGAAGTCAAAGAAGAGGAAGAGCCGGAAGAAGAGGTTTCAGTTGATGATGTTGAGGTAACCACCGAAAAAGCAGAAAAGGATGAGGGACCATCCTCTACTGAGGATACTAATGCTTCCCAGGAAGAATAATTAAAAAATAGTTTGATCTTAAAGCCCTCCGCTCAGCGGAGGGCTTTTTTGCTGGTTTAAAACTAATCTGAGAGAAGCAGAGCACAACTCACTTATCCAAGTTCTTGCAATGTTTTTATTTAATTCAAATGGACTGCGTGCATACTTAATACTGGTTTAACCATGGAAGGAGCAGGGGTTGGTGTGGCGGCTAATCCTTAAAAAGAGGATGGTTGGGGTAGAGTTCTTCTGCTCTTAGCCAGTAAGCAGCAGCTTTTTCATCATCGTTTATGGATTGGTAAAGAAATGAGAGATTGATAAGAAGGTCGAAGTGAGTGGGTTGTTTTTGCAGCACAGACTCAAGTCGGGTAATGCGTTCTTTAACATCTCTAACAGAAACAACTTCTTTTTCCACCATATCTATGTAGGGTGGGGGAGGGGCAGCGATAATTTCTTGAATAACATTGGACTGAGGGGGGTAAAGGTGATTTAAAAAGATGCCGGCTGTTGCTGCAAACACCAAGCATGTCGGCAGAAAAGACTTGCGGGCATCAAAAGAATGCTGGGCTCTAAGTAGGGTCAGCCCGAGAAGGTTTAGCAACAGCTCTAGCTGGAATAGTCGAAAACGGAGTTTTTCTTTCACAGATACTATTATTATAGTATGAATGTGCTGAATCAACCGCGGGTTGGGGAGGGCCAGGGTGCAGTGGCTAAAAGATTTTCACTCACAGCTCCTGCGTGGAAAAGTTCCTGCCATACCTTTTCTGTTACAAACGGAATAAACGGATGGAGTAATTTTAGGAAAACTGTTAGCCCCTCAAGAAGAGCTTCGTCGGACAGTTGTCCGGCCTTATTTTTTTCAATGCATTCGTCGCAATACCAATGCCAAAATTCGTTGTAAGTTTGTTCGGCTGCTAGACCGATTTTCAGGCGTACCAGGCTTTGGGTAATTAACGCCGCTTTCTCCTCGAGTTCCATATGAAATTTTTTATCAAAATTACTATCAACATATCCAACAGTATCAGAAGTGTGACGGGTTTTAGCAACTTTATTTTTAAGGATAATATAGCGGCTGGCGTTCCATACTTTGTTGGTTAAATTGCGCATTGCTTTAAAATCTTGATCGCTGACGCTTTTGTCCTGACCAGGCGTAGAACGGATTATTAAGGCCATTCTGAGGGCGTCTGCACCAAACTTCTCAACCACTTCAAAAGGATTAATCGTGTTTCCTTTGCTTTTGCTCATTTTTTGGCCTTTGCTGTCGCGGATAAGGCCGTGAAGGTAAACTTGTTTAAATGGGGTTTTGCCGGTAAGGTACGCACCCATAAGCATCATCCTCATTACCCAGAACATTAGGATGTCATAACCCGTTTCCATAACGGTGGTGGGATAGAATCGCTCGAAGTCTCCTGGTTTGCCGGTTTTTAATACTACAACAGGCCATTGGGCAGAAGAAAACCAAGTATCAAAGGTGTCGGTTTCTTGAATCCACCTCCCGTTTTCCGGAGCAGAACCGGAAACAGTGTAGGGGACTGCTGCAGATGCAGTGGTTTGCTGCAGACCGCCGACTATTTCCTCCAAGCCGTACTCTTTAAGAAGGTCTGTCAATAAACCCTGAACATAATCGCCACCTTGATTCAGAAAACTTACTTGGATTTGATCCTCAAAGCCGTCCACCTGATACCAGGCAGGAATATTTATGCCCCAGGCAATTTGCCGGCTGATATTCCAGTCGTGGAGGTTTTCAAGCCAGTGTTTAAGAATTTTATCTTGTCCTACTCCGTGAATTCGTGTATCGCCGTTATTGAGAAAGTCGAGTGCGCGCTGAGTTAAATTGTTTTTCTCATCCTTAACCTTAATAAAGAATTGTGCCATTGGCAGCGGCTCAATCACTCTGTTGCATCGGTAGCAAACTCCGATGCGGTTGCTGTATTTTTCATCAACTTTTTCAATTAGGCCCTTGGCGCTGAGATCGTCAATCACGGCCTTTCTGGCTGCGGTAACGTTCATGCCGGCGTATTTTCCTCCTGCAGAGCTAATTTTTCCTTGAGTATTAATAGCTTCAATAATAGGGAGACCGTGTTTTTTTGCCAACTCAAAATCATTGGGGTCGTGGGCTGGCGTCAGCTTAACAATGCCGGTGCCAAACTCAGGATCTACGTAATCATCCGCAATGATAGGCATTTCCTCATTTGTAAGCGGGTTTATAGCTTTTTTGCCGACAAGGTGTAGATGTTTTTCATCACGTGGGTTAACAGCTAGGTGAGTGTCAGCAAAAATCGGCTCTGGTCTGACTGTGGCAACAGAAATGTATTCACCGGGGCTGTCCACCAGAGGATATTTAACATAATAAAGAGGTGTTTGTTGGTCTTGGTAGTTAACCTCAAGTTCTGAGTAGCTGGTGCCGCACTTAGTACAATAATTAACCAACTTGAGGTCGCGGTAAACCAGGCCGTCCTCGTGCATTTTTTTAAAGGTGTTCAGCACGTGGCTGACGACATCATCATCAAGAGTAAAAGAAAAACGGCTCCAGTCTGCGCTGGCGCCAAGGCGCTTCATTTGATCAATAGCTACTCCTGAGTTCTGCTGAACATAGTCCCAAATCATTTGGAACAAAGTTTTGCGGTCGTAATTAAATCTGCTCTTTCCATTTTTTTGCAGTTTTTTTTCAAAAACGAACTGCGTTTCAATGCCGGCGTGGTCGGTGCCGGGAATCCAGACTGTGTCATCGCCGGTCATTCTGTGGAAGCGGATTACTGTATCTTCGAGTGCTACAAAAAGGGCGTGCCCAATATGCAGCGGGTCATTGGCGTTTGGCGGCGGCATCACGATGGAAAACTTGTTTTTCTTAAGCTTGGGCTCGTGCGAGTCCGGATTAAAGGCATTGTTTTCTTCCCAAAGAGCATAAATTTCGGGTTCGTGAGCAAGGTAGTCGTAATGCTTATCCATAACTTTTTGATTATAGCATCTCGAGAAATTGTGGGGCAGGGTAGAGCGGCAACAAAACAATACTACTAAAAAGCAGTTTGGCTTAGGATTTCTCAAAGAGAAAATTAGCGGTCGAGCTGTTCGTTCTCGCGCTGGATGGCGGCTCTCTCTGCTTTTACAATCCGCTCGGCTTCAGAAACATAGAGAGGGCGATCTTCAATGGTTGTTTCATCACCGGTTTGCTCAGCAGCAGCTTCCTTTTCTGCTTTTTCCCAGCCTTTGCGGACTAATTCAGCCATATACGGCGATTTAAATTCGATTTCTGTCCTTTTCATAAGCCTGCTTTCTAAAGTTAATAAATATGGTGCGCACGGGTTTTACCGGCAGCCTGACAATCATAGCCAGAGAAAACCAGATGTCAAGCGGATGAGTCGATTGAAAAGAACTATTCTTCTTCCAGTTCTTCAGAACCAGTCTCTTTATCATTGTCCTGCAACCAGTCGTTCCACTGGTTTTCAGCCTCTAGTTCCTCAGCACGAATTATTTGATCGTACATTTCTTCCTCAGGAGTTTTTTTCTTTTTTGGAGGTAGTTCTTTGCTCACTGGGCTCCTTGTTTATGAAGTGCTTGATGATTATGGTTAATTATAAGTTTAAAGCAGAAAATTTGGGTAATTGTTTTGTAATAACTACCTCTATTTTAAATTCTTACAGCCCTAAAAACGCCATTATGCCACTGGTTCTTCTTGTTGTCCCATCTTATTCGTCCTTGTTCGATTAGCTCAATGGTTTTGTCGAGCTTATGATCATCATAGGCTGCAAGCACTATGGCTTCGTTGTCAAGCCGGCTGGGATCGGCGCCCAGTAGATAAGCCACAGCAAACTTTTCCAGGCTGATTAGGTTTTGGTTGCAGCCTACTGTGGTTTGTTCGGCGGTTATTTTTGCGGCAAATTTGCCAGCTAGAGCTGGTAAGACTTCTTTGGCTGTGGCGGACATACTAAAGCTATTATCCTTTGTTTTAGGCTGTTGATAAGGGGTATTGTACACCCAGGCAAAAGCAAAAGCTCTATACCTATTGAAAGTTATGAATTCTTCAATATATACTCATCCAAACCTTAAACGAATGGCTGTGGCAGCGTTCAGTGAGTCTGGTTGAATGATTGGGCTTTAGTTCGCTGGAAAACCAATCATCAACTTCCTACTAACTGAGCAGAAACCTCTTTCTTTGAGGTTGTATTTCAATACGAATTGCACTGTAGTGCAATCTAGAGAGGGCGTATGTCGCTCAAGTCATCTGAACTCCTGTTTGATCCGGAGCAGCCGGTGGGCTCTGATCATTTTTCTGCTAAATCCCGAGGAAGTCGGGTAAGCCCAATGTCATTTAAAACCAAAAACTGGGCTGGTGACGCCCCTCTTTCTCAAGAGAAGGCCGAACCTGTTAAAAAAGTGGATACTCAAGAAAAGAAGGGGTTGGTTTCAATAATCAGGGGTGTTTTGTTTGGCCATAAGTAACTGATCTGGAATGTCGGTTGGCCTTAACACATTGGGCTAAAAAGTTAGTCGGCCTTTGTGCCGATCACATACTTGGCAGACCACGGTCGGTAATTTGAATAGTATTCGTCTTCTCGGATTATTTTGCCAGAGCTGTCTTTAATTACGTTTGTGAATCTAGTTTTTATACCTGATGCGGGCCAATCAACTTGCTCACGGTATCCCACTGGCTTTTCCGGATCTTCAAAATATTGGGGAGGAGGGGCTGGTTGAGCGCCCCAAACTTCGTGATCAACAATTTCTGTTGTCCTACCGTCGTTGGTGCCGTAAATTTCAAAATACATATAAACATTGCTGCTGTCGGCTTCTCCATGAATTAATAAGTAGTTGTCAGTGTCGTTTACAAACCTCAAATCAATGTTGCCGCTGTAAACCGTGGCATCGATACCGGGCTTACTATCGAGTTCATAATAGCTGACGCGGTAGCTATGGGGTAGCCTTCTGGTTATTTTCAAACCGGCGTCTAAAATGGCCCGAAAGAGAGTGGTGCTGACCTGGCAAACACCCCCGCCATCTCCGAGCTCCGTCCGGCCATTTTTTATCACATAAGCCGACCTAAAGCCGGTTCGGCTGGAAACTTCACCGAGTGTTTTATTAAAAGAGAACTCTTCTCCGGGGGCAACGATGGTGTTGGTAATTCTGTCAGTTGTGATTTTGACGTTATGGATCCGGTTTGGAATAGAGTGGGCATACTCACTGTCGCCAAAACCAATCCGTTCTTTAATGCCAAGTTCGTTGGTGTCATCCAGTGTGATGTCAGGAGACTTGGTGCTGAGAGGCAGAGAGTGGTTGACAGCATTACTTTCGCGCTCATCACGACTTAGCTCATTAATACTATTAATAATAAGCGCAAGCGTTTCCCGCTTATCGATAATTAATCCGTCCCTCGGAGGCACAAAACTCTTTACAACTAGTTTGTCGGGGTCATAGTCAAAGATGGCATTTTGCGGTTCGCGTTCTACCTCCTCGCCCCAGGCATCAATGAGTTGCTCAATTTCTTCCCGGTCAAATTCTGATGGAAAAGTTAGAAAACTAATAATTTTTTGGTCATTTATCCTGTAATTTTTACGCTCAGTTTCAAAAATAATTGATGTACCAATGTAATTTAGTGATCTGTCCTTGGCTGAATCAATTTGCTCACTGGAAAGCTGAGCGCTTGTTGAAGCAACAGAAGCCTCAGTTCTATACTCTCCGGAGACCAAGTTTTTCTGGATTTTTTCAATTGTCGGATCAACCTCAAGGACTCTGCCCGGTGAGCCTGGATTAATGGTTAGGCTGGCTGGTGCACCGCTGACAGCTAATATGGCGTGAGGGTGTTCGCCAATGATATCGGTCTGGATTTTTAAATCAGTAATCATTGTCTCAACCAACTCAGGATTAAAGCTGGGGTAGGCAGCAAATTGGTGAGGTTTAAAGAAACTTGCCAGGAGAAGGAAAAATCGCTTTACAACTGGCTCAAGTTTTCCGCGCTCAAAGGCAGAGGAAGCAGCTTCACCATAAGCATACTGTACGCCTAGGTTTATGGTGGAGGATGAAACTTGTAGATCATCTACTGCAACCACCACTTCTGAGTCTGGAAGAGGCGGGGCTTGGTTTTCCAGTTTTTCGATGGCTGCTTCTATGGTCAGTCCGCCTACAGCAACGCCATTAATGCTGGTTCTGGGAAAGATCCGTCCGTTATAATACTCGAAGCCTTTGACTGATATCAGGCCGAGAATTAGTCCGGCAGCAACAAATCCCCCAATGATGAAAGATTTTTTCATTGTTTATATATAATAGTTGGTATATAGGCATCTCTATTGTTGCAGATAATCGGTCTTTTTGCTATCGGCGGACAGGAATCCTAAGACTAGAATTGTCAACTTGCCTTGCCTCCAGTACAATGAGTAAGTAGCTTAAGTGTGAAGGCCAACTAAATGAACGACGACCAACTGCCCAAGCCATCGGTTCCGGCATCTCCAGCGCCGATGCAGCAAAATCAACCTGCTTCCGCCGCCCCCTCAAACACAGGTGGAGAGGCAATTGTTCCGCCGCCCTCTGCCTTTAGGCAGCCAGCAGCACCTACTGGTGGAAACCAAGCGACATCTTCTCCAAACCCAGCTCAATCCCAACCACAGCAGGCAGTGCCTCAGCGGCCTTTGGCCCCTCCGGGCGCGCCTCCCTCACCGCAAGCTGCGGGTTCGACTCAGCCCATGGGTTCGCCTTTGGCTGCTTCGCGCCTTGGAGGTTCACAAGCGAACCAGGAATCAAAGCTGCCGCCAACTACCTTAAGTGCCCTGTCGTCGATGTCTAGTACTCAACTGCCCAACCAACAAAACCAAGAATCAGCCCCAGAGCCAGAACAGCGCACGACCAGCAAGCCAAGAGTCACTAGCACGCCTCAGCAGCCCATCAAAACAAAATCAGCAAAATCGGAAAAGACAGCTGCTGCAGATCCAAAGTTTGCCGGGCAGAAGAAACCATTATTAAAATTTTTACCCATTATTTTAGGTGTCTTGGCACTTTTGGGTGTGGCCGGTTTTGCCGCAATGAGATTTTTGGGAGGCAACACACCGGCTCCGGTGCAAACCAATTTTACACCTCCTCCCACCTCTGGCGGTGATGGCGGCCAGGCGGTGGCTCCGGGCAAACAAGTAACCTTGGAATATTGGGGGCTTTGGGAGCCAAATGAAGTAGTGCAAGAAGTTATTGCTGCCTTTGAAAAAGACAATCCCGGTGTGACTATACAGTACACCAAACAGTCCCATCAAGATTATCGGCAGCGTCTCCAGACAGCCATAGCTTCCGGCAATGGCCCGGATGTTTATCGCTTCCATGCCAGTTGGGTACCGATGCTCTCGGATGAACTAGCGCCGATTCCCAGCACTGTTGTAAGCGCGGCAGATTTCAGGCAGAAATACTATCCGGTTGTACAAAAGCAACTGCAGAGGGGCGGCCAGATTGTCGGCATACCACTGATGTATGACGGTTTGGCACTTCTATATAATCAGGAGGTTTTTGATGCAGCCGGCGAATCGCCGCCGCAAACCTGGGCGGAGGTGCGTTCTCTGGCCAGCAAACTTACTGTGAGGTCCGGCAATGACATCACCAGGGCGGGTATAGCGCTTGGCACTGCAAACAATGTGGAGCACTTTTCAGACATTTTAGCCTTATTGATGCTTCAGAATGGCTCGGATCTGACCAAGCCAAATTCTGCATATACCCGGGATGCGATGAAGTTCTATGTCAACTTTGTGAAAACTGACAGGGTTTGGAGCGCCACTTTACCAGCCTCCAGCGTTGCTTTTTCCAGAGGAGATGTGGCAATGATATTTGCTCCCTCATGGAAAATTCACGAAATTCAAGCCATGAACCCAACTTTGAAGTTTGGGGTTGCGCCTGTACCCAAACTGGGTGATGAAAAAATTGCCTGGGCAACTTATTGGGCTGAGGGTATTAATTCTAAGAGCCAAAATAAAGAGGCAGCAGCTGTTTTCCTTAAATATCTGAGCTCAGAGGAAGTGCTCAAAAAGCTTTATGATTCTGCTGCTAAAACTCGCAGTTTTGGTGAAATTTATCCTCAAGTGCAAATGGCTGATCAGCTGGCCGGCGACCAAAACGTCAGGGGTTATCTGCAAGACGCCCCGAATGCCCAGGGTTGGTTTATGAGTTCCTTTACTCATGACAACGGCTTAAATGACCAGATAATCAAATATTATGAAGATGCCATCAATGCCATGGTTAATGATGGCAAGAGCGTTGAGAATGTCCTCAGCACCGTTGACCAGGGTGTTAGGCAGGTTCTTAGGCAGTATAACGCTGATGCAGCATCTGAAAACTAAACCACCCAGGCTTTTGTTGTTCTCTGCTTAAGCTATAATAGTTCACATGTCTTCAGTTGAAAAAGCGATAGTTTTGGCGCTGGCTTACACAGACCAGTTTGATTATCCTTTGACTGCTGGAGAGCTTTGGCTGCGCCTGCCAAAAACTTGGCATGTCTCGGCCGGGGCCAAGCATGATGACATTAAAAGGTTTGCCGGGTCGCTCCGCAGCCTGGTCAAAAACGGAATATTAGAACACTCTCAGGGCTATTTGTTTTTTGCCGGCAGGCCGGAATTGGTTCAGAAGAGATTGGAGCGGGGGCAGGCGGCTGTGCAAAAAATTCATGAGGTCGGTCGGTTGGTGCCGCTTTTAAAGTTGGTGCCCGGAATTGCCGGGGTTGCTTTGACCGGCTCGTTGGCAATGCGGAATGCAAAAAAAGACGATGATGCAGATTTTCTGATAGTCACTTATCCGGACTGGCTGTGGCTGGTGCGGCCAGTGGTTACATTGGTTGCACTCTTTAAAGGCAAACGGAGGAGCTGGCATAAAGAGGAAAAAAACAGCTGGTGCTTTAACATGTGGCTGACAACAAATAAGTTGTCGATGCCTGAGGATCAGCGCTCGATTTATGGAGCTTATGAACTTTGCCAAGCCCTATGGTTATTTTCCAGGCGCGGAACTGCGCAGAGGTATTTTAGTGAAAACGCTTGGGCAAAAAAGGTTCTGCCGGCATATTTTAATCATGCTTTCCGCCTTGCGGTTGGAAAATTAGATTCGAACCAAGGACATAAGGGCAAAGGCTCACTATTTTTAATTTCTTTGCTTAATGTGTTAGCCTACGGCTTGCAGCTAGTTTATATGCAGTCTCACCGCACCAGGGAGAAGGTAGCCATTGATTATGCCTTTTTTCATCCGCGTGACACCAGGAGACAGGTTATGAGCAATTGGAAAAAGTCGCTTCAAAAAATTGAGGAGCCGTCAGATGAATAATCAGCCACTTGACCTGAAAAACTATAAGGCAGCCTCAGCCGATCAGCTCCCGGAGCATATTACTAAGCTAAAAGGGGAGGCCAGAAAAAACCAGCAAAGAATTACTTTAGCCACTGGTGTTTTTGATGTATTTCATCAAGAACATAGGAATTTTTTAAATTCAGCCAAGCAATTGGGCGGAGTGTTGTTGGTCGGGATAGAATCTGATTTTAGGGTCCGCCAGCTGAAGGGGGAGGGCAGGCCGATTAATAACGAGTTGGCTCGGGTGAAACAGCTGGAGTCAATTTCTGCAGTGGATGGTGTTTTTATCCTACCTGAGCAGTTTTCTAAACCGGAGGATCATAAAAGTTTAATAACTGCTATAAAGCCTGATTATTTCGCTGTTTCGTCACATTCCAGCCATTTGGAAAAAAAACGGAAAATTGTTGAGGACTGCGGTGGGGAGCTAAAAATTGTACTTGCCCATAATCCGGAGATATCGACTACGCAGATATTGGAAAGTGACGGCGGCGGAGGCCACTTAGGCGATGCAGATAATGCAGCTTAAAAGTTGATAATAAATATGAGCTATTATAAATAGAGTAAGAAGCTGTGGTAAATCCTGCGCACCAAGCGCTGTAGAAAAAAATATGGCTAAATTAAAAACAGTCTTTGTCTGCCAGAACTGCGAAGCCACTTATCCTAAGTGGCAGGGTCAATGCACTCAGTGCAATGATTGGAATACTTTAGTTGAAGAGGTTGTGCAGACATCAAAAACATCGGCAACCGCCCCATCGGGAGCCAGCGTTTCCCAATCTATTGTGACTTATCCAGAGGTGGACGCGCTCAGCGCTTCAAAATCACGGCTTTCCACCACAATTGGCGAGATGGACCGCGTATTAGGCGGCGAAACAAACAACCGCGGCATGGTTCCCGGTTCTGTTATGTTGATCGGCGGAGAACCTGGTATTGGCAAGTCTACCTTACTCACTCAGATGGTGGTGGGCATGCTCAGTGATCCTAAAAATGATGGATCAATAGTTTATGTATCCGGCGAGGAGAGCCCGGCGCAGATTGCGCTTAGAATCCGGCGGATTTTGTCAAAAGGGCAGGGTAGAGCAAAAAAAGCCGACGAACTTCTGAAAAATCTTCACTTTGTCACTGCCACCGATGTTGAAGTGGTTTCAGCGGCACTTCGGCAGATTAATCCGCAGGTGGCGGTGATAGATAGCATTCAAACAATTACAACAGAGGAACTCACTGGAGCGGCAGGGAGTGTGGGGCAGGTGCGTGAGTCGGCAGACCGCTTGACCAGCATCGCCAAAGAACTGCACATCCCAATGTTCTTAGTTGGCCACGTAACAAAAGAGGGCAAGATTTCGGGTCCAAAAATACTTGAACACATTGTTGATGCAGTAATTGAATTAAGTGGCGAAAGAACAGGAGAATTGAGGCTGCTAAGAGCAGAAAAAAACCGTTTTGGAGCCACAAATGAGGTGGGTGTGTTTCGGGTAGTAGAGTTCGGGTATCAGTCGGTTAGCAACCCTAGTGAATTATTTTTGGAACACTCAGATGTGCCGGTTCCCGGATCAGCCACAGTCTGTGTTATGGAGGGCACTAGGCCTCTATTGATAGAAGCCCAAGCCCTAGTAGTTGAGTCGCAGCTGGCTATGCCCAGAAGGGTCGGTCGCGGGGTGCAGCTCTCGAGGATACAAGTGTTATCGGCAGTGCTGCAGAAGCATTGCAGGCTCCCTCTGGGGAGCACAGATGTGTTTCTCAGTATTGCCGGCGGATATGAAGTTAGAGAGCCGGCAGTTGATTTGGGCTTGGCTGTGGCGATAGCCAGTTCACTGCAAAATAAACCGCTGCCAAAGGCAACGGTGTTCATTGGTGAACTAGGATTGTTGGGCGAAATACGAGCAGTTTCATTGCTTGATCGGCGCATCAAAGAGGCAAAAAGATTGGGATTCGAACACATTATTTCAAGAAAATCGCACAAGGATATTAGAGCAGTATTAAGTGAGTTGGGGTTGCTGAAAAAGAATAGAAAGCAGTGATTTTAGGCTATTAGCTAAAGCAGGCTGTAGCCACAGATTGTCCTGTTAACTTAGGAAACCTTCTTTTTAGCGTAGCGCTCTCGGCTAACCCGGATTACTTTTTCCCTGTTTTTGTTGCTGCTTTTGGCCAGTGCCAAAGTATCGCCTGGGAAAGGTTTAGAGATGACATTATCGATCGCTAATTTATTGATGATCTGATAGCGGCCGAGAGAAACCAGGTCTTCGTGTGTGTATTTGCCGCCGAACTCCCTCTGGAAAACCTGCGCATCTTCCGCTCCCATCACAAAGCTGATCATGCTGCCGCAGTTGCCAAAAATAGCTTTTTGCACTTCCTCCGGAATTTGAGCAATGTACTGATTGGCCAACACCAAGTTAAGCCGGTATTTCCTGGCCTCCGACAAAATTTTGTTGAAAGAGGTGGTGGCAAAATTCTGAAACTCATCAACATATAGATAAAAATCCGGCCTTTCTGATTCCTCAACACGAACTCGGCTCATGGCTGCCAATTGTATTTTGGTAATCAGCATCGAACCAAGCAGGGTTGCATTATCTTCACCCAACCTGCCTTGAGACAAGTTGACCAAGAGAATCTTGCGCTCGTCCATTAATTCTTCGATGCTGAAAGAGCTGGTGCGGGCATTGACCACGTTGCGCACCAGGGGAGAGGAGACAAACTGGCCGACCTTGTTGAGAATAGAGGCTATTTGGTCAGTGCGCTGGCGGTCATTCAGCTTATTGAACTCATCAACCCAAAAACTCTTGAGAATCGGATCATCAAGTTTTTCTACCAGGCTGGCGCGGAACTTGTCGTTGGTCAGCAGGTCAAGAATGTCTGACATCCTGGAATTTTCAACTTTGAGCAAGGTTAAAAGGGCATTTCTGAGAATGTACTCAAGCCGCGGGCCCCAAGAATAGCCGTAAAGTTTATAGAAAACGGAAATAATTCCGGAGGCAATTAGTTCCCGGTGTTCTACATTTTCCCCTTCAAATAGGTTTATTTGAACAGTGCGCTCTGGGTCGCTTGGGTTGAAGTAAACAACATCATTGATGCGGTGAGAAGGAATGTAATCCAAAATTGTCTCAATCAGGTCACCATGAGGGTCAATTACGCATAGCCCCTCATCATTTTTTAAGTCATTGATGGCCATATTTGCCAAGAGGGTAGACTTGCCCGTGCCGGTCTTGCCAATGACGTACATATGCCGGCGGCGGTCAGGGCGCATAATGCCATATACTACCTGCTGGTTTTTGTAGGTGGTTTTGGCAAAAACATTGGTATTGTCTTTAATTTCCTCCGGTGTCTCGCGGGTAATCACAGGCAGATCCTCTGGAGGTTCCCCCAAAAGGGTTTTACCCCAGGCTATATTAGGAATGGTAGAGAGCTGGTTGTTGGGCAGGTGCATTAAGGTGGCTAATTCCTCTAGAGAGAAATGTTCCTTGGGCGCGCGACTGAAGGAGCGCTCCTGCATGGTCTTGAGAAAATGGTCGCGCTTGAGCCACTTGCGCTTGAGGCGCAGGCTGTTGCCGTCGCTTTCTGTCATGGTTTGAAAGGCGGCTGCCAGATTATCCAGCAGAAGCTTGCTTCTGGACTCACTTTCTGAGCCGACAACTATTTTAATAGCAGCCCGGAGGGTTTTGGCATTCAGCTTCTTTTGCATCAGCTGGTTTTGTAGGGAAGACGGCTGGGCTGCAGCACTACCTTCTTCTGTGCCAGACGAAGTAGATGAATTAGCCGGAGCCGACTGTTTCCAACGCTCATTGTCTTGTGCAACAAGTAGTTGGATAACCACGCGATCAAATTCGGCCGATTTTGAGAGGGTAGAGAGGATCGGCGCCAGGGGGTCGGTTTCTGAAAAATCTTTATATGTCTTAAGGGGCAAATATTGATGATGCCTCAGGGCTAAATTTCCCATCTCTAAAGCAGGGGCCTGAGATGAAGCCTGGCCAACAAACGGCTCAGACATTTCACTCAACACATCCCGGCCAAGTTCTTTAATCAGGATTTCCGGATAACTGGCTGAAAGAGTGCCTTTAAGATAATCTGCCAGGCGGCGAGGCAGGTAGCATTGGAAAAAAATCGTTTGGTTTTCAACGGCGATTTCAAAGCTGAGCGACTCATCTTTGCCCAACAGCCTCATCCACCAGGAGTTTTTTAAGTCAGGCAAGGAGGCAAATAGCTGGACGGCAGCTTCTGGTGTATGTTCTGCATCTCTGCCGGTTCTCAACTCGAGGAGCACGTGGTCTCTGGGCATAGCATTAGTATATAGCATTTAAAAGTTAGAATACAGTTCTTGAGGTATACTTGGGCTCTTGATGGGGCAGAAGATTTCCACAGATAGTTTTTATAAAATAATTGTGTGGAAAACTATTGTATATCTGCCTTGTCATGTATTAAAATAATAATTATAAGACTTATATTATAAACGAATAATATAATTATAGGTTGACTATTTTGGCCGTCAGAGTTATACTAGATATCGGCAATAAAAAACCCGCCTAGGCGGGTAAAGCTGGACAGAAAGCAAAAAGCATTGTTGTCGCTGGACAGACCACGAACAACAATGCCTTTTGATTAAGCGAATGCTCAGTGATGAACATTCAGTGAGAACAATAGTAGCAGGGAGAAGGTCGCTTGTAAACGAAATCTTTTTGCTACAAAGTAGATTAAAAGCCATTACACAGTCATAGTTGTGGCTGTGAAGTACAGGTAAAAAGAGTGCTGCGTGAGAGTTCGGCAGTTGGGCAGGCAGCTGAGCTCTCACACACTGCTTTTTTTGCCCCATCCCCAAATAGTCCTATAACATTGATTTTTAACCTGTTTACAGGTATAATTCATGTGCCGAAAGCCTTATGGCTGCCGGAGGTGATTACCATTATGAATGTAGATTTGTCGACAGAACCACGTTTGCTCAGGAATTCATTCCCCAATGTCCGGAAACGGCTTGGAGGCAATAATTTCTATGTCACGCCGCATCCCATTGATCACGAATTGGCAAAACGCAGTACTGTTACTATTTTTGACGGTACGATACGCAGCGAGATAGAGAAAGACGGAAAAATAGATTTAAGTACACTTAGGAAAGCGCTTTCTCATGCCAAGGAAATTGAAAGCGGCGAACAACAGGTTTTCGAGGCAGCAAAAGACCAGCGGCCTTGGCCGGCTGCAACTTTGGATCAGCAACCTGAGTCGGAAGTGGTTGCAGCCAGGCAGTCTGTGTCAAGCACGGTTGCAACTCCAGTGCCGGAGGAGCAACCAGAGAAAAATCAGGCTTATGCGCCTGTTTCAGCTTCCAAGCCAATTTGGAAAAGGGCTACCGGACACCTTCTTTCTCTAATAGTAATCTTGAGTATTTTGATTGCGGCGGTGATCTTTGTTCCGGCGGTTTATTATTCGGTTTTTCCGGCTGATGTAATTGAAATCAGCACTCCGGAGCAGGGGACGCCTCTCGGAGGCGGCTTTCTCGAACCAATCGTGCAGGAGGAGCAGCCCTACATACCCCCGGTTGATGAAAATCTGCCGGACGGAAACTGGATTATTATTCCCAGGATAGGAGTAAACACTTTATTAAGGCCGACTGAGGACCCAAACGTTGCTCTGGCTGAGGGTGTTTGGCAGGTGCCGAACTTTGGTGTGCCTGGAGATAGGGAAACACCGATGATCTTAGCAGCCCACCGCTATGGCTGGAAATGGTGGTGGAAGGATGATTATTGGAAATATCACTCGTTTTATCTGCTACCCGATACTCAGCCTGGAGACAGAATTGAAATAATTGCCGACAAGCGCAAGTGGGTTTATGAGATTTATGCCGGGGAAGAGGGTGAGGAAATCACTGATTATAGTGCCAACCTAATCTTGTATACCTGTAAGTTTCTCAAGGGCCCGATCCGCCATTTTAGATATGCCAAAATTATTGATCCAACCAAGGACTCTCAGGCCTCCCAAGACTTGACCAATCCGGCTGTTCCATCTAGTCAGGGGATAACAACCGGTCTGGGGGAGCTAAGCGACTAACCGGCAGTGGCTGTAGCCAAACTGGCCGAAAAACTTTTAGAAGAATGGCTGGATTGACTTTTGGCAACTTTCTTGCCATAATACCAGCCAACCCCAGAAAACAGAGTATTGTTGTAATCTGGTCACCCGTTAAGTTAACCGTTTGCTTCTCTTCTTTTGAGTTATCATGACCGCTCCAGACTTTATCATCATTAGGTACTAAATATTAAGTATTATCAGTAATTTTTTAGGATTATGCCAAGAAAAACCGATGCTGCCTCAAGCAGCAAAACGAATAGCGCCAAAAGCGCAGATACAAATAAGTCAGCCTCTGTAGTAGGCAGAGACACCTCCCCCAAGGAAGAAACAAACAAAAGAAACCTTAAAAAGGTTCCTGTTGTACCTCTCAAAGAACCGGAAGAATACACCGGTGAGAATGGCCACAGTGCATACAGCCGCCAGGACAACAAGACTCAAACAGTAATCGGAGTTCTTGATACATCCAGGGACGGCCATGGTGTTCTAAGGACCAGTCTAAGCGGCGAGGATGAGGGCGATGTTTACATTTCTAACTCACAGCTGCGGCGTTTTAAACTCCGTTCAGGAGACTTGGTAGAAGGCCCCGTGCGCGAGCCCAAAGATAATGAGCGCTATTGGGGGCTTCTCAAGGTAGACCGCGTCAATGATTTGCCGGTTGAGGAGTTTATGCACCTCAATAGACCAGTATTCAAAAAATTAACTCCGGTTTATCCGGATGAGCAGATCAAGCTCGAAATTAGTGAAGAGCCGCTTTCTCTTAGGATTATTGACATGTTGGCTCCGATTGGTAAGGGCCAGCGCGGCTTGTTGGTTTCACCTCCTAAAGCTGGTAAAACCACACTCCTTAAGGATATTGCCAGCGGTGTGGCCAAAAACCATCCGGAAATTCATCTGATGGCTGTATTGGTGGGTGAGCGGCCTGAGGAAGTAACCGACATCCGCCGCCACATTGGCCGCCTGACCAAAGACAGGGGCGAAGTGGCTGCCAGCAACTTTGATGAATCGGCAGAAGATCAGGTCCGCGTAGCTGAGTTGGCTTTGGCCAAGGCTAAGCGGATGGTGGAGATGGGCCATGACGTACTCATACTTCTGGATTCTATTACCAGGTTGGCTCGCGCTTACAACTTGGCTATTCCAACCTCAGGTAGAACCCTTTCGGGAGGCTTTGATCCTGCCGCCTTGTTCCCGCCGAAGAAATTCTTCGGTGCGGCAAGGAATTTTGAAATTCCCGGATCATTGACGATTATCGGTACCGCCTTGGTGGAGACCGGTTCGAGAATGGATGATCTAATTTATGAAGAGTTTAAGGGCACAGGCAACCAGGAAGTGCATCTGGAACGCCGCTTGGCTGAGCGCAGGATTTATCCCGCCATCGATGTTCAGAAGTCAGGTACTCGCCGCGATGACCTCTTGATTGACAGCATGACTTATCAGAATATCACCACGCTTCACCGCATGCTTGATATGCTAGATAGGGAAGAGCGAACCAGCACTTTGGTTGGCCAGTTGAGGAAGACAAAGTCCAACAAGGAATTCTTGGCTTCTCTCAAGGAGGCTTAATCACTCGGGGTTTTGCCAAAAATACCATAAGGTAGTGTTGTTAGAAAGCAGCTGCCACTGGAGTTTTTAGGCAATTCTTAGTAGGATATTTCTTGACGCTATGGCAAGAAAAATTGTATTTAGATTGAAACTGCCGCCAATTTTTAAAGACCTCGGTGAATATTTCCGGTTTGTCCATTTGTACATTCGCAGCCGATTTTATCGCTGGTTTAGCAAATTTGAACTTTTCAAAGATGTGGTAGTTGATTTTCTTTATCAGAAGCGGGGCAAATACGTTCGGCCATTTCTTCATTTTGGCACCATAGGCTTGCTATTTTTGGTTATCACAGTCGGCCCGGTGGTATTTTCAGGTTCAGAAGAGACTGGACGAGATGAGGCCAACCAAGGAATCCTCCAAGCTACTGCCTACAGCTCTAGTTTTTCAACCCAGCAAGCGGAAGAGGTTAAACAATTCCGCGGCGGCGAAATCATTACCCATGTAGTTTCTGAGGGCGAGACCCTCTCGAGTATTGCCAGCCGCTACGGCCTGGATATAACCACAGTGCTTTGGGAAAACAATCTGACAGAGAGATCTCCCATAAAACCGGGGATGGAATTAAGGATTCTGCCGGTTGATGGCATAAGGCACAAAGTTCAGCGTGGTGAAACTATTTATTCGGTCGGCAAGCGCTATGGCCTTGAGGGCTCGCAGGTGCAGGTGATTGTTGACTATCCGTTCAACGAATTTTTGAATGATGAAACTTTTGAGTTGGCTACCGGCCAATTTATTATGGTGCCTGATGGAGTTCCGCCTCAGCGGAACACCACTACACCTGCTCCTCAGAGGCGTTATGCTGTGGTGGAAACGCCGGATGCAGGATCTGTCACCGCTTTTGGTTCCTACGTCTGGCCAACTTCGGGCAGAATTACTCAGGGCTACCGGTTCTACCACAAGGCTATTGATATTGCCAACAGCGGTGGTGGGCCAATACTGGCTGCCGACAGCGGAACAGTGGTTGTGGCCGGTTGGCCTGACAACTGGGGTTATGGCAACCGAGTGATGATCGACCACGGCAACGGTTCCACAACCCTCTATGCTCATCTAAGTGTGGTTCAAGTTTCCGTGGGGCAGCGGGTCAATCGCGGTGATGTCATTGGCCAGATGGGCAGCACCGGCCGGTCGACAGGCGTGCACTTGCACTTTGAAATCCGCCAGGGTGGAGTGCTTTTAGATCCTCTCAACTATCTGAGATAGCGTCTCATCCTGCCGGGATTATTTTGCCGATCGGTTTTACCAGGCAGAAAATTTATTTCAACGGTATAATAAGGACTGTATGACAGATCTCGTATCATTAATTCTTCTGGCAGGCGATGGCGGCACAGGCCGGGTTAGTTTTCATCGTGAGAAGTATGTCCTAAAAGGCGGCCCGGACGGGGGAGCCGGCGGGGCAGGCGGCAGTATTGTGCTGCGCGGCACTAAGTCTTTTTCAACCCTCAAGCCCTATGCCGGCAAAGTTGAATTTGTGGCGGAAGACGGAATTCCAGGAGGCAGCAGGAAAAAATATGGTGCCAAAAGTGATGATGTAGTGCTGGAAGTCCCTATTGGAACCGAGATTTGGGCAGTGGCTGAAAATGAAATTGCCCGCAAGCGCCGCATGATTAAGGGCATTTCTGAAACATGGAAAAAAGATGATGTACTCAGGGAAAAGTATTATCTGGAAAAAGAAGGGCAAAAACCTCCGGCTAGAGAAGAGGATGCCTGGCTAACCGCTCTTGAGGGCACCGTATTAACAACTGAACCTGAAGAGTTATTGAAAGATGCATACCAAAATCCGGAAAAAGTCTTGGTCGGAACCATAACTGAACACGGCCAGGAAGTGATTATCTGCCAAGGAGGTTTTGGAGGCCGGGGCAATGTAGCCTTTAAAGGCCCTGCCAACACCACTCCGCTCGAGGCAGAATACGGCGCTACAGGAGAGAAAAGGCTGGTGGTTCTGGAGCTTAAATTGTTGGCTGATGTAGGCCTGGTCGGCTTTCCCAATGCTGGCAAAAGTACGCTCTTATCCCGCCTGACCAAGGCACGGCCAAAAATTGCCAATTATCCTTTTACAACACTTGAGCCAAACCTGGGTGTACTGGATGCAGATGAAAAGGACCGCGAGAGGAACGAGGTAGTTTTGGCAGATATACCGGGACTGATTGAGGGTGCCAGCCAGGGTAAAGGCCTTGGGTTTGAGTTTTTGAGGCATATTGAAAATACTTCAATGCTGCTTTTTGTCCTCGCTTTAGATGAGGCAGTTGTATTCGATGATGAAGTTTCTATTGAGGCTAAAGCTCAGCGCTTGCTTGAACAATTCATTAGTTTAAAGAAAGAATTACAGCATTACGGACCGCTTTTAATAAAAAAACCATACCAGGTCAGTGTTAACAAGTCGGATTTATACTCTATGGAACTTCAGGAGGCTATAACGGGCATTTTTACTAAAGAAGGGGAAGATGTGCTATTGTTTAGCGGAGTGACCGGAGATGGATTGCCCAGCCTTCGCAAAGCTGTTTTTAATATGGTGGCAAAGAACGAGTCGGTTGATAGTGGTGATAACAATGGTCAGCCGCCTACTTTAAATTAGTTAAATTTTTCTTGAATATTGTTGATCATAAAAAGCCCCCGCGCAGCGGGGGCTTTAAATATCATTGCTCCAAAATTAGAGTGATTCGCTGCCTTGAGGAAGAGTGGTCGAAGTTGGCTCGTTGGGGTCTCCTGTTGGTGGTGTTTCAGTGGCTGGGTCTATGACCGGTTCAGGCATTGCTTGATCTAGGTCGAGATCAGAAGCATTGCTTGGCAGGCCGCCGGAATTCAGCAGGTTTTGCTCAAGAATTGAAGGTGTTTGAGAGCCGGCTGATTCTTCACCTTCTTCCAAATCGCCGCCTGTTTGAGCAATAAGCTCTTCCAATTCTTCAAGTTCAAGGGCTACTTGAGTATAGTCATCAGTGTTTGGATCAATCAGGGCAAGCACTTGCTGATACGCAGCTTTAGCTTGTTCCAGCTGGTTGAGCTGCTTTAGGGCATTGGCTAAATTGTAATATGAGTTGGCATAATCCGGCTTAATATTTATAGCTTGTTCGAAAATGCCGGCGGCCTGGCCAAATTGCTCTTGTCCCAGGAAGATTCCTCCTAGCGCGATCCTGAGATTAGGATCCATGGGATTGGTTTCTATTGCCCTGACGTATGCTTGAACAGCCCATTCAGGTGCTTCGTCGGTAGCCCCAATCATGTTTTCATAGATTGTAGCTAAGGTAATCCAATTGTTGGTGTCGCCAGGGTCAAGCATGGTGGCAGCCTGAGCTTCTCGGATGGCTTGTTGGAGCAGTTCGCCAACCTGCTGCTGATTTTGTTCTGTGGCATCAACTTTATTGGACAAGGCTATGGCAATGAGCAAGTTAGTCATTGAGTACTGCCTTCTAAAAATATCCAAATATGGGTTCATGGCAATTGCCCGCTGTTGGAGTTGATACGTTCTTACCGCATCATCCTGCAAAGCTGCTTTGTTGGCTTCATTCAAGTAATATTGGGCAGCATAGGTCCGGCCTGTCAGGTAAGTAAGGGTTATTGTGCCAATTAACAGCACTACAGCCACAATATTGAAGGGTGAGACGAAACTTTTATCCTGATTTGTACCTGCAGGCATGGCCTCTGCTTTTTTCAAATTGGTGATTTTGGCTGAAAGTGCGTGCAACTGAAGCACAGGCAGCTTATGCCTTTCTGCAGCAATTAGCACTGCCAAAGTTGCGCCGAGCAGCGCCATCATCACAATATTTGACGGCAGGATCAGTTGCAGCACCATCATACTTACTGCCATCCAAAGAACAGGTTTATTTTCTTCATTTACTGTTTTAAGCATCCTGACCAATTTGTAAGCTAAAAGGATCCAAGCTATTAAGCCGAGGAAGCCCATCGTTGTAAGTAGGGTAAGCGGAACGCTGGCTGCTTGGTTAAAGTTGATATTCCAGTAGCTTTGCCCGTTAACCCATAGAGGCTTAAATTGGTTGTATGCATTTGCATAGCTCTCGGGGCCTACTCCAATTATGGCTGACCGAGGGCTGCGGATAGCATCGAGTGCCACCGACCAGCTTGCGGTGAATGAGGGTAGTACCAGAGAGGCTGGTTTTTCTGGCAACATGTTAAACACATAGGCTCCAGCTGCTATCAGTAGGATCGGGAGCAGAATGGCATGAGCTTTATCAACCTTTCGGTTAACCACTGAATAACCAATCATGCCGACCATGGCTATCAAGCTGAACTGCAGAGCAACCAGTGGTGAGCCGGTGACATTAAAGATAAAGTTGCCGGGAATATTTAAGCCTGTGGCATTGTTGATCCACTGGGCAGGGCCAAAGCCAGCCAGCTGAATCAAGCTTAGGGCAAAAATCGTTGCCGCCAAGCCACCCATGTATAAGACAAATGTTTTAGCGGAATACTTGGGGAGCAAAGCACTACCTAGTAAGGCAACTACTACAAAGCCCAGGTAGACGCCGCCCATGCCGACCAAGTTTTCTACGGGATATGCATTGGTCAGAAAGCTTGAGAGCAAGGCAGCCAGGCCCAGCAATCCCAATGGCATGCTAAGCGGGCTCATAACGAAGTCGAAGCTGCTTTTTTTAAGAGACCTTACTAGGAACAGCATCGCAACCAGCAGCGAGAAGCCAAAAAAAGTATATACCTTGCTGTGATTAATAAATGAGTCGGTTATCGGCATGATCAGCAGTGTCGTAACGGCCATGCTGGCAACAAGAGTGTAGAGCGAAAGTTTTCTAAATGAGACAGTGGAATTTTTCATAAGGTTTTTCATGCAGAAAACCGATAATTTTAGGAGGTTTTTGCCCTATCATTTAACCAATTTTTCGCCCCTCCTGTAAAGAGGCAATCAGGCGTGATTGACAAAAAAAATTAGTGTATAGTAAAGACAGCCTATGCATGGTACCTTTTCTGCCCGCAACCATGGTCTTTCAATGACTGAAGTGTTAATCGTAGTTGCCATTATTGGAGTCTTGTTTGTGGCGTTAATGGGAATGCTGCGGGGTAAACAAATCGACCGTGCTCGCGATTCCCAGAGGAAAGATGACCTGCAGAAGATAAAAGTGGCTTTTGAGGAGTACTATAGTGACAATGGCTGCTACCCCCCGCCGGACATTTTGAAGGATTGCTCCGGAACAGGTCTCAGGCCTTACCTAAGCAGCATTCCCTGCGATCCACTCAATGATCCATATGTTTACATGCCATATCCATCGACTGCAAATACCTGCAAGGGCTTCCGGGTTTATACGGCCTTGCAATGGCAGGAAGATCCTGTTATCTCTCAACTTAACTGCATAGGGGGCTGTGGGCTTCCTGCAGACACTGCCTCCCAACAGGGTGCTGTATACGATGCCAGTTCCTATAATTATGGTGTTTCGGAAGGGACGCCGGTGAGCTACCGCAACTATTCCGGAACCGGTTTGTCTGAAGGCTATTGCTGCCCCTTGGGTGCCACCTTTGACTGCCAGGCTTGGGACGATCCAACAGATTGTGATGGTCAGCCTCCATATGAGACTAGGCAGGCATGTTTAGAAAACACTACCTGTACTGAAGCAGTGGGTCAGTCGGAATAAGATGTTTATTAAGGAACTTATGAAAACCAAAATCACCAGCTCAAAGTTATCAAATGGTTTTTTTACTCATAGCCGGAAAAGAAGAGCCACGGCAGGGTTTACCTTGCTTGAGCTTTTGGTGGTTATGGTTATCATCGGCCTACTTACCGCCATTGGCATCGGCGGGCTCCTTAGTTCCCAGCAAAAGGGCAGGGATGCCAGGAGAAAACAAGATATAGATGCGATCACTAGGGCGCTGGAGATTTATTACAACGACCAGGGTCAGTACCCAGAGAGCTCAAACGGCAGAATTGTCGGCTGCGGCACAGTGGAATCTCCAACAGCGTGCGAATGGGGCGCACCCTTCTCCAATAACCAGGCCACTTATATGGTTCAGCTTCCTCAAGATCCAATTGCAGATAAAAAATACTATTATCAATACAACCCAACAGAAAGAGCTTATCAGCTTTATGCTGACCTAGAGAATGAAAAGGACAAAGACCTCAAAAATGCCAGGCCTGACGGAAGTGGGGAAGTTTTGGTTTACAACACCACTTGTGATGGCGGCCCCTGCCTGTGCGGCGACGGGACTTCCGTAATTTGTAACTATGGAGTTAGTAGCAGTAATCAACGTATGCCTGATCCGCTTCCCCCAATAATAGAGATTGACGATGAAAGCATTCCAGACCTACCTATTGATTATGATTAAAGGAGTTATATGAAAAACAAGAATAATTATGGTTTTACTCTTATAGAGCTGTTGGTGGTTGTAGCCTTGATCGGTATCTTAACCGCAGTTCTTTTGGCCAACATGGTTGGCATCAGGGAAAGAGGAGCTGATACCAAGATTAAAAATGACTTAAGCCAGCTTAAAACCGCTTTGAGAATGTATTACAACGATACTCAAGCATATCCTATAAACAGCGGCACCTGCGAAGGGGTTTTACCTGGAACAGGAAGCTTTGCTGTCGGCAGTACTGTCTATATGAAAGAGGTGCCGGAGAACTGTGAATACGGTGGAGTGCCAAATGGAGAAAGCTTTGTACTTTGGGCACAGCTCAACAACACTGGTGATCCAGATGCTGCCAAAAGCGCAACTAGGTGCGGAGTGCCGCCGGTTTCCGGCAGATACTTTGAGTGTTTAGATTAAAAGGTTAAAAAAGATACAGCCCTCCGGCTTTGGCCGGGGGGCTTTTTTGCGGCAAGGAACAATGGCGGCTGTGCTTTTCACCAGGCTTATTAATTAATAATCCACCAGTTAAACTGGACAGCTTCGGTTACTGGGCTGTCAAACCCAACCACAAACTTGCCCTCTTTTTCTGATGTGTCCGGATTTTCAGCAGTCTGCGATTTAACGTAGAGCACCTGGTTTTGAGTGCTGCCTACCGGAGTGACATAGACGAGAGAGTTGGCGGTAATCTTTTCCGAGCGAATGGTTAGTTGAGATTGGCCGGCTAAAATAGTGGCTTTTCCGGAGGTTTTTCCTGCAGTGGCCTCATTATTTTCATTTTCTCCCAGGTTTTCTGCCCCAACGCCAATTCCGGAGGCAAATTCAGCACGGCCTTGAGCAGAAATTGTTGCCACTGGCGTACCGATTTCATTAACAATTTCAAACCGCGAATCCCTAACTGTTGTACCGTCATCACTGACTCCTGCTACTTGAACCTGAAATGGGTTGCCGAAATCAGCCGGCTGCATCAAGTTGGTGAGAAGGGTGTCTTGCACCGCCAGATTTCCGGTTACAGCCAGGTTGCCATCAATAATAACGTTGCCGTTTTCTGTCAATGACATCAAGCCGGCCATTAATGAGAGTGTTCCGCGTCCGGATGGTTGAATCTGGAAGAGCTGCTCGCTGCCGAACGGAGCAGTGTAGTTGATCATGCCGTCGGCGATTGCCATGCCTTGGCCAATCAAGAGTTTGTTGCCGACACCCAGCGAGTCAGCTACATAAGCGATGCCGTTGACCTTGAAGTATTGGTCAACAAAGACTGTTGCAGCGCCAAGGTTTAGGTCGTCACCTTCGGTCTGGATGTCTGCCAAGGTTAGATTGAGTCCGGCGGATGATGTGGCTTCATAGCCGGCCAATTGCACCGAGTCATAAACCAGGGCTAGGCTGTTTTGGGTGGTGTTGATGCTATCAAAGACTTTGTTTTTAAGAATATCTGTCATAGTTGGTTCATTGAAAGCGCTGGCAATCTTGTCATCGAAGTTGTAAATATTGTTGGCATAAAGTGTGCCAGATACAGTAGCTTCCATGAGTTCAGCTGTTTGGGCTTTCATGTTTTCAAATTCAGCTGTCCTGGCTTCAAGCAGCGCCAACCGGGAAGAGTAAGCGCTAATGGTAGCAGCAAAAATTGTGTCTGCCTCAATATTTTCAGTAGCAATATTGTCTGCTATAAGTGTGCCTTCAATTGTGGCGGAGTTGGCGGTTAGCTCACCCAGCCTGGTGGTTTCTGCAGTCAGGGTGCCGGAGAAGGTGGCATCTTCGGTAACCAGTAATTCTGCAAGCAGGCTTGCGCCGGTTACTTCTAGATTATCTAGTTTGGCAACAGGGGAGAGCAATTCTGCTGAACCGGTTTCGTTTTGAGTACCGCCCATCTGCATTACGGTGGAGGCGATGTAGTCACGAAGCGGCAGGCCGGCGATGGTGATAGCATCTGTGCTCAGTTCGCGTACAGCAATAGAGCCAGCGCGTATCTTTCCTACCACCAACTCCGCCATCCTGCCCATAACAGCAGCCAAGGAGTTGTCAGCTGTGTTTCTGACCTGGTATTCTCCCTGCTCAGTTTGCTCAATTGCTAGATTACCTGTCGAATCAATAAAGAAGCTGTCTAGCTGCAATGTGGCAAAATTGTTGGGATTAAGTGTAGCCAGCTGCGAGGAAAGGGTGGCAATTTGTGTCTGCTGCTGCTGGATACCTTTAATCAACAATGCTGTCATGTGATGGTATTTGACTCCAGACAGAGTGCCGTCGGACTCATACTGGGCCAAAATAGGATTGACAGCCGCCACCTCCTCGGCAATCAAGCCAAGATCATGAGATTTATCATTTATGTTCCAGTCAAATTCGACAGGACGCAGCTGCATAATGGTATCTAGTCCCAAAGACAAGTTCTTTTGGTTGTCTTTGTATTGAGAAAGAGAAGAGCAGACAGAGAAAGTACCATTGCCGTCACGACAGACCGTGTTGGCGGCTGCAGCCGCAAAAGTAACCCTGGCGTTGCCAGCAACATGGAGCGGCACTCCTGGGTTGGTTGTGCCAATCCCGACATTGCCAGTATATGTTACTCTCATTCTCTCATTGCCCGCCATATTGATAACAAAGGGCACACCACCCCCACTGCCAAAGGTAAAACTAAGTCCCCATGCAGTATTTGTGTCATCCATAAATAGGCCGGCGCGACGATTAGTGGAATTACTGACTCCCACCGAGATGCCGGCAACACCGGAAGATTGATTGTTTTGAATTTGAGGTAGGAAATTACTTCCTCCGCCATGCGGAATCTGATATGTAGTTGATGCAGTTCCAGCATGGAGAACTGCGCCCGAAAGAGGCAGTCTGAGCACCCCGCTTGAAGACAATGAAGCAACCTCTCCAGGAGTAATTACTGCGTTATCAGTGCCGTTGCTTCCGGCATATCTCCAGCTCCACCCCAGGTGATTATTGGTCGTATACAAGAATGAAGCTGTTCCGGTTCCCCTTGGCTGCCTCCAGTTGGTGCCATCAAAATAAGCATTGTGTGTCATCCAGGCACCATAGCCAGCTGGAGATCCAGCCTGGGCTGTGGTTTGAAAAGCTGAAAAATTTGCCGCTGTTAGTCCGCCTTGGATTAGACCATTTTCAGGTAAAGCAATGCTGGCAGCTGGCAAATTGGCAACAAAGGGGTCAGCAATAGGGTTGGGGGTACCAACGATAATACCAGAGCCTGACACGTGCAAGTAGTTTGTTCCAGCAAATGTGTCATATACACCTAGACCACTTATGGCACCAGAACCACTAGGTGCCAATAAGATTGTGGCCATATCGCCAGCCCAGTCCAAACTCACTCGTGTAGAAGAGTCGCTAGGTTTGTAAACACTCAGACCGCTCGAGGAGCCGCGGCTCGTTATATGACCCCCCACATCTAGAATTGTTTCCGGACTAGTAGTGCCAATCCCGACCCTCTTGTCAGTGTCAATTACTAGTGCGGGACTGGAATGGTTGCCGCCATCAGCTATTCCAAACTTGCCGGCGTTTGCTGAAGTAGTGCCGTAGGCAAAAAGTTCCCAGCGAGAAGTGCTATCGGTTTTAAACCTGAGAATTGGCTCGTGTAGGCCAGCACCAACCGCAATATTAATGGCGCTGCTGGCACCAAAATCATCACCGCCAAAAGTGCTGTCTTGTTTTCTGACGTGAAGTCCTACGGTTGGGTTGGTGGTGCCAATGCCTACATTTGTGCCATCGTCAAAAACTATGCTGTTAATAATTGTATTGGCATCGGATACCTTCGTAAGGAAGTTGGCGGTCAAGGATGAGCCATCAACTAGGCTTGTGCCCCAAACCCTTGAGTCAATAGAGCGGGACTGCAGCACTCCTGATGCATGGGTAACAACCGTATCTGTAGCGCCGCCTCCCAGGGTTGAGATGCGGGCATCGCCATTTACATCGAGTCCATAGCTCGGATTACTTGTCCCAATCCCAATACGCCCATCCTCATCCACCACCGTTACATTCCCATCCCCATCATGCCACTCGGTTAGATTGGCCGTCTGGCCGCTGACGCCATTTACCACCAGGGGAATTCCTCCGGCGTAGGTAGCGCTTAAGGTAGCCCCAGGAGCCGAAAGATACCCAGACATAAAGAGGTTAGACAAAACACCTACCTGGCCGGTTCCGTCTGGAGCCAAGACAATATCCCCATTGGAACCCGAAACTGTTTGAAGCACTAGTGACTGAGCCTCGATAGTAAAGGTGCCATTGGTAGAACGCAGATCTGGATTCAGGCTGCCGAGCTCAATATCACCATCTGCATTCATTACCACTACCGTGTTTTCTGTAGCGCTCATGGAGGCGGGGAAGCCCTGTAGGGTTTCAGAATTTAATGCATATGGTACGGTTTTAATGCTTTGCCTGGGTTCCAGCACTTCATAGGTTACGCCATTGTCAATCTCGACCTGAAGCCAGACATTGCTGTTTTCGGTAAAGACGTCATCAGTAATCTCATCACCGCACTCATCGCCCAGCCCGGTGCTGAAAATACCGTCTTGATCAGGATCAACAGTACAGGTGCCAGAATCCCAAAGGATGTTGCCGCTGCCAATGCCTGGACCGCTGTCATAAAGCTTGAACCTCATATCAGTTTCGCCAGTTATTGGATTGCGGTTGGTATCGGTAAGGCGGCCTTGAAATGAAAGTGTCCGATTGGGGCGGGTTAGGGTGCTGGGATAAGCAAAAGGTGAAACTGTATCGCGGATAAATTGCTGGTAGCCAAATACTCCCACGCCCAGCAGAAAGAGCACCATAACAGCCAAATTCAAGTAGGGTAAAAATGGTTTGTTGCCATTTTCATTTTTTACTCGGCGTGAAAGCGCTGTAAGGTGCTGTTTTAGCCGCGAACGGAATTCTTGGCGGTGTTGTGCAGTGGCAACCGGCGTGCTTTGTGTGGCAGCCGGCTCTGCGATGGCTGCATTGGCAAGACCAGCTACACCGGCAACAGACTCTGTGATTGATGAGCGGTCAGTGGTGCTTAGCTGAGGAGAAGTTGGGAGAGGGAGAGTCCACTGCCGCTCATCTTGATAATCTGCTTGATCTAGTGTGCTGCTTGCTTCAGTACTGCCTTCTGGGAGGTCCCATTGGTCGCTTAACTCTGCCAGGCGGGAGCCAAGCTCATTAAGCCAAGATGATACGCCTTCCAGGTATCCTGACTTTTCCAGCCAAATGGCAAACTGGGTCAGACTGACCAGTTTTCGGTTGGCTGTTGAGCGCTTAAGGCCTTTTTGACGCTGAGACCGCAGAAAAGCTACAATTTTGGGTTTTGAAAGCGCCCTTAAAACTTCTGTTTCTCTGGCAAAGTGTAGGAATTGATTGATATCACTGCGATAATTTTTAAGAGTTGAGTAAGAGCACTGATCTGCCTTGAGTGCTAGGGTGAAGTGGTGAAGCAGCACGCTTGTCTGGTAGGGCGGATACTTGCGGACAAACTGGCTCACAAGTTGTTTTGGGTAGCTGCTAAAATTTTGTGCTTCCGGTGATGACTCGAGGAAATGTTCAAACTCATCGATCGACCAGCTGTTGAGGTCAGTTTTATACTCGAGGTAGCTGAGCAAAAGCAGCGTAGCGTTCTCTTGCGCGCGCGTATTATCACCTGTTTCTTGTTGATGCAAGAAGGCTTGAAAAGCAAAAAGCACGCTGGTGATGTACTGAGATGGGGCAGACATGATGATTTTGTGAATTAGGCGTTTTTTGTTGCAGTTTTGCTAATTTTCCCAGTGACTCTAGGCTACCAGGTTCATTAGACGAGTTAGATAGCACTTTTAAGTCTAGTGGTCTTGAGGTGGGGCAGTCAATAGTCAAGAAACCAGGGAAAATCATGCTTGTTGCAGCGATTAATCGCCAAATGGCTCTCTTGGGAAAAGTGGTGCAAATGCAGAAATCATTTCACAACTTTCATAGATATCAAATGCATTCAAATATGGTCGTAAAAAATGCTGATTAAAGAGTGTTTACCGATCTACCCGGGGTATATCCACAATTTGCTCTGCTTGTGTTCACTATTAATTATGATGTAGTATGTGAAGTGAAATCTAAACAATGGATTCTATGAACTGAAATACCAGGCTAAAAAGCACAAAAATGACTATTGTTAATCCACGATATTGCCCCAATCCTCATATTCGGGTACAAAAATGTGGATAACTGACAAAAACATGACATAAAAGAGTCATAATTATAATTTAATAATAAATGCAATAATAACTACAAGATTACAGATATACTTGAGAAAAATTAATTATTCTCTAACATAATGAAAGAAAATTCAGCCAAACTGCTCTTATTGCTCCATCCTGGCCAAGCCAAACCGGTGTCATTGCCGTATCAGGCTGTACCCTTATTATTGCCCGAACTTACACCTGGTGGGCGTCGTTCTTTAATCCATCATTTGGAGGCCAAAGGCCTGCTGCTGAAAGAAAAAGTCTTAGGTCAAACCAGGTTATCTCTATCAAGCCAAGGAAGAAGAGAACTAAGCCGCTCATTTCCGGCCTTGTCTCAGAAATGGGATACATGGACAGGCAGCTTTGAAATCCTTGTCTTTTTAAAGCCTCCAAAGGGCGATCCACAGTTCAGATACCTGAGGAAGCTTTTGGTCGCTGAGTGGGCTATGCCAATCAACAGAGGAGTTTACGCTGCGGCCGGAACTTTCAGTGAGAGAGTATTAAATGAGTGTGAGAGCCTCTATGCAAAATCAGTATTGATATTTTCAGTGAAAGAATGGAAGCTGGGTGCTGAGCGGGAATTATTGCTGCCGGAATACGGTATAAGCGATGTGGTAGAAGGTTACTCTGGAATTAGCAGAGAAATAAACGAATTGCTAGAGATTTGTAAGAGTAATGTAAGACCTCTGCATCAACAAATTTTATCCTTTACTATGGTATTCGACCGTTTTTGGGAAATTATCGCAGATGATGCGGGTTTTGCCCGTTTTTACTATCCGCAGTCTCCGTCTGCCCAAATAATCATCAATGAGCTGCAACAGCTAGCAGAGTGTATTTTGCAGAAAGAATAAATGGCTGAGCGAGTGTGAATTAAATAAATATTCCTCGAGTATAGATCAGTAAATTTCTTCAAATTTTGTTCCTGCAAAGCCTCAAATATAGGGTGAAAATCCGCCTATTCTTCCTCCTCCTGCAAAACACCAGAATATAAACCAAATTAATTCGGGTCAGGAATATCTAGTAAAAACCATGAGCAGAAATAACCAAAAAGGAGAGATAATAAGCAAATAAAATAAAATGCAATAATAAATACCAGGCAGTGCAACAATAAAACCATAAAAATGCGGAGAAAATAACAATTGCCGTAAAAATCCGAACAACTGCAAAAAATATACAATAATACTTAAAATTAGTCGTTCATAACTGCAGAATGAAGTAAATATCCAGCAAAAACCGAAAATAAGTGCGGGTAATATCGTCATGCTGTAATAAATTATTAAATGATTCCAACACAGTAGCAAACAAAACTATAGGTTACTAATATTACTCTATTTTTCACCAAATTCTTATATTTGTTATGATCAAATTACCTCGAGTAGGAATCTATTGGACGATAAAATAGTCAAAAAGGCGCTTAAAAGGAGCATTTAAACAGTTGTAGAAAATAACATTTTTCTGATGAATACTGGGCGGAAGAAAATAGCAACCTTCTTACAACTGTTTCGGATAACCCAAAAAAGCCTCCATGCCTGGAATTGGCAATGATGGTGTAAGAGTGATAAGAATTTCTTGTAAGAGAGGAGTAAGGACTCATCAAGCAAAAATAAGCTTCTTTATGGTAAATTGCTTCTTTTGGGTTAGAAAATAGGTTCTGCCGCTTGGCTTAGGGTTTCTATTCAGGCCGTGAAGTTTGCGTCGATGTGATGAGAGAAGGTTAGGACAGCACAACCGCAACCTGCTCATCGGCTGCAATGCCCAGTTCGATCCTGTTCCTGTCCCTGCCGGTCTTTTTGCCGTAATAGACCACCTCGGCCAGTATCTTGCCTTGTTTGACCGGCAGTTTGAACAAGCCATACCGGTCACTTTGAAACACGGCCATAGTCTTTGCCGTTCCCGGCATTAAGAAGCGGAAAATGGCGTTTTCAAGAGGTTCTCCAGTAGTATCTGCAACCAGTCCAAGCAGTTGAGTCCTCCTCCTATAAAAATGCAAGAATATGGCTGCCAAAATATACAAAGCCACGGCCAGCAAATTAATTGGCGTGGGGAAGAAGAGTGTGAGTCCCAACGCCAGCACAAAGAAGAATAGCGAGCCTGGTCTCAAAAACCGCAGTGCTTCCATGCCCAAAATCTGCCAGCTGTGCCGGTATTCCCTGGGATGTTCTTCTTCCGGGCTGCCTGGTGCCGGATCTAGGGGTATGAGGAGGCTTATAGTCTCAGGATCTGAAGTTACCTCGAGAAGCTGCCCCTGATAAAAGTTCACTGCCGGCACATAAGGCTCCTTTTTCAGTTTTGACGTCAAGCTGTAGCCTGGAGCAGAAACCGTAACCTGATATTTGCCGTCCGGCAGTTTATGTTCATAGAAATAGCCGTCCCAGTCTGTCAGGAAAACATGGTGCTGTTTTTTTCCTTCCGGAGTTTCCCCGATAAACAGCACCTTGGCAAAGGCAATGCCGGCCTGGCTGCTGCTGTCAAAAACCAAACCAATCCGTTTCTTACGGGGTATGTAGCCCAGAACAGCTAAAATTTGGCTCAGAGCTGCAGCAGAGAACTGCCAGCCGAATGAACCTGACTGCAGAGAAACCATTGCTGCCGGGGGGATTAGAAGCAGCAGCAAGGCGCCTACCGGTCCGAAGCCGCCGTACTTGGGTAGCTTGTCGGGCAGCGGCTTAATTAGCTCAATTTGTGCGGACTCCTTCAGTGAAGAAGGCAGGAAGGGGATGAACCTTTCCAGGATTTTATGCTGCCACTCGGTTGGGCTGAGGCTGGGAATCTCTATCGGCGGGATGCCGGGAGGCAGAATTGGCGGGATTTCTGGGGGTACCACTACAGTTACTGCTTCGATCATAAAAGGTACATCCAGCAGGACGCTGACATTGCCGGCGGGGTCAACAATGACGAAATCCAGATAAAGTATTACTCCTCTTGGTAAAACGCCCAGCTGCAGCTGCCAGTTTCCGCTTGAGTTGATTGTAAAAACTGCTGTCTGAGAACTTGTGGGTGTTTTAATCGTGGCCTGGACGGTGCTGTTGCGCTCGCCGGTACCAGTAATCAGCGGTTCGTTTTGCGTCAGCAGGATGGGGCTTGCAGGAAAAGTATCGGTATCCTGGGCTGAGATGCTGGTGCTGACTTCGCCGATTTTAGTGATGATAAAAGCCGGGGCAGTGGTGTCGATTGTAAAGCTCCAGGTTACAGAGTCAGTTGAGTTGTTTACATGGTCAAATGCAGTTATTTTCCAACTATGAGTGCCGTCGGCAATATTTTCATTTGGAGTCAGGGAATAGTAGCCAGTGGAGCTGTCATAGGTCAAGGTAAATGAACTGTTGGTGGTCGCGCTGAGGGGAATAGAATTAAACAAGACGCTGCCATTCAAAGTCATTTGGTAATGGCTCATGGCTTGGGCATCAGTGCTTCTTCTCCAAATGAAAGTTGGCCGGCTGACGGTCAGCAGGCTATTATTTTCCGGAGCAATCAGGATTGGAGTGGTGGGGGCTTGGTTGTCCGGGACCGAGGCTGAAACAGTCACCGGGCGTTCAGCAGGGTTTTCCAGCACCTGGGCCCTGGCTTGGTTGGCAAGCCCGCCTGCAGCCAAGAGCAGCAGCACAAAAGCTCCTGAGGCGGCAGCCTTCAGGAGCATCAAGTGCTTCTTGGCGAAAGTTTGCGGGCTTAGGTTGATGGTCCTAGTGGTTGGCACATACTTTTTCCGGGTTTAATCTTCGAATTTGTCCAGTGGGTTGCCCTCATATTGCCTAAGTTTGTTTTCCAGTGCCTCAATTCGCTCTTTTGAATTATCCTTGCGGTGCAGGTAGTGGCGGCGGACTGAGATGATAATGGCAATCATTGTCAGGATCAGAATGAGGATGACTAAGACCAGGGTGAATGGGAAAAGCCAAAACTGGGTTTGAGCAACTGCCACTTGGCCTTGAGTGCCATAACTCATAATGAGCTTGGCTTTATAAAGACCGTAGCCCCAGACCTGGTTCCACTCGTCTTCGAACTCGCGGCTCATCAGCGGGAAGACATTTTCCGGCTCAACCTGGATCGAGTCCACTTTGCGGCCGAAAATATCAAAAATCTCGATGTGGGCTTTGGGTTTGATGTGAATGTCGGAGGCATTTTCGACTACGTAGGAAAAGGGCACAGGGCCAAACTCAGTCAGCCGGGGCATTTGAAAGTCGCGGATGAAAGCTTCCTCGTTAATCGGGCCTTCAACTATCACATAGAAAAGAGTGCCGACATATTGGTTAATCGAGGTTTCGGAAACAGTGGTATTGGTTGCGCCTGGTCTTTCTTCACTTTCATTGACGGGCCTGTGAACCACCATGGCGTAATGGCCGCCGGGAAGGGCGTCCTCCGGCACTTCAATTAGGACGTTAACGGCCACGGTCTCATTGGGGGCAACCACTTGTTCATTGGGAACCATGGTCAGCCAGGAAGCCAGGCTCCAGCGGTTAGATACTTCATCTGTCAGCGGGATTGGGGTTTTGCCGTCATCATCGATCAGGAAGTCAAAAGCGACTGAACCGACGCGGATTGGCTGTTCTGAGGAGTTGCGGACCCTGATTTGGACCTGCTGCTTGTCTCCTGGCGCAATCATTAGGGTGTTGTCATCACCTTCTCGCAAGGGCATGGCGGTCAGGGCAATGCGGTCATCAATGAGCTGAGTCTGTGCCTGGGCGACACGGTGGCCAAAAAAGACAAGACCAGAGAAAAAAGCAATTCCAGCTAGTGGGAGCAGCAACCGCTTGGAGGCGGAAAATGAACGGGCAGTGATCATATTTTCCTTAGGTTCCTATGTATTTTTAGAATGTAGCCGTAGCTGTATAAAGCAAGTGATTTTCGTAGTCTCCTGCGATTGTAGATGTGTCGATATTTACTTTGTAGCAGACAGACATCGTGTCGCTGTTGGTTGAAGTGGTGTTGGATAAGATTTGTACGGCAGCTTCAGGCTGTTCTGCATCGGCAAACTGCCTGAAACAGCTGGTGCCGGTGCAGGCGCCTTCTGTAGTTGAGTCGTATTCGAAAGCAGGCGTACCGGAGCCAGCAAGCCCTTCGAGCGTATAGCCAAAGCCATACTGAGTGTTGTTGCTGGTTGCCGGATCCCACTCATCACCGTCTGTATGGGTCATTGCTCCATCTCCAAGCGTATCGATAATACACTCATTATCACCCGTGCCACCCCCAATGCAAGTCTTGGCATTCCTGCCAAGTTGATCGTTTTCCCGGACGGTAACCGAGTAACCGCTGACGGCATTGGTTGAAACACTCAGTAGATGGGCGCCTACCGATGGGGCGCTAATTACTAGTTCGCCAAACGGCACAGTAGTGCCGGTGGTAGTCACTGTAGTGGAAAGGCCACAGCGAGTTTGGCCGCTGTTCACCCCTGCTAGTGAGAAAGTAATCTGAGGAGACACAGTGGCAGTTACGCGAACAGCTTCTATTAGGCCGACCGAGACGGTGGTGGCGTCAATCACATCATCTGAGCTGTTAAGATGTTGAACTATCATCCGGTAGGTATCAGCTTCTCCGGCGGTGTAAGCTGTTGCCGGAGCGGGGTTGATAAGGTCATCGATTGTAATGGTAACCCCAGCAGTGCTATTAGTGCCCGTGTATGGGCAAGTAAAGACATGGTAGTTGCCGCCGGCAACTGATTGGCCTGCTTGAGCTGTGGAAGCATCATAAGAGCCAATTCCGCCACCTGAGCAAACCACTGTCGGAGCGGTTGAACCGAAATCCCAGTAGTCTTGATCGGGAATGTCGTCATCGCTGTCTGAAGCTGCGGCCGGCACTAGGACGCGGAAATAGCCGTTAGTGATAAGGGAAACAGGGGTGAAAGTTGAGGTCAACTCTGCTGATTGAGTAGCAATCACATCCCTATCTTCCAAATGGTCTCCGGCCGACAAACCGGTATCCAGGGCAATAGTGTCGGTATCAATAATACTTGTAACATCGTAATTAGTTAAGGAATGGGAAGCTGCTACACCAATGGCAATTTTGTCATTGGATACTAATCCATTGGTATTCACTGAGGGGCTGCCGCTAGTCTTAATAGTAAGTTGGCTTGAACCATCTAAGTTTCCAGCAGCAACTAAAGCCCTAACCGAAGGCCTACTATTTGAAAGAGTAACGGAAGCGGAGCTTAAGTTGCCGGCCTGTCCTTGTTCAGCGAATCCGCCTGCAGCGACGGTGGCAGCGGCAATAATTGCCAAAGCGATAAGTTTTTGTGTTCGTTTGCGAGCAGTTTTCATAGGCTTGAATAGCTTTCAGTACTATAAACACACAGCACCAAAATATGCACTACAAGCTAAGTTTAGACAGAATACTTGCCTAATGCAAGTATGAGTTTTGCCTATTTGGAAAGGTTTTTTAAAAAGTGAGACGGCCATCACGTTTTGTTCTGTACCAGTAGCCAAATCCAATGGCTGCACCGATTAAAATAGCTACTAGAAGTGAGAAGGGCAGGGCAAAAATTGTGGTGCTGAAAGACTCCGAGCTGTCGGGGGTGGTGAGTGTGATTGTCAGTTTTTGCGGGCCAAACATCACTGGTGGATTGTAAGAAAACTCAGTTGCAGCCAGAGTCGCCGCTGTTGTATCCAGGGCACGCAACTTGCGGGTTCTGAAACCAAGGACTGCGTCAGGATAAATATCAAATTCAGCCACTTTTTTGCCGGTCCAACTGGTTATGGTGGCACTGCCTGAAGCAATCCCGGCGCTAAATTGTTCATTTTTGACAGTAGGAGCAAAAGTCAGACTCCTGAGGCTGTCGACAAATTTCGGGGCACCGAAGTCAGAAATAAGCAGTTTTCTGTCCGGAAAATCTTTTTCGGAAACCAAGACGATTAAATTGCTGCCCACCGTACCCACCACAGGAGAGGTGCCTTCAGCTCCAGTTTTTGCACTGCTCTCAAAGAGTATGCTGAGCGGGTATTCTTTGTCAGGAGCGCTGGCAGAGACACTAAAAGCCAGCGTCAACTGTGCTTTGGCACCGGGATCCATGGTCAGGGGTTTCATCTGGGCAGAGGCCATAGCAAAGTAAGGGAAAGTGTGGTCATCCGCCAGAATCGGCCTGCCAGTTTCGCCATCGGCAGAAAAGTCAACAATTCTTGGGGTTAGAGTTACGGTAGCACTGCCATTGTTAACAATTGAAAGCGTGTGGGCAGCTTTGCTGCCTGGTTTAAGCTTGATAAAAGCTACTGGAGGGGAAATGGTTACGTCATAAACGCTTTGAGCCTGGGCAGCAGGCAATAAAAGCAGAGAAATACCTAAAAACAGGCAAAAACTCAGCGCCGCAGCCTTCATTCTGGAGGGGAAAGTTGCCCCAGAGTAAAATATTGCGGTAGTAAATATTTTGTGCTTCTGCATAATGCTGCCTCTTACCCTAGTATCCCGGAACGGCTACATAGACTACGTTGGTTTCGTAATGGCCTGCGTCTTGGTTGCCTGTGATTCCTGCCTTGTAAGTTACAGTGGCTTCACTGTCGCGGACTACGTTGGGTGAGCTCATCACTGCCTCCATTAGCCCGGTAGATTCAAAATCAGGAAATGGCCTGAAAAATGAAATATCAATAAAATCGCTGGGAATGTCGCTGCCAGTCAGGTTGTAGCCAAATCCGGGGTTGCTCTGGTTGGTCCAAATTCCTGCCGAGGTGGTAGTGCAGCCTGAGTCGCACTCAGTGTCCTCGATTTCTACACTAGGGTTTTGCCTGTGGCGCAGCGGGTGGGCTTCATAGGCATAAACAACATAGCCGCCGGCTCCGTTGGTGGTAATGGTAAGCGTATGTGAGTCGGTGGCGTGGGCATCTGGTGCCATGGTGCCGAAATCAATCAGCAGCTTTGAGATGCTAAAGCTAAACTCGGTCAATTGGTAGATGTATTGAAAACCGGAGCCAAGAAAGAAGCTCGAGGTGCCGTACTCGCCATAGGGGCCGGCTCCGACTTGGCCGACTGTATCGGTCAAGGTAAAGCCTTCACTCGACTTTTCCCCAGAGGTAACGTTGAAATTGCCAAACTGGATGATAAACGAATCAGATTCCAGGTTTTCAGCCGCAGCCAGGCTGGCTATTCCGGCAAAAGCCCAGAGAAGGACCGAGGCGGCGATAGTTCGGCTAAGAATTATTCTCAGGCTTGTCATGGGCGGGCGTTTCTACTTGAGCTGTTTGATCAATTTCGGATGTGGTATCTGTTGTTTTAACCTCAAGCGGGCCCGGTGATGCATTCTCCCGGATTTGCTTGACAATTTTGCCGCTCTCGTTTTCCAGCAAGTCCAGCTGGACGACGATTTCTTTGATGTCGGTGTCTTTTTTTAGGGCTAAACTGCTGATTGCCCTGAGCTTGGGCGTCAGGAATGACTCAATAAAAGCCTCCAGCGTTTGTTCGCTGTTTTCGACGGCTGCCAACTCAGCTTGCCCGGCTTGGTTAAGCTGCTTTTCCAGCTTGGCCTCATCATACTGCTGCTTGGCAAAGAGAAAGAAAATCAGCATCAAGGGAATGGTCAGCAGAGTGCCGGCTTCCAGGCTTGAAAACTGGGGTGCCAGGGCATAGTGGAACATCATTACAGACAGTGTGCCGATTATGGCCGTACTGAAATGAGTGGTCATAGCCAGGAAGAACAAATAGGCATAAATGGTTGGGTAAAAATAGGACTCAATGTTGCCGGTAGCGCCAATCAGCAGCAAAAAGGCAAAAGCCAGAATTACCATCTCGAAAGAGCCTTTGGTGGGCAATAAATGCCAAAAACGGCTCTTATTAAGCCTTTTGAGTACAATAAAAATCAGAATTGCCAGGGCAAATGCTTGGAGTGAGTAACCCCTGAGCATCGGGGCGCTTAGCCACAAATACGCCAAAATTGCACTGGCAGCAATCAGAATACTCTGGAGGTGTTTATTCATGATCTCAGTATAGCTGACAATTTTTTCAGATTCTATATATAATAGTGCGGACAACTGCAGGCTAGTTTTTCGAGCAGTTTCCGGAGATAATCATCAAAAGCCATGACCAAACATCTTTTCGACCACCAGCAAACCGAGCCCAAGTGGCAGCAGATTTGGGAAGAAATGCGACTGTTTCAGCAAACAGAGCGTCAGGAAGTGGCAGATCCGCTCTATATTCTTTTTGCCTTTGCTTATCCCTCGGGTTCAGGCCTGCATGTTGGCCATGTTGAGAGTAAGACTGCTTTGGATATTTTGGCCCGCTACTATCGGATGAAGGGCAAAGATGTTTTCTTCCCGGTCGGTTGGGATGCTTTTGGCTTGCCTGCCGAGAACTACGCCATCAAAACCGGTATTCATCCGGCTGAAACGACTAAAGCGGCTATTGATACCTTCCGCCGCCAGATTAAGCGCCTGGGTGTTTCTTATGATTGGGAAAATGAGCTTGCCACCAGTCATCCGGAGTACTACCGCTGGACGCAATGGATTTTCTTGGAGCTCTTGAAAAATGGTTTGGCGTATCAAGGCGTGGGCATGGTGAACTGGTGCCCCGGCTGCCAGACAGTGCTGGCAAATGAGCAAGTGGTTGACGGCCTCTGCGAGCGCTGCGACTCCGAAGTGGTCCAGAAAGAAATGAAGCAGTGGTACTTTAAAATTACCGAGTATCGCGATGAACTGATTTCCGGCTTGGAAGAAGTGGATTGGCCGGAAGCTACCAGGCAGCAGCAGCTCAACTGGATTGGCAAGAAGAAGGGTGCGGTTGTTAATTTTGCCATACCCGGTGCCGGCCTAGAAATCGATTGCTTTACCACTAGGGTTGATACGGTCTACGGGGCTACTTTTGTAGTGGTTTCCCCAGAAAAATATAAGGAGATGGGCTTGGCCGGATTAATTGCAGAAACCGCGCCTCACAAGGCAGAGGAAGTTAGTGCTTATATAGATAAAGCGTTTAAAAAAACCGAGGAAGAGCGCCAGGTTGGCGAAAAAGACAAGACCGGCGTTGACACCGGCCTGACGGCATTAAATCCAGCCAGCGGAGCGGAGGTGCCAGTCTTTGTGGCTGATTATGTTCTCGGGGGTTTTGGCACCGGATCCGTCATGGGCGTACCGGCGCACGATGAACGCGATTTTGCCTTTGCCGGCAAACATGGCTTGCCGGTGATTAGAGTCATTGACGGCGGCCCAGAGGCCGAAGGACAAGAGTGCTACACCGGTTATGGCAAGCTGATTAACTCAGGAGATTTTGACGGCTTGACCTCTGATGAGGCTATGAAAGCCATTCCGCAATCCTTTGAAGTAATTAATCTGGAAACTAATTACCGTCTGCGCGACTGGCTGATTTCCCGCCAGAGATATTGGGGCGCGCCAATTCCGGTAGTATACGATCCGGAGGGCAATGCCCACCCGGTCAAGGAAGAACATTTGCCATGGTTGCTGCCAACTGATGTTGATTTCAAGCCAACCGGCGAATCGCCGCTAAAGTCCTCAAAAGAGTTCATCGAGAGGACTGAGCGCTTGTATGGAGAAGGCTGGCGGCCTGAGTTTGACACCATGGATACTTTTGTAGACTCCAGCTGGTACTTCCTCAGGTATGTTGACTCCCGCAATCCAGAGGTCTTCGCTTCAAGTGAGCAGCTCAAGAAGTGGCTGCCGGTGGATTTTTATATGATTGGGGCAGAGCATACCGTCCTCCACCTGCTTTATTCCCGGTTTTTTACCAAGTTTCTCAGGGACCAAGGCTACTTGGAGTTTAACGAGCCGTTTATGAAAATGCGCCACCAGGGCATGATCCTTGGCCCTGACGGCAAGAAAATGAGCAAGAGCAAAGGCAATGTAATTACCCCGGACGAAGTCATCGAGAAGTTCGGTGCTGACACGCTCCGGGTGTATGAGATGTTCATGGGCCCGATTGATGCAGATAAACCCTGGGATGTCAGGGCAGTGGTAGGGGTTTATAAATTCCTTCAGCGAGCCAACTCCTTGTTGATGAATGTGGGGCAGCATGAAGATGCTAGGCAAAGCGTTGCCGTAAACCAAGACGGCAGCTCAACTGAAACCCACCAGGCTGTGTTGCGCAAACTTCACCAGACCATCCGCAAAGTTGGTGGTGATATTGCAGACTTAAAATACAATACCGCCATTGCTGCCATGATGGAGTTCATTAATACCTGGGAAGCAGCGGTTAAAGCCGGGCAGAACCTGAGTACTCAAGAAGCTCTGTTGTTTACTAAAATACTAGCCCCGTTTGCACCGTTTATGGCAGAAGAGATTTATCATCAGCTTGCCGGTGTTTCTCAAGAAGAAAGTGTCCACCAGCAAAGCTGGCCTGACTATGATGAGGAACTGGCTCAGGAAGCAGCGGTTGAAATCGGCATCCAGGTTAATGGCAAGCTCCGCGGCACAATTAGAATCCCTTCCGGAGAAGTCGAAGACAAAGAGGCGGTTTTGGAAGCCTCCAAGTCAGTGGATTCGGTAGCCAAGTATCTGCAAGGCCAGGAACTGATCAAAGAAATATACGTTCCCGGAAAAATTGTTAGCCTGGTGGTCCGGCAGTAGGGTAGTTGGGCTGCCTGTTTTTGCCTATTTTTTCCAAGTTACACTATATGCAGCCTCTCTGAGTTAAGATCAGGCCATGTTTAAGCGGCCAACGATTTCTCTTTCCTCGATAATTTTGTTTGCAAAAAAGGCGGCCAAACCCATTGCCGGCCCCAGGGCTCTTGGGTGGTTTTTAGTCTTTGCCGGCTTAGCGCTATCTATGTCAGGCCTCAATAAGCTTAGTGAGGCAGTCAACCAAAAAGTTTCAGAGGAGTCTGTTTCCTGCCCGGAGAGCGGTTTGATCAGGGAAAGAGTGGTGGATATATCAGGTGCTGTTGTAAAACCAGGGCTCTACAAGCTTCCGGCTGGAAACCGCCTGGGTGCATTGATTGAACAAGCAGGCGGATTTTCAAAAGAAGCAGATCCGCTATATATAGCAAAAAATCTGAATCTAGCCCAAGAGGTTAAAGATGGAGACAAGATTTATATTCCTTTTGCCGGAGAACTTGAGGAACTTCAGGAAGCTCAGGCTGGAGCTGAAAAAAATTCAGCCGGGGTAAGTTCTCTCGGTTCAGTGGCAACCAAAATCTCAATCAATCAAGCCGAAAGTAAGGAGTTGGAATCGCTGCCTGAAATCGGCGCCAAAAGAGCTGCCGACATTATTGCCAACCGACCTTATGCTTCATTAAGTGAGTTGGTTTCCAAAGAAGTTGTCACTCAGCGGATTTTTGACAATATTGAGCCGCTGATTTCTTTGTGAGAGTTGCAGTTATTGAGACGTGTTTATGGGACGTATTTTTGCTGCTAATTCGAAAATGTCGGAACGTCGTCAATTTATTGAAAAATTATTGCCTTAATTATGCGGTAATTACCGAAATTTTGATATAAAAATAGCAATTAACAATGTTATGAATATAGCCTTAAATACAGTTATTGTTATATTGATAATTACTTATTTAATGCAATTATTACCAATCAACGCGAAACCGATTGGTTCAGCACCTATTAGTGCAGCCGGACAACAAATTGTGAGCCTTGTTGTCCAGGCTAAGGAAAAACAGTTGGCTAAAATTGAAAATTGGAATCTACCAGGCAGAAAGTGGCTGCGGAGTGCAGGAGTTTTAACAGGCTTCTTACAGCGTTATTACTCGATTGGCACAGAAGCTGAAAGCGGTGCTAGCAGGCAAAAAGCGGGAAAAGGATTGATCAATAGTGCGAATATACTACTTGGGAAAAAGGTGGGTTCGGAGTTTACTTGGAACACTTATTTGCTCCAGGCGGGTGCCAGACTTAAGCAATTGCTTACCGCTTTTCTCTTCAGCAACCTGCCTGAGCCAGCCTCAACCTTGTATGCCCAGATCTTGTTGGGGCGGACTGACCAGAGGTCAGAAAAATTATATCAATCTTTTAAAATTACAGGGACGCAGCATATTGCTGTAGTTTCAGGCTTTAATTTAACTTTTTTAGCCCGATTGGCAACGATTAGCTTACAGCCGCTGCTCAAAAGAAAGCAAGTGGCACTTATGGTCTTTTTGCTGCTTATCGTCTATTGCAGTGCAGTTGGTTTTGAGCCGTCAGTGACGCGGGCATTTGTAATGACATCACTGTCGCTTTGCGCCGGCTTTTATTTTCATCGTCAGTACCGGCCGCGCTATTCGCTCATTGTGGCATTCGTACTTTTGTTAGCGATCGATAGCTCACTTGCAACCTCCGTTTCGTTCCAACTTTCATTCGCGGCTTCAGCGGCCATTATTTTCGTGCTGCCAAAAATTGATCGAACAATTAACCGTTTAGCAGAAATTGAAGCCGGTTTTGTTACTGGAAAAAAAGTGATGACGGCCACAAAAAAGAGTATTTTTTCAACCGTTTCTGCGCTCTCAATTGACGGTTTAAAACTCGGATTTGCTGTTCAATTGGCAGTTGCGCCGCTGCTTTTATACCACTTCAAAGAGACAAATCTTCTCTCAATTTTAGCTTCTGGAGCGGTCTTTTGGCTGCCGCCAATGATCTTTTCTTATGGTTGGATTTTAATTGCTGCCGGTGCCCTGAAAATGACAGCACCAGGCGTAGTATCGGGTATTATTAGCCTGCTTTTTGCCTCAGGAAACGTTCTGGCTGAGCTAGCCGTGGCTAGTTTGAACCTGCTTTCTAGGATTCCTTTAAGGCCTCTGGCCTCCGAAAGCTTTGGCATTAACTCTGTAATAGCTTGGTATATCATGCTAATAACCATAATCGTTTATTACTCCCACAGAACAAGGAAGCCTGCCAGGCTTGAGCTTGCAATATGAGAGGCAGGGCACTTTTCCTAGGTGTTGTCGCTGTGCAAATAATATTGATGAACCAATTAATAATCTCTTGGCCTGACGGTCTTTCGCGGATAATATTTTGTGATGTTGGCCAGGGTGACGCCATTTTAATTACTTCTGGTTTTAGCCAAGTGCTGATCGACGGCGGTCCTGACAGAAAAGTCCTCGAGTGCCTGCAGCAAAACATTCCTTTCTGGGATGACTCTCTCGACCTGGTAGTGGCTACTCACCCGGATGCTGACCACATTGGCGGGCTGCCAGATGTATTAAATCTCTATAAAACAGCAATTTTCCTCGAGAACGGAGACGCTAAGGACACTGAAGAGTATTTAATACTCTACGATTCAGTGAATGAGGCAGTAAACAGCGGTACAAAAGGCATTGCCGCCACTATAGGCCAGAGGCTTTCAGTGGCTCAAAATCAGGATTATTTAGTTGTATTTCCTCAAGTAGAAAGAGCAAAAACAATAACCAGTTTTTCCAAAGAAACCGAAACATTGTTATTGGATACAGAAGCGGAAAATAGCCTTCAAAGTGAGGATAAAAACAACGCAAATGACCTATCTATCGCACTAATATTAACATTAGGAGACTTGAGCGTGTTCCTGCCTGGTGACCTCGAGGGATCTGGTGAACAAGCACTGCTCAGCCCAGGCATGCTAAAGGAGGTGGACATACTAAAAGTGGGGCATCATGGGGCAAAAACGAGCACGACCAGGGGATTACTCGGGGAAATTATACCCGAAAAAGCAGTAATTAGCAGCGGCTTAAATAACCGTTATAATCACCCCTCACCAGAGGTAGTAAGCAACTTGGTTGCAATTGGTGCAACAATATACCGCACCGACCAACGGGGGACAGTCACATTTGTCACCGATGGGAAGCGGTATTGGCTGCAAGAGTGATGCAGTTTGAGCGGTTATTTAATTTTTAAGCGGCTAACAAATATCAATTTGGCATGATTTAAGCGCGTTAGCAAGTAGTAATTTTTGCTTACAGTCCTTATCCCGCCTGGTAATTGCTCATTTTTCAGATCAACGCAATGAGAGCGTCAAAATCGGCTTGTTAACTGTAAGAAGGGGGTGTGAATAGCGTAAAATATTGGTATTTATGCACGATTTTCTCGAGTAAAGCGGCTTTGGCGCAGGAACTGCCAAAGATGATTTCAGAGGGATGAAAGGTTGAGCTGAAAAGGGTTGGAAGTGGCTCCCGGATAATTTTTCAGTGGGCTGGCAGGCTTAGAAATTAGCCTGCTGCAGCAACAGACCGCGGTTTCACCCTCGATTGTAAAGTGATGGCCTCAGCGAAAAAGTCATTGAAAAACACCGGCGACTTTTCAGTATCAAATTAAACAATCCCGAAGCCAGAAACTAAAAAATCATAAAATGAACACATAATTTTTCTCAAGTTAAGAAAAAAGTAATAAAAAGGTAAGATTGCGGTTAAAAACAAAATGTACTCAATTTTAGTCCTTTAAATTCGGACAATATTCGGAATTACTGGTAAGTGGAAATCGGCAAAAAGCTGAGTCCACCTCAAGAAAATGCTGTTGTTTATCTTGATGCATGGAGCTATACTAGCCTTACGAAAAGCGGTTTACCCGGTTCGCAACCGGGGACTCTTGGTAAACAAGGCCGCTGCTGCCGGCAAATGGCAGACGTGTGTGGCACGTAACAGCCGCAGGCTGGCATTAACCAGCTACAGAGCCCCGGCCGGTGACGGCTAGGGAAAAAAGGGTGGTACCGTGTTTCAGATAACAAGAATGAAGCACCCCTTTTATTTTTCCGGCACTTTTGGCGCAGCTAAACGCTGATACCCAAAACTGAAAAAGCCGTGAATAATAAAAGAGGTGCTTTTTTGAAAGGCGATTATGTCAGCTACAAACATTACTGAACAATTGACCACAATAATTAATCAAAGCTTGGTAAGCTTAGATTTGCCGCAGACTGCTGAAGTGCACCTGGAGCATCCGGCTGACAAAGCCCATGGCGACTATTCCACCAACACCGCTTTGTCGTTGTTTGGTTCACTCAAAAAAGACAGTGAAAACTTTGAGTACACAACTCCGCGGGCATTGGCTGAAGCCCTGGCACAGAAAATCAGGGAGCTGCCGCAGCCTGAGCCGGCGCCGGTTGAGAAGGTGGAAGTTGCCGGTCCGGGATTTATAAATTTTTATCTTTCTAAAGCTTTCTTAACAGCCAAAATGGGGGAGATCATTGCAAATCGTGCAGCTTTCCCCGTCGATAATCAAAAGACCGAAAAAAGGCTGCTTGAGCATACATCCCCCAATCCCAACAAAGCTATGCATTTAGGTCACCTGCGCAACAACGTGGTTGGTATGGCCATTGGCAGGCTGTGGGAGAAAACTGGCCATGAGGTTGCTTATGACGCCGTAGACAACAACCGCGGCATAGCCATAGCCAAACTAATGTGGGGCTATCTGAAGTTTGCTCGCCGGGATGACCGAGTCATTACCGATATCAACTATTGGCTGGAGCATCAGGATGAATGGTATACCCCTGAGAGCAGTGGTCAGAGGCCGGACCGGTTTATGGATCAATTGTACGTTCGCGCAGCCGAGGATTTTGCCGACCCCGAAATTGAGGCTCAAGTCCGCCAGCTCGTGGTTGATTGGGAGGCTGGTGATGCAGCCAACCGGGCGCTTTGGCAGCAGGTGCTGGACTATGTTTACCAAGGCCAGCAAATGACCTTGGCCAGGCTGGGCAACCGCTGGGATCTAGTTTGGCATGAACATGAGCATTATCAGGAGGGCAAAGACATTGTGGCCCGCGGTTTGGAGTCTGGAGTATTTCGTCAGCTTGAAGACGGTGCAATTATCACTAATCTAGAGGAGCAGTTCGGACTGACTGATACCGTGGTCCAGAAATCAGACGGCACGGCTTTGTATATTACTCAGGATTTGGCTTTAACTCAGAAAAAAATGAATGAAGTTCAGCCAGACAAAGCGTACTGGGTGATTGGCCCGGAGCAGTCGCTGGCTATGAAGCAGGTCTTTGCAGTTTGCGAGCAGCTGGGGATCGCCAATCGGAGTCAGCTGACTCACATTCCCTACGGCTATATGAGCTTAAAGGGGATTGGCAAAATGAGTTCGCGGAAAGGCACAGTAGTTTACATTGATGACTTGCTTGACTCCGCTGTTGAGCGGGTGAAACAGGTGATTTTAGACTCAGGAACCAAGCGGTCGATGACTGATGAAGAAATTGCAGTCGCAGCCGAAATAATCGGTGTTGGAGCGGTCAAATACAGCATCCTTAAGGTTGGCCGGATGCAGGACACCGCTTTTGATGTTGAGGAATCGGTGCAGCTCAACGGCAATGCCGGGCCCTACCTTCAATACACGTATGTGAGGGCGCGCAGCATTTTGGAGAAAGCCGCGGCTGCAATCGGGGAGGGTCTGGAAACTGATGATAATGGATATATTGCTAAACCTTATGATACGTTACTTAACGTATTGATGCAGTCTAATTATTCTCCAAATCAGCATGAGAATGATGTCTTGCGAAACCTATATATCTATTACGAAACAATAGAAATGAGTTCGACAGAGTCAGCTCCTCACTACTTGGCTAATTACCTTTATGAGACTGCTCAGCTATTTAATGCCTTTTACAACCAGCACACAGTGGTTGGAAATGAGGCTGAAGCTGCCGGCAACTTGCAACAACTCAGCGACAAAACAAAGTTCCGGTTGGCTATTACATTAGCAGTCAGTTGTGTGATCAAAGATGGACTTAATCTTTTAGGCATAGAGACCGTGGAGAAGATGTAGAACTTCTCTTGAGAAAAAAGCCATTTTCCCGTGGTATACTAAAGGCCTTATGCTTCAGCATTTACACACAGAATTAAAGTCCGGTCTGCAAATCATCCGGATTCCTATGCCCAGTGTCCCTTCGGTCACTACTATGGTTTTGGTCAATACCGGCTCACGTTATGAAAAGCCGCGGGAGGAGGGGGTGGCCCACTTTTTTGAGCACATGGTGTTTAAGGGTACAGAAAAATATCCCGACGCCAAAGTGTTGGCCGCCACCATTGATGCTATTGGCGCTGATTTCAATGCTTTTACCAGCAAAGAATATACCGGCTACTACGTTAAGTCGGCGGCAGGCCATATTGATAAAGCACTTGATGTAGTTTCCGATATGCTACTTAAGCCTAAGCTTAGGCAGGATGATATCAACCGGGAGCGCGGCGTCATTGTTGAGGAAATCAACATGTACCACGACACGCCGATGCGCTTTGTCGGCCAGATTTTTGACCGGATGTTCTTTCAGGGTTCGGGCTTGAGCCATGACATAATTGGTTCGAAAGCCACTGTTGAAAGCCTTGAAAGGGAAGACTTTATTGGCTTTCTCAGGCATTGGTATGGCTTTGGCAATATGGTGCTGATAGTGGCCGGCAATGAGGAGGTGGTTAAGTCGGTTGATACCTTGGATTTAATTAAAGAGATGTTCTCAAAGCAGCCTGATGAAGTGCGCCCTCGAGACAAAGTCGACATTGAGCGCTGGATTTCCAAGTCCAGCCCGGTCTCACCTCATAAATTTAGTATGGAAAACCGCAAAACTGAGCAGGCTCATCTGGTTTTGGGTTGGCCGGGCATAAAACGGACAGATGAAGACCGTTATGCGCTGACTCTTTTTAACGTAATTATGGGTGGTAACATGAGTTCGCGCCTGTTTACCGAGGTCCGCGAAAAACGGGGCCTTTGCTACTATGTTCGCTCAGATAATGATTATTACCATGATGCCGGCATTTTTGGGGCATCTGCAGGTGTAGACCCTAAGAGGATCGAGGAAGCTATCTCGGTTATCAAGGATGAATTTGCAGCCATAACCGGCGGAGATAAGCCGGCCACAGATGAAGAACTTGAGAATGCCAAAGAATACTTGGTCGGGAGCATGACTTTGGGGTTTGAAGACAGCCGGAGTGTAGCCCAATACTTTGGCCTCAGGCATGTTTTGACCGGCAAAATTGAAACACCTGAGGAAACTCTAGCTAAAATCCGAGCAGTGAGCTTGGATGAGGTCCAGAAAATTGCTGAGCGGATTGTAAAAGAGCGCGAGATGCGCTTGTCGGTGATCGGTCCGTTTGGTCAGGATAAAGTTTTTAAAAAGTTTGTAGAATAAAATAATAGTAAAATTAGCGTAAAGTTAGCGCAAAGTTAGCAGCGAAAATATTAACATGCGGCTCGGCCGCAGGAGCAGAGAGGAGCAAGATGGAAAAAACATCAAGGACAGCAGTTTTAGTTAAGCCGGATGGGCTGCAGCGCGGGTTGATCGGCGATATTATTTCCCGCTTTGAGCAAAAAGGCCTGAAGCTGGTTGGCATCAAAATGCTGATTATGGATGACGAGCAGCTCTCCGACTGGTACCAGGAGCACCGCGATAAGAGCTTTTTTTCCGACCTCAAGAGCTTTATGGGTTCGATGCCGATTGTGGCCATGGTTTGGGAGGGCATTGATGCCGTTCCGGTGGTCCGCAAGCTAGTTGGAACGACTTTGGGGCGCGAGGCGGAGGCTGGTTCCATTCGGGGCGATTATGGCATGAGTCAGCAGATGAACCTGATCCATGCTTCTGCAAACGGCGATGACGCCGAGCGTGAGATCAAGATCGTTTTTGATAAAGACGAATTGTTTGATTACCACACTGTTTTGGAAGCGATCGTTTACGCCGAGTCTGAGCTGACTAAGCTTCACGATAGAAATGAAGATTAGTTTTTAAATTAGAGTGATATTTAGCCGCTTCCTGATGGGGCGGCTTTTTTTCTGGCTGGCAAATGAAAAAAGATTGCAAAAACACCACAAAGGCCCCGTTGAAGCGGAGCCTTTGTGCGCTGTGTGTCCCCACCAGGAATCGAACCTGGATTTGGCGCTTAGGAGGCGCCCGTTCTATCCGTTGAACTACAGGGACTAGTGGAGAGTATTATACCCGATGGCTTTCCCTCTGCGTACCCATTTTTTCCTGCACATGTTATAGTGCAAATTATGAAGCAACCTGCGGTGGATCTGGATCTGCCTGTGAATGGCAATACTTTTGTACGGCCAGGAGGGGAGCCCTTTTGGCAATTTCTCAGAGAGCAGGGCATTGAGTTTAAGAAAAAAGATTTTCCATTTCTCACCAATCATATTGTTCCTCAGATAAAGCAGGTATTTGATTTTCCTGAATATGTGTCGCTGACCTCCCGCGGTGAAGCGCTGGCTTATTTATACCAAGGCCTAGGGAAGTCGCTAAATTATGTCGGGCCGGTTTTGGATTTGGAGCTTAAACATGGTTTTAATGATCACACCGACCGACATACTCTTTGGGTCAGCCAGACGGGTGTGGAGTTGCTGCAGCGTGCTGGCCTTTCCTATGATGGCCAAAGTTGTTTTGACGCCGAAACCGAGGTGATGATGACCTTAGTCGGCATGACTCACGACCTTGGCAACTTTTTCAGCAGGAAAGAGCATTCTACTTACAGCGCTTGGCTGCTGACTAAACTTTTTGCCGGTTGGCACAAGCGGCCGGAGTTATTTAATGCTGCCCTCCACACAATTTTGTTCCACGAGGAGCCGGTGCTGGTGAAATCTGGGGTCAAGCTCAAGGATGGCACACCGCTCCAATGGGCACTGGTAGCCGCCGACAAAATGCACGTCGGCCGCGACCGCATAGGCGGCCGGTCTTTTGAGAGCGGCGTCAAAAACAATGCCCTTGAGGATGACATCCACATCCTGATCAATGCCTTAATTGTCCGTTCGTCCTGGCATTTGGGGGCAGAGTCATTTGTTTGGGAGCTGGACTTTAGTGTTGAGCAACTGGGTGACCGGTTCAGAGCATTCACCAGAGGAGGGAACAATAGGATTTGGATGCCCAAGGCTTTCCAGAAAATTTTTATTAAAGGTGGCAAGCGCTGGCGCGATTCCTTCACTGAAATTTTCCTGGAAATTTACAAAAACCGGATGGAGATGGCGGCTGAATCTGTGTTCCTGCTTTTCCCATTTATTAAAAGCTTTAGGATTAGGTTGAGCGATAATGATGTCCGCGGAAAAGTTGGGAGCGGTGAGATGGAAATTTGGCGTAAAAAAAGAAGCACTAGGATGCCAAAGGATAAAAGCAACAATAGTATTACCGCAGTTAAAACGGGGCCTCAATAACCTAGGGGCAAGACAAATGTCGGAGATGCCGGACTTGAACCGGCGGCCTCGCCGTCCCGAACGGCGCACTCTACCATCTGAGCTAATCTCCGGCTAAGGTTGGCATCAAGTATTGTATCAGAAGATTCTCGAAATTATTTCAGTTCAATAGCGTAAAGATTGTTTGGCACTCCTGGGCTGAAACTGGTTTTGATTAAAACCCGGCTGCCATCTGGCCAGGGGTATAGGAAGGTTTGGTCGAACGGCCCAGAGTATAGGGTGTTGATGTTGGTGGCATCGTAGCCGACTATCTTAATAGCTTCATTGTCGATAAACAATAAATGGCGTGAGTCTGGGTACCACTGGAAGGTATTGGCATAAAGAGAAGAGTGGTAAACATTAAATTGGACAGCGGTTTGGGCGGAAGTGCTGGCCTGCAACGAGGAAAAAGCCGCCGGTGATGCCGTTAGCAAGGGTGAACTTGAATTATGCAGGTCGGTGGCTAGCAAATATTTAGAAAAAATCTTGGATGATTCAGTGGCTTCTTGCCCGACTTTGAAATTTTTATCTTCTTCACGGTCATATACATAAATACTTCCCGGTTCTAACTCTCTTTCCTCAGGTTGGGAATTGGTAGAAGGAAGCGGCGGAACTATGGTGTCAGGGATTATTGCTGCCTCAACGGCTGTGTAGAGCAGGCGCTTTTTGTCCGGGGAGATGTAAACATTCTTGGCGCTTTGCGTGGCTATGCCGATAATTTCCTTGGGGAACTGAGCCAGGAATTGGCGTTCGCGGACGTACATTTCCTGCTCCCATTCTGACAGGATTTGCCTCTTTTGGTGGAAAATATCCGGTAGCGAATCGAGATCATTCATTTGCCCGAGTTTAAGCATAACCTCTCGGTTTTCGGTTATCACCATAATTTCAGTGCTATCAGGTGACCAAATAAATCTGGCATTTTCCAGGTCGAAGGCATTGGAATCCATCGAAATTTGGCTTGGCCCTTTTTGAAAAGAAAGAGGGGAGGCAGATAACTCCAGGACATAGAGTCCATTTTTACGTGCTGCCGAAGCAGAGGCAGTGTAATAGAGGATTTTTTGGCCGTCCGGCGATGGTGAGTAGTTCTCAAGACCGGTAAAAGTAAGAGTGCTCAGGCTGGGGGCTGAAGGGAAGAGGCGGGCATTGGTTTGGGAAACCAACTCTTGTTGGATCAGCATGGTCTTTATCCAGGAAGTGTAGCCATCCCTCTTGATTTCAACTGTATATTCGCCGGGATCAAGATAAAGGGTGTCGTCAGTCGCTGTTGTTAGTTTGCCATTAATGTAAACCTCGGCCCCGGTAGGGAAAGAATTGGCCGCCAGCAAACCTGTTCCGGGCGCAAACCCATTCTCAGTTCTTCTAAAGCCGCCTTTGGCATACTGAATAGCCAGATATGTTCCTGCTGCAACTATTAGCAGCGAGGCAAAGGCGTAGATAACACGGCGATTAAGCTTTGGCATCTAGGATAGTATATCGAAATCGTTGAAAAACTACTATGGACATTTCTGAGCAGACGGCAGCGGGTTTTGACGGAAAAAAACACTCAGAGGCCCGCTTCTCTCGTGTTATTATTAGGGCACTAACAAAATATCATGCAAATTCCTTTTGTTTCACAGCTAGTCCGCTTGATTGGGATTGACCTTGGGTCAGAGCGGATCAGAATTTGGACCGACCGCTCCGGTTTTGCCGTGGATGAGCCGGCTGTATTGGCTGTTGATACAAAAACCAGGCGGGTTTTGGCAGTGGGTGCGGAAGCGGCGCAGATGGAGGGCAGGGTTAACCCGGCTATAGTTATTCATTATCCCATCCGCAATGGTGTTATTTATGACCTCGATACAGCCCAAGCTTTGCTAAAATTATTGCTTCAGCGGGTTTTGAAGAGCACCAACTTGCTCAGCCCAGTGATAATGGCCAGCGTGCCGGCAAAAAGCACGGAATCTTCACTTAACGCTGTTACCAAGCTTATGTACAGCTTGGGTGCTAAGGAGGTCTACACTATCTCTCAACCTCTGGCGGCCAGCATTGGGTCCGGTGTGCCGATTGCAGATGCCTCCGGAAGCTTTGTGTTGCATATGGGCGCCGGCCTGGTAGAAGGGGCGGTGATTTCTTTGGGCAGTATGGTGTCCAGCCGGTCAACAGAAGCAGCCGGAGGTTACCTGACCTCTAGAATTCAACACAGGCTGAATCATGATTTGTCTCTTTCAGTTAGTAGCAGCAACGCAGAGAAGGTTAAAGAAAAAACTCTTTCTGCCTACAGCACTTCTGAGCGCAAGCAATTAGTGGCAGGAAAGGATACCCTGACGGGCAGTCCAAAAGAAATTGCTGTTACAGCTCAAGATCTGCTCCCGGAGTTGAATAATAACCTGGAAAAATATGAGTTGCTGCTGCGCAAGTTGTTGTCCGATATTCCGCCAGAGCTGACTGTTGATGTTATCGATAAAGGCTTGTTATTGTCCGGCGGCTTGGCGCAAATTGACGGCCTGAGCCAATATTTTGTCGAAAGAATGGGTATTCCGGTATCTGTTGTTGATAATCCAGACCGGGTGGTGATCGAGGGCATCAGCACTGCGCTCGAACACCTGGAGTTGTTTAAAGAAAGCTTGGGTTATCAACGCACTTAACTCCTTGCTGTTATACTAGCCTTTATGCCATCTGAGATTTCACTTGTGACCCTCAATATCGAGGGCAACCGCCATCTAGACAAAGTGCTGCCATTTCTTAAAAAAATGAAGCCTGATGTTATTTGTCTGCAGGAATTGTTTGCGGTTGATGCACCCCGCTTTGAGGCTGAACTTCGCATGGATGGTGTTTTTTTTCCTCTATGCCGCGTAGAAAAGGAGAATAAATACAATATCAGCCCTCGGGGCCTGTGGGGCCTTGGGCTGTTTACCAAGCTTGCTCACACAGAAATGACAGCATCACATTACAAAGGCCGTCGCGACCACATCCCGGTATTTTCTGAGCCCAATTCCAACAACCGCGTGTTGTTGACTACAACCGTTACTAAATCCAAACAGCGTTTTAATATTGGCACGACCCACTTCACTTGGTCTGGTGATGGCCAAGCCACACTGGAGCAGCACCGCGACTTTACTGCATTAATGAAATTAGTGCAAGAGTTTGATGACCTAGTTTTAGCGGGTGATTTTAATGCTCCCCGGGGCGGCCAAATCTTTTCTGCTTTTGAACAGCATTTTAAGGATCGGCTGCCCAAGAGATATGACACTACAATTGACCCGGACCATCATTACGCGGGCCCTTTAAAGCTGGTGGTTGATACTATCTTCACAACTTCAGGATATAAAGCCAAAAACGTCAAAACGCACGGCGGGGTGAGCGACCATCAGGCTGTTTCCGGGGATATTAGCTTGGCTGCTTCTGCGCGGAACTGATTGCCGCGGTCTTCGTAATTTTTAAACATGTTGTAGCTGGCGCTGGCTGGACTAAGTAGCACTACGCTGCCGGTAGCAGCGTACTTTTGAACCTTTTCCATAGCATTCTTCATGTTTTGAGTGTGTTCGATTGGGAAAGGCGGGGTTTCTGTCAGCCTGCGGATTTCCTGCTCTAACCTTTCGCCGGTGGTTGGGAAGAGTATTAAAGCTTTTACCCTTGCCTGATCCAATAAAAACTCAGCCAACTTGCCAAAATCTTGGTTGCGCTCAAAACCGCCAGCCAACAAAATCAAGTCTGTTTCAGGAAAGCTCTCTATGGCTGCCATAGCCGCTTCCGGCGTGGTAGCCAAAGAGTCGTCAACGAAAGTAATGCCGTTCTTTTCAGCGACAACTTCCAGGCGGTGGCTCAATGGCTTAAAACCTATTAAGGCAGCCCTGATGTTTTCGCTCGACAAGCCCAGCTGTTTAGCTATTACGATGCTTGGCAGCAGATTTTGAACTGTATGCGGTCCTTTAATGCTTAGTTCCTCTAGGCTGACAATTGCTTCGTCTTGATAAAAAATTGAATCATTATCAGCATAAGCCAGGACCTTTTTGCCCTCCGGGTCTGGTGCACCAAAAGTCAGGAGTTGCGCCCGGCTTTTTTCAGCAAAATTTCTTGGCAGCTCAAAAACAGGGTTGTAAACCAAATAATCCGACTCCGTCTGGAATTTAGTTATCCTAAATTTAGCCTCGCTGTATTCCTCAAAATTTTTGTAGTAATCCAGGTGTTCGCTGGTAATGTTTTGAAGAACAGCAAAATGCGGGCTTAGGCCTGAACTTAACAATTGATGGCTGGATAGTTCTAAAACAACAATTTTCGGTAGAGGCTGCTCAGCCAGCAGATCCAGCGCCGGCACACCGATATTGCCTGCCAGAACAGCGTCTTTGCCGCTTGCTGAGAGGACATGCTCGATTGCGGCAGCAGTAGTGCTTTTGCCTTTGGTGCCTGTCACGCCGATAGTTACTAACTCTGTCCGGCCGTCTTTCACAAGGTCTGCTGCCAGCTCAAAGAAAAGGTTGGTGTTTGAGGATATTTTTGCCCCTGCTTTTTCTGCTTCTTTCAGAAATCCATTTCCGGGAGGAATTCCCGGTGATTTAAAGACTACAGCATTTTCAAGCGGCAAGCCTTCGGCGGCATCAGGGGCTGTAAAGCTGGCAAATGGATCGCCGGCAATTTGCTGCCAGTCCTGGTTTAAGCTTGAAAGGTCAGCGTCATCAATAAGGATTATTTTATTTTCCGGGAAATGCCGCCGCAGGAAGCGGTAGGTCGACAGACCTTCCCTGGCTAGGCCAAAGATAATCAGTTGTTTAAATTCAAAGCGTTCTAGTTCAAATTTCATAGTTCAAATGCCACCATTGATAATTTTCTGGTCAAGTCCGGCTATTTTTTCCCTCAGCTTTTCTTCCCAGGTTTTTTCCGGGATGGTATGTTGGTCATTCCAGGCAGATAAAATGGCAGCTGCCCTGGCATCCAGGCCAGCCTCGTTGGCCAAAACCGTTTCATACACCAACTTGAGAAGCACGGGCTGGGTTGAGGGGTCAGCCTGATGTTTTTTCCAGGACAAATGAAAGGCGGCAATGGTTTCTTCATGAGTGCCGACACACTCGAGCGGCTTTTGTTCACCGGCACCTGCCAGTTCTAAGGCTAGGGGCAGCAGGTTTTCATCCGAGAAGAGGTTTTTGCCAAATAAGCCATCAAGGTGTTTTGTCTCGAGAAAAGGGTAAAGGATTGTGTAGGCAAAAAGGCATTTGGGGCATTGGCCGCACCAGCTGTTGGTTTTTTGGCCGGCATTACAGCTGCGAAAGTCGTGGTGATAGCTCTTGTAGTCGGCAAAAATGCCGGCTATTTGCAATTCATAGATTGGGCGCAGGTATGAAAAGTACAGAGGCGAATCAGGCGGATAGTAATCCCTGATGTATTGTTGGAACTTTTGTTCGAACTCGAAGGTTTTGGAATATTGGTGATTAATTTCCCTGTCGTGAAACCAGACATTGCCCTCATTGGAGCTGCGCTCATTGGAAATCGCTATAAAACCAAAGCCAAACAACCTGGCGGCCAAGACGCTGGTAAAAGCAAATAGGGCAGAAATGGGTACGTGGCCGTTGAGGTAGCCCTGACTATTAAGCTCAAGCATTTTCAGGTCTAGTGTTCTGGAGGCTTCGATTGCTTGGACGCCGCTTTCCCTGGCTATATCCCTGGCAGCCTGGGTTGGGTTAACAAAAAAACAAGCCAGTTTGCGTCCCTCGTCAGCTATTTCCCTATAAAGCTCTAGGGTGGTGACTGAGTCCTTGCCGCCTCCAAGGGGTATAAGGACATTCTGGCTTGGGGTAGATCTCTGGCTGTTTTGCGGTTGGCCAGCCGGGTCTTTTGTTGAAGCGCTGACAAATTTAACAAAGCCGGGGTCAGTAAAGTCAATCCGGTTAACAAAGAAATACTCACCCATGCCTTGGATTAAAAGGTCGTGCCACCAGGCAAGCTGCTCGCTGCTGAGGGGAGCAGCTTCAATAATAATCTCCGGGGAAGCAGCAGTTTTCCAGTAGCTGAAAAGCTCAGCCATACCAATGTTAAATGCAGCCAGATCAATCTCTTTAGGGTTAAGCCTGGCCATGACATCCTGGCTTACGCCTAGAATGGTCATGGTAGGCCGGAAATGAATGCCCGGTTCCAGCTCGAAGTGAAAGGATAATTTTAAACCTTCAGGCTCGAGTTCCCAGGAGTAATCTCGGTAGTAAAAACGGGGGTGCTGTTCCCTTAGGTCTCGTAAATTAGGCATCAAAAATCATTATAATGTATCCTCCCGCAATATGCATCTTACCGCAGTTTTCGTAAGCCGGAGATTGCTGATTTTTCCTGCTCCAAAACTGCAGGAAAAGCCGCTTTTTGACACGCTGATATAGTTAGAAATTAGGCGGAATTTGGGACTGAGTACATTTTGAAACGGAAAGAATAAAGAATTGATAAATTTTGAGTAAAATGCCTTAAAAAACTGTGTTCAATATGTTGAAAAAAGTGAAAGATTTCACTTTGATTTGGAGGCAGGAAGCGAAAAAAACAGTTCATCAAACTGCGCCAATGTTCGCCTTCTCTTTGCCCAAGGGACGGTAGAGCCTAAGTTCAGCATAAATAGACCGAATCGGAGGGGCGTGCGAGAGCAGCTAAATTGGCAACTTAGCTTTGAAGGTGTCATAATAGCATGTGAGACTTGCAAGAAACTTGTAAACCAGAATAAAACGACGATTTCTTTTGGGTAATTGATTAAACTAATAAAAAAATGTTTTTTGGTAAGGTACCATGAAAAATACCTATAAATCGGCTAAAATATTCAATCTAGGCATTTTTGGCAGTCAACGCAATGCTCTGCTAAAAATTATAGAGAAACAAATATCAGCTTCCACCTCTGAAAAAAGGACTCCGCTGACCATTTTTACCCCCAACCCTGAACAAATTGCGCTCGCTTCAGAGCTTCAAACTTTTGCTTCCTGTTTGGGTTCTGCCGATATTTTGGCTCCCGACGGTGTTGGACTGGTTTTTGCCTCCCGTTTGCTCGCTTTAAAAGGCTCAAAACCGCTAAAAAAGAGGATCGCTGGCGTTGATTTAGCTGCTGAAATTTTGAAAATTGCCAACCAGCATGATCGCAGCGTCTTAATTTTGGGCGGCCGGGGCTATGAAAAACTGCAGCCGGCAAGCCGCCGGCTCTTTCCCAACCTAGAAATTGAGGTGTTCGAGCTAAAATTGCCGATTTCCGCCGGAAAGGACGCAGCTATAGTTTGGACCCCTGGCTTTAGCCAAGTTTCTCAGCCGGCAGAAGCCGAGCAGCAAGCAGTTCATAGCTTAATCAGCCAGCTGAAGCCGGCGGTTGTTTTTGCTGCATTTGGCGCGCCGCACCAGGAATATTGGATCTGCCAAAATAAACCATTTCTCGAGAAAGAAGGAGTTTTAGTGGTTATGGCCGTAGGCGGCGCTTTTGATATGCTCTTTGGCAAACTAAACCGGGCGCCGGCATTTGTCAGGCGGTTAGGGTTGGAATGGCTGTACCGTTTGCTGCAGGAACCCTGGCGGTGGAGAAGGCAGTTAAAATTAGTCAAGTTTAGCTGGCTGACATTAAAAGAATTATTTAAACTCTGAAGTTATAAAAATAAAAAACCGCCCCGTTTCAGGGGCGGTTTCTGTTTTAATTAAAGAAACTTACTCGTCATCCCCAGGCGTAATGCCCAGCAGCCAGAGTACGGATTCCTTCTTGTAGCGCCTGTCTCCTCGGGAATTGATCCTGATGGCAGGCAGCTTGCCTCGTTTGCCCCAGCGTTTGATGGTCAGGGGTGAGACTCTGAGAAGGTCAGCTACTTCCCTGACGGTCAGCAGGTCAGGAAGGTTGTTGATATCGAGTCTGTTAGCATCATCAGCCCGTCCAGTCCTCTTTTGGTCTTCTGCTAAAGCTGCTCGCTGCTGGTCAGCAAGCGACTGGTTGGTTACCGGTGATGTCATGGCAGTTGTGTCAGACATGGGCGCACTTTCCTTTCCGCACTTATAAATTGTTAGTAATTAATACTGATACTTGGCTTACAGGCTAAAGTCTTGGGTTCTTTAAAAAACTGGCTAAAAGAGGGCGGACTAATAGCCAGTTAAATTAGTTCAAACACCTTGTAAGTTGTATTTAACGTAGCAGACTGTCATGAAGTGGGTCAATAGGGAAAATGCACTTGTTTGAGCCAGTTTTTCTCCTGGTTTTCCTCTGGAAAAAGCAAATATAAAGTTCTTGGTCAAAGCTAGATATCCACAAAAAAAACCTATAGTAAATAAAGTTAAAGCCTATAGAAAAATAGTGTGGAAAACTTTTTTAAAATAGCCAAGTGTATGACAAAATGACACTGTTTCGGTTTGAAAAATGAGCCGTAAGAGCCCAAATTAGGAGTATGAGGAGCTGTTTTAGAGCCTTGTTTTTTTGTTTTTTGCGCTATAAACCAACAAAAACCCCCCGCAAGCGGGGGGTTTCATGTTCTAGCAATAGTTTGCTGAGTTAAAAAGCCTGTCGCCAAGTGGCGGGGGATTATTTAAGCTCAACAACAGCGCCTGCCTCTTCGAGGGTTTTCTTGGCGGCTTCTGCGTCTTCCTTCTTGGCACCTTCAAGAACAGTCTTGGGGGTGGACTCAACGAAGGTTTTGGCTTCACCTAGACCAAGCTCAGGTTTGAGCTGGCGGACAGCCTTGATAGCACCGATTTTGTTTGAGCCGGCATCTTTGAGGATGACGTCAAACTCATCTTTTTCCTCAGCGGCTGCGGCTGCTTCGCCTGCGGCTGCTGCTGGTGCGGCCATCATAGGGGCTGCGGCACTGACGCCGAATTCCTCTTCAAGGGCTTTGACTAGCTCAGAAACTTCCATAAGGGAAAGTTCCTTGACTGCGTCGACGAGTTTCTGGACTTTGCCAGATAATTTTGTTGCTTCGTCTGCCATATATTTCCTTTCTTGTATTTATTACTTCCCGGTGGGGCTACTTTGTACTTTTAACTACATTAATTAGGCTTCAGATCCTTTTTTGTCAGCAATAGCCTGGAGGGCATAGACTAAATTGCGCTGTGAACCCTGAAGGACGTTGACTAAGCCATATGCCGGGCCTTGAAGGCGCGACATCAACATGCCGATAAGCTCAGTCTTGGACGGCAGTTTGCTCAAGGCCTCAACTTGCTCGGCGGAAAGGACCTCGCTGTCCATCCAGCCCTGCTTGATTGAAAGCTTCTCAGTTTCCTTTTGGAAGTCAAAAAGAGCTTTAACCGCCGCAACTGCATCTTCATATGAGAGGATTAGGGCATTCATGCCTGTCAGCGACTCGCTGAGCTTGCCTTTTCCGACTGCTAAGTCGATTAAGGTGTTCTTGGTCACAAACATCTCTCCACCGGCTTTTTTAAGCTCACTGCGGAGCTTAACTTGGTCGTTCACGGTGGTGCCGGAATAATCAACAATGGTAGCTGATTTGGCGCCGGCCAACTTCTCTTTAATGATCTCTACTTGCTGCTCGTTTTTTTTGCTTGGCATAATGATTTCCTTGCCTATAAATAAACTTGTTTTACTTAGTGTTTGAAGCTGTGATGAAAAGAAAAAACACAGCTGTTTACTGTGTTGTACAAAGACTTAAAGATAAAGCGCGGAACACGCAGGGTAGGCTCGCAAGGCGCTTTTTTGATCCTCGGCGTGGCTTCTGTCTGCCTGGGCTGACTGCACGCTGTCTTTGGACAACAGAGAGATTATAGCATACTTGGGGGAAAGTGCAATCGTGTCTATACGAAAAATTTACATGATTTTTAATGAATATACATATCTGTGCTTCATTGCAAAATAGTTGCACATGCGCTATATTTCTATCAAATGTTAGTCATGTGTGTGGCCACCATTAAGTGCATTCAACTTCGCAACGAGCGGGGTTGTAGCTTATTTGAGTAGCCATCACACTACCAGTATCAAGTACAACCTCCTCTAAACAGGAGGTTTTTTAGTAAAGGAGGATTATGGTGCAAAAAGCAGGGGTTAGTTATCGCCGCCGGCAGAAACCGTCCAGCCTGCTCTTAAAAGTAAAAAGTATACGCCGAATTCAGAAAGGATTCATGAAAGAAGAAGCAGCCAGCATACCTTATAGCAGAGAGTCGTTGGAAGACCTCGCAGAGACACTTAAAATTCACCGGTCCATGGTTTGGGTAGACCATCCAACCAGCGCGATCAGCGGTAAGCAAATTCTTACTTCGCAACCTCAAGCAAAACTTGGCAAGAAGCGGTAGTTCATCTGAAGCAAACTCTGTTGGGAAAAATTACTGGGTCAACTCCCGTGTTATAATTTCTTGGCAATGAAACTAGTCCTAAGGCAAATTACTACAACTACCAACCCTGTTTAGGGAGGGAAGTTGCGTGGCTTGCAGATTTCCTCCCTGAACAGGGAGGCTTTTTGTTTTCCGGGCAGTTTTTTGCTAAAGGCAGGAGAAAGTGGGTAAAAATCAACAGGATCGGCAAAAACAATTCCCGTCGAAAGACTTTGCAATGTTACAATGAATTACAGCCGAAAGGACACATTTATGGCAGACAACGAAAATCAATTACATCATCAGCAAAATCCGGAAGAAAAAGACCGGCTGGAGCGGCTGAGGCATTCTGCCGCCCACCTCTTGGCTGCGGCAGTGACCGAGCTTTATCCCGGGGTAAAGCCAACCATTGGCCCTGCCACGGATGACGGCTTCTATTATGATTTTGAATTTGCCGAACCAATCTCAGACAGTGAGTTGCCTGCCATTGAGGTCAAAATGCATGAGTTGGTCCAAGGCTGGCATGGTTTTGAAAGGCTGGAAGTCAGCAGGGAAGAGGCGGATTCCAGATATGAAAACAATCAGTACAAACAGGAGTTAATAAATGAATTTGCCGAGGCGGGAGAGAAAATCACGCTTTACCAGTCCGGCGGTTTTGTTGACCTTTGCCGAGGCGGTCATGTTGAGAATCCTGCCGAGGCACTGCACCACTTTAGGTTGTTGTCTTTGGCGGGGGCTTATTGGCGCGGCAGCGAAAAGAACACCATGCTGACCCGCATTTATGGCACGGCCTTTTTTAGTGAAGAAGAATTGGAAGAGCACCTGAGGCTCCGCGAGGAAGCCAAAGAGCGGGATCACCGCAAGATTGGCCAGGAGTTGGAGTTGTTTTTTATTGACGAAGCAGTGGGCAAGGGCTTGGTGATGTGGCTGCCAAAAGGACAAGTGATCAAGGATGAGATAGAAAAACTGGCTAAAGAAAGAGAGGCGGCGGCAGGCTATGTTAGGGTGAGCACACCCCATATTGCTCGCGAAGAATTGTTCCTCAAATCAGGTCATTTGCCTTACTATGCAGACAGCATGTACCCGCGGATGGAAATGGATGATTCGGCTTATTATCTTAAGGCCATGAACTGCCCGCACCATCATCAGATTTATCTGCATTCACCCAAAAGCTACCGAGACCTTCCGCTCAGGATAGCTGAGTACGGCACCTGTTACCGCAATGAGTTGTCCGGCACCTTGGCAGGACTGCTCCGGGTCCGGAGCATGACCATGAATGATGCCCACATTTACTGCCGCAAAGACCAAGTTAAGGATGAGTTCAAGGCAGTGATGGAGCTAACCATGGACTATTTCAAGATTTTTGGCCTTGAGGATTACTGGTTCCGGCTGTCAAAGTGGAGTCCGGGACATACGGACAAATATTTTAATGAACCGGAAAACTGGGACTACACCGAGCAAGTCTTGAGAGAAGTGCTGGAGGAGATGGGAGTGCCGTTTGTGGAGGCTGAGGATGAAGCAGCTTTCTACGGGCCCAAAGTAGATGTTCAGTTTAAGTCAGCCATCGGCCGCGAGGAAACGATGTCCACAATCCAGCTGGACTTTGCCGCCAAGGAGCGTTTTGGCCTGAGCTACGTTGATGAATCCGGCGAGCATAACCACGAGGTTTTTGTAATCCACAGGGCGCCATTGTCGGTTCATGAGCGTTTTATGTCTTTCCTAATTGAGCACTATGCTGGCAAGTTCCCGGCTTGGCTGTCTCCAGTGCAGGCAAAAGTCCTGCCGGTGTCCGACAAATTCAATGAGTATGGCCAAAAAGTTACAGAGATTCTGCGTGAAGAGGGGATTAGGGTTGAGCTTGACGACCGCTCTGAACGGCTCTCAGCAAAGATCCGCGATGCCCAGAATGAAAAAGTGCCTTATATGCTCGTAGTCGGCGGCAAGGAAGAGGAAGCTGGTACAGTTGCCGTCCGCAGCCGCGACAGCGGGGAGCAGGAAGTTGTTGATGCCGAGGAGTTTGCCGACCGGTTGGAGGATGAAATAGAGGAGCGGAAGTAAAGGAAAATTTTCAGCTGTAGTTTAATTAAAAACCCCGCATTTCTACGGGGTTTTAGTTCTCTCATGAAGTTTGCTTAGGCTTTTTTCTTGTAGCCGGAGATGTCGACTCTGATGCCTGGACTCATAGTTGCTGAAATTGCAAGTTTTTGCAGTTTTGTACCCAGCTCACGGATTAGCGCTTCCAGGTTTTCCACCAGTTCAGCGGTTTCTTGATCGGTTTTGCCGATAGAAACATGGAGAAGCGGTTGTTTTTTGTCTGTTCTCAGGGAAATTTTTCCACTTTCAAGCTCTTTTTTCTTCGCTTCCGGGTTGGGGGTCAGGGTGCCGATTTTGGGGTTAGGCATTAAGCCTTTGGGGCCTAAGGTTCTGGCGTATTTTGCCAATTTAGGCATGAACTCCGGTGAACTGACCAATGCGTCAAAATCAATATTTCCAGCTTCCAGCTGTCCAAGGACTTTGTCATCTACAATCACAACTTTAAGTTGTTTGCCGGTTGAGTGGGGGAGGCTGAGTGAGCCGACAATGCCGGTTTCTTTTACAACAGCATCAGCAGTAATTGTGCCGGTAAAGTTGGAATATGACAGCTTTTTGACCAGCTCAACTGCTTCTTTAGCAGAATATTCCTTGGTTTTGTCGATTTTGGAACGGACGGAGCGGTATTTTTGGCTGCGGCTTACTTTAGGGGCAGCTGGCTTTTTAGCCTCTTCCTGCTGTTCGGGAGCAGTTGCTTCTGCTTCCACAATTTTTACAGTGTCTGTGGTGGACGACATGTCCACGTTTTTCTTTGATCCCATTTTGATCTCCTTAATCTTGGTTAGGCGGATTTATTGGGTCCGCACCAAGGTAAGTAAAAACGATACTACTTTTTATTATTCAACTTTTACACCCATGCTCTCGGCTGTGCCGATAACGGTGTTTAAAGCTTTCTCAACGTCTTCTGTGTTTAGGTCAGGCAGTTTCTTTTCTGCAATTTCCCTGGCTTGATCCATGGTTAGGGTGCCCACAGTCTCGCGGCCGGTTTTTTGACTGCCGGATTTGAGCTTAAGGGTTTGCATAATCATGGCAGAAACTGGAGGCAGCTTAAGTTCGAAAGTAAAAGACCTGTCCTGATAAACGGTAATTTCAGCAGGGATGACTTGGCCGCGCTGATCGGCGGTCCGGTCATTGTACTGCTTGATGAAGTCCATCATGTTGATTCCGGCTTGGCCAAGAATAGGGCCGACTGGAGGCGCTGGGGTGGCAGAGCCTGCCGGTAAATTTAGTTTTAAAACTTGAAGTACTTTTTTTGCCATATTGCTTTCTGTGTTTGCTGCTTGTGTTTCGCTGTCTTATTTTTTGCCTCTGCAAAAGCGAAATTATATCATATGCTAAACTTTTTTCACTTGAAGGAAGTCTAGTGTCACCGGAGTTTCGCGGCCAAAGATGTTGACCAACACTTCTACTTGGCCTTTTTCTTCATCAATTGAATTAACCGTACCAAGGAAGTCGTTGAATGGGCCGTCAACAATTCTGACAGCTTCACCTTCAACATAGTCTGCTTTGTACGAAGGCGCAGCTTGGCTCATGTATTTTTTGATGGCTTCGACCTCATGTTTAGGCAGGGGAGTGGGCTTGTTGCCGACCCCGACGAAGCCCGTAACGCCCTGGGTTGTCCTCACGGCCAGCCAGGAATCATCAGTCAGCTCCATCTGAACCAGCATGTATCCCGGGAAAATCTTTTCGTTAACGGTTTTGCGTTGGCCGCGCTTGATCTGGATTTTTTCTTGGGTGGGAATGAGCACCTTAAGAATTTTGTCGGTTAAATTCAGTGTTTCAGCGCGCTGCTTTAAAGTTTCCGCTACTTTATTTTCATGGCCGGAGTAAGTGTGTACCACATACCAGCGGGCTTTTTTGTTTTCGCTATCGGAAATTGCAATAATGTTTGGTGAATCAACCTTAACTTCCTGAACTTCAGGAGGGGTCAGTGCTTCGCCGTCGAGTTGGTTTTGGTCGTTTGAGTCTGCCATATGCTAAAACTAATCCTTATTTTATAGAATGACTGCCATTAGTGTTTGAAAAATGTAGTCAAGTATACCGAGGTATGCTCCAACTATCAAACTTACTATTATTACCAAAATAGTCATTTCAGTGGTTTGGGCTCTGCTGGGCCAGGTAACTTTTTTAAGTTCACGAGCAACCTGTTGTAAGTAAGAAGTTGGGCTAACCATAGACATGGTATTGTAGCAAAAGCAAATAGAATAGGGAATAGCTGTTCCTCTAGTGCTCCTCTGAACGGTATTTTAATATTTTTAGGACCTATTGGTCTTTTGGCTGCTGATTGCCTGTGCTTGGCGGCGTAATCCCTTTTTGTTTGAGCCGTTCAACCATCGAAGATGACCGTTCAGCCATTGGAACTGATTGGTTAGGCGGAGGTACGGGTTGCGGCGGTGCTGCTTGTGGAGGCGCTGACTGCGAAGGTGGTGCTAGCGGAGGTGCTGTTTGCGGCGACGGAGGTTGAGGAGGTGCCCCATAAGGAGGCGGTGTTTCTCTGGGAGGTGGAGCAGGCGGTACGCCGGTTTTTGTCATAGCTACAGTGGTCGGTTTCTTTCTGGAGGAGGCGGCAACAAAGACTGCTCCGCCGACAAGCAGCAAGATGGCTCCAGCAACCAAGACTGTGCTGGGCAGGCGGAAAGTTGAGCTGCCGAGGACGCTCAGCAGGGCTTGAAGTGAAGTTTCATCCGGATCCAAAGGTTGTTCCTGGGGTTGGGTCACTGGTTCTGACTCCTCTGGCTGAAATTCTTCTGGGGTTTCTTCATTTTCTGTGCTGGTTTCAGGAGCCGGTGAGGTTGGCAGGGCAGATGGTGTAGCGGTTTCTACTGGTTCCTTTTGGTAGAGCGAAGACACAGTGGAAGTCGTATCTGCACTGCAGCTGGTACTTGAAGGATTGGTAGCCAGCCGGCATTGATTGTAGTAGCAGCGGAAATTTACCGCGCAGTCAGCATTGGTGGTGCAGGCTTCATTGCAGCTGGCTGCTTGAGTTTCTGCTTGTTGAGTTGGGTTGCTGCAGCTGGAGCTTTCGGGATTATTCGGGTTTCTGCAGATGCTGTTAATGCAGCTCAGGCCACTTTGGCATTCAGCGCTGCCGCCGCAGCTTTGATTGCAGGATTTTAAAGTGCTTTCTGAGCTGCAGGTGGAGCTCGATGGGTTGGTTACCAGGCGGCAGCGCGATTCACTGCCGGTATTAAAGCAGCGGAAACCAGATTGGCATTCGGCGTTGGAGCTGCAGGTTTCGTTGCAGGCTTTGTAAGTGGGGTCAGCTTCACTGGCGGCGATGGTAAAAGTAGCATCGGCAATGTGTTTAAGAATATCAGAGCTGTTGTCAGCGTGAAGCGCTACGGAAAGCTCGCGGTCAAAATTAAGTTCGATTGTTCCGGCTTTAGCAGGTTCAAAATGAATTTCCAAAAATTTTTGGTTGTAGTTGGATAGGAAATTCTGGCTGGTCCTGGTAAAAACGGCGGTAGCCAGGAAGCCGTCGGCTGTTTTTTGTGTTTCTGCGGTAACTTCAAAACCAACTAGGTTGCTTGGCACTAACTCAAGCGTGTCTGCAACATCAGTAATGGCATTAAATACCACCGAAAATTCTTTAAGCGGCAGATTTTGAGTGTTAATTCCTAAAGAAATCACCTGCTCTTGGACTAAGCCTTTGATAGTCGTGCTTGGAGAGGTGAGGGGAGCAATTAAAACCTGGCCGCTTTCGCCGGAAGCGCTTGACCGGATTTCTTGAGATTCCTGAAGGGCTTCCTGAGTGTAAAAGATACCAATCACTCCGGAAATGACTAGTAATAGGCCGGCAAAAGGCAGTAAATTGGGGACGCTAAAAACTACACGCTTTAGAGCAGGTTTCATCTATATACAATAGTACATGATTTTTTTTGCTGATTGTAGACAGAGAAAGAATTACGGTATTATGTATGAAATTGTATGAAGCAGCATAAGGCGTAGATCGAGGAGATGCCATGGAAAAGTTAGTCCGCAAAGCAATAGTCACTGACGCTGGTTTTGCCAGCCGCTACCTGCCTATTACCAAGACTGTGCCCAAAGCTATGCTGCCATTCGGCAACCGGCCGATTATGCAATTTATAGTCGAGGAGTGTGCGGAAGCCGGCATTGAAGAAATCATTATCGTTGCCACACCTGAGGGCAAGCCAATCTACGAAGATTATTTCAACAACAACGTCAACCGGATCCGCAAGCAGCTCCAGGCACAAGGCAAATCGGATCGCTATGAACCGGTTCAGCATGTCTTAGACTTTCCAAAAATAGTCGTCATTACCCAAGACCCTAGTTTGCCTTACGGCAATGGGTCACCGGTAGCTTCGGCAGAAAAATTTATAGATAAGGAGAAAGCCTTTCTGGTCCTCTATAGTGATGACGTGGTTTTTGGCAATCCCGGCGATGCCAAAATAATGGTGGACCTTTATGAGCAAAACCCCGATGTTTCCGGCATTATTATGTCTCAGGAAGTCAGCGCAGAAGTAGTGGACAAGTATGGAATTATTAGTTTCCAATCTGGTTCAGATCAGTACTTGGATAATATTGTAGAGAAACCAGATAAAGGGACTGAGCCTTCCAGGCTCGCTTCATATGGCCGCTACCTGCTTACACCAGAGGTTTTTGAGTATTTGAACCCAACCAATACCGGCAAAGACGGTGAGCTTTGGACCGTTGACGCCATTACTCAGATCGCCAAGAAAAGTAAAGTTATGGTTGGCAAAAGCGAAGGCCATTGGATGACCACCGGCGATCCGGAAAACTATTTTAAGGCTCATTTAAAATTCGCATTGGAGTATGAGGATTATGGCAGCAAAATAGCGGAGTGGGTCGAGAAAATGACGGCCTCTCAAGGCTAACTACAGCCATCGTGTAACAGAACTCTTACAAACACAGTGGCTCAAAATGCTATAATTTAGAGGCTAAAAAGCTCTTTAATTTGACCGCCGGATGTGAGGGGCACAGGTAATTTTCCTGAACACTTTACGAAAGGGCTATGGACTGTCACTCAGCACCGTGGTGCTGGATGCTTCCTACCCACCTGCAATATCGCGGGAACATGAGTGTCTCTCACACCGGGCGGTTAAATTACGCAAAAAATGGGCTTTGGCAAACTTAAACACCTTTTTCCCAAGGAAATTCCTTATTTGTCTTTGCATTTCAGGGGTGCAAAATGATAAAATCCTCGCATGCGAACTGATGGCTTTTAGGAGGGCATTCTTTTTTTCAAAGAATAATTAACTAAGGCCAAGTCCTTTAAAATTGAGCGCCCAGATAGTTCAGTGGTGGAACGCTTTCTTGGTAAGAAAGAGGTCGAGGGTTCAATTCCCTCTCTGGGCTCCAGGCAAATTCAGGAAAATTTGTTATACTGTGCCATGCCTCAAGCTTGCTTGGGGCAGACTCGCCAGGTTACCCAAGCGGTCAACGGGGGCAGACTGTAAATCTGCTGGTTTACGCCTTCGTAGGTTCGAATCCTACACCTGGCACATAGAATAGTGAGCAAATTTTTCACTAAGGCAGCGATAAGATATTAGTGAATTGAGCCCTTTGAGCTGCCGTCATTGAAGTTTTCAGGTTATAATTAGTCTGGGTAGATAGCTCAAGGAGGCTGGAGAAGGCGCCAGCCGTGCTCAATGAGCTAATGTCAAACGCACGCCATCTTAGCTCAGTTGGTTAGAGCGACGGTTTTGTAAACCGTAGGTCCGGGGTTCGAATCCCCGAGATGGCTCAGTAATTGCCTGGTATGGTATACTACATCTCTTAAATTAAGCGATTTTGAAACACAAAAAGAAAAAGGAATATATGGCAAAAGCAAAAAAAGGACCAAGACAGATAGCTGGTTTGCAATGTTCTGTTTGTAATTCATTTAATTACGTTACTGAATACAACAAAAACAATGAACTCTTAATGAAGCAGACCAAAAACGTGAGCACTTTCCCGCTCAACAAGTACTGTAATGTTTGCCACAAGCATTCAGAGCATAAAATGGCTAAAAAGCTGAAATAATATCTGTCTCGCAAATTCAAAGCAGAAATCCCCCTGAAAAAGGGGGATTTTTACTGCTGAATTTTGTGCTTAGCCGGCTTGTTTAACGGCATTTAAAATGCCTTTAGCCCCATTCAGATAGAGCGGCTCGAGTTTTTGGGCATTGTGCATGGCTTGCTCAATCCAGGATTGCGACTTTCTTTGAGCCGAGCGGAGGACTTCCAGCTGAGAAATAATCGAGTTGGTGTCGGCAGTACGGCCTATATTCTTCTGCTCAAAAATAACCCGAATCCGTTCCTCCCATTCACCCCATTCTGCCATGGTGAGGATGAAGCTGCCCGATGCGGCTGCGTCATAAGCCATATCTCCTGATGGTTTGGTTATAAAACCGTGAGCCCAAGGGAAACCATGCTTAATCAGCATTTCATTGGCATCAACAATTTGAGGATGGTAAATCAGCCTGAGCTTGGCTTTTTTATCATTAAGACCGCCAATTGCAATCCTGTTTTCCTGAGCCAGTTTTTCAACTTCATCGGCAATATCATGCTGGGTGCCGGCGTAGACCAGCAGCTGGTATTCCAGCGAGCGCTTGCGCAATTCAGGTAGAAATTGCCTGAGCATCTTCAGAATTTCTTCCTTGTTCGTTCCTAGGCCTCCGGTAGTGATGCAAAGCCGCAGGATGCCGCTTCTCCAGGGGTTTTTCTCATTTTTTGCAGCGATAATCCTTGGGTCAATTGGCGGGCCGGTCACGATCACCCGGTCTGGATCGGCTTTGATATCCAGTTTAGCCGCCTGTTCCAGAAAATCCACTTTGGTGGCTTCATCAAAAACACAAAAACTAATATTTTTTTTGTCAGCATATGTTACATATTCAGCGCGGACATGCGGATCAGTCACCACCTGAACAACTGTTTTTCCTTGTCCAGCCAGGATATTTCCGGCAGCAATATGAAAAGAGAGGATAGGTTTTTTAATATGTTCAGTCAGGTAAAGCAGCGGTGGTGTGATACTGTCCAAAATCGGTAGCTTTTTTCGGGCAAACCGGTCTATAAAATCCTTGGCTGTTTTCAGTATAGAGTTGCGGGCAATGGTTTTACCGATAATTTCTGTTAATTGAATGGAAAACCATTTATCTTTGGAAACATAGTTGGTGGGGTCGACTACCCAGGCTTTTTGGGGGTCAACTTTTTCCTTCCAGGCATAGGTTGCTACACCCAGCGCCATCGAGTAGTGGGCGCGGGAAAAAACCACGTCGCGGTCAGTTTCATTGTTGGGCAGGCCATGCATCCGCTTGAGGTCTTCCTGATAACTGGAAGAGACGGTGACGATGGGAATTTTTGAAAGCTCGAGGAATTTCTTGTCCTGCTGGTAAGTTTTTGTTAAATGGGGGTCGAAGAGGTTGGACATGCATTAAGAATAGCGCAACACAAGAAGCCAGGTCTAGTGGCAGCATGTTACAATATTAATCCTAGGGCCGTGATGTTAATGGCTAGCATGGGGGTCTCCAAAACCTCTCGTGGGGGTTCGAATCCCTCCGGCCCTGCAAATTTCCCACATTTCATCCAGCATACTCCAAACCAAGCGCATTCCTCACGATGATATAATATTTGCATGACTTCTCAAGAGAAGCAGAGGATTGCTGCTGCCATTGGATGGTCTTTGGACAACCATCAGATTCCAAAATCACTAGTCCATGGAAACGATGTCTGGAATTATTCCGGCACCATCTCAAACTATGAGCTAAGGCTTTATGAGGAAAACGGACCGGATGCAATTTTAGAAATAGGCAGTGTTAAGCAGTTGTTTCCCCCAGCAGCGGAAAACAGAAATGTCGAGTTTTCGGAGCGGAAGTGGATTAATGGCTATGTTAATGGCACTAGGCTGAATTCTGTTGTGATGTTTCACGATGATGTGAAAGGATCGAGAGTGCTCAACCTATTTATTAATGTTGGATATGCAGAAGTTGGAGTCAGGGGAGGCCTGACTTACGAAGTTGTAAGATAGTTTAATTAACGTAATTATCAGGATTTTCAGCAGCTTCGTCGAAAATTTCGTTCAGCAGCTCTATATCGGCTGACTCATTCATGTCATCCATCTCAAAATCTCTGATACATTCAAACCAGATAGGAGGAGTTGCCTGAATCTCATCAAAAATTTTTTGCAGCTCCCTTTTGGTTGCCAGGATGAAGTTCTGCCGTCTTTCTTCTTCCAGTGATCTCTCGGGTTTAGGAAGTTCTTTAACTTTCTCTGAAATCTTATTGAAATTAAAATGTGCTTCCGGATTGATTATCGCTGCCAATAGTGCAAGGAGATAATCAACTTTTTTATATTCTGGATGAGAGGGGCTCATTCGTACTGCGTTTTCTAGGGAATTTGTCATGATGCCACATAATAACACATATAATTATTTATTTCAGCCTAAAGTTATAGTGTTTTTGACAAGTGAAGAGGCCAGAAGAAAAATTTAATTCTCCCCAAGGAAATTATTCGGGTATAATACGTTATTATGAGCTTTAGAAGTGAGCGGCTACCGTCATATTTTCAAGAGAGGACTCTTTCCCGTCCGTTGACACAGGAGCTTCAGGCCTTATCACGACTGGTTCCAGATTTAACTGCTGAAACAGGAGAAATCTGCGAAGCATCAGTGAATAATATTACCGGAGCTCTATTTTTAAAACTGAGATCAGAAGAACTTCAAGAAATTTACAAGACTAGCGGAGCTGCACTGCCTGTTGAGGTTAGATATCCGGTTGAAATTATCCCGGATGTACCGCTGATGGCTCCAAAACACCCGCATGCTGTTGAGTTTCAGGATTTTGGCGACACCTGCGATGCAGTTTTAGTTAAACACAGTCCGGGAGATAAAGTAGGCTTGGTAATAGAAGGGCCGTATGCTGGCTTGTTGGTCCGCTCATACCGCGGCAAGAGAATGTGTGATCAGGTTAGGGCTATCCGTCTGCTTAATGATGAGGTTTTTCATCCCCACATTCTTCCCTATATGCCGGACGTTTTTCCTGACCCGGACTTATCCGACCAGGAAAACATTGCTTTAAGAAAAAAAGTTGAGAAGTGGTTTCATTACAGCTATCTTAAGCTAGTTTATGATATGGCTGGCATAGATACCACCCAGATGTCAGTGGCTGAACTGCTGGATTGGATGCCGGAATTCAATAACGGAAAAATTGTCAGGCCCAACTTTTATTTAACGGAAATCATGCAAGCGCTGGCTGCGCAGCTAAACCTGCCCTTGGATGCACGGAAAATGTGCTTTACCCGAGCCACCTCTTAGTAATTTACCAGAAAGTAGTTAAGTCAGCTATTTTTGGAAAATAATGTGCTATGCAGAACATAAACAAAGGAGAGTTACTTTCATTTGCTCCGGATAAACCACGGTCTAATGATGTGCCCACCGAAGGCGATTTAAGGGCTTTAGCCCTCGAGCGCGTGGCAGCGATGGATGAAGAGGAAAAAGACCGGCTAGCCTACCGGGTCAACAGCTTTTTTGCCATAAACGGCAGTCACGACCTCCAAGATCTGCTCACTGAGTCGATATTAGGTGCAGAGCGATCGGATCATTGGGGATCTGGGAAGAGGATTAAGGTCGGCTATTATTCATCTGCGGCAGATTATTTTTCCATACTTTTTCACGAATGTGCTCATAAACTCCTTTCTTCGATGGGCAGGACCAATGATGAGTACCTGAGCGATTTCAGGCAGGAGGAAAAGTTTTGTTGGCAGCTTTCCAGGTATCTCTGCAGGCAGCTGGATTTGCCTTATTCATACTCAAGGGAGGCTGTGAGCCGGCTTACAGTGCTTATGCTGGCAAAATTGTCTGCAAACAACAGGGGATTAAGTAATTTTACTTTGTCTTTAATTAGAATGATCGAAACAACCGGATTCGGCTATAGCAGGCTCTCAAAGAATCAAATAAATTGGGACGAAGCCGGCAACATTCGGCGTGTGACTGAAGTCACAAACTAGAATTGCTGAAAAAGCGGTTGTGGCATAGAATTAAGCTTGGTTTAAAAGACAAAAGCTGAAAATATGCCCAACTTTTCTAGCGAATTTCCTCAACTCTACAATCTTTCTGCTGAAATTGAAAAAGCACGCCGTTCTAAGGTTGCCCCGGAAGCAATTTCACATCTAGCCGACAGCCTGGAAGCATTGGCTGCTGTGGTCGGGGGCTGGGAGTATGACCAAGAAGGTCACCTCAATGAAAAAATCGGCTCCAGCGTTTCTTTGGCCTTTTATGGCGAAAAATATCAGGGCAGCCAAATATTCGCCCGGACAGTTGAGTTAAGCGGCCGGGAAAACATAATAGACATTACGCCGACCTCCGGTTTTAACAAAATTTATCAGATTACCTCTGGGTTGCCGGAAGAGTCTTACCTAATGGCAACAACCTTAGTGGCGAAGGAGCTGTGCCAGGAATCATTGCAGCCGTTTGGCCTAGAGAAGTCTGATTTGCTGTTGGTGGCAACCAGCGTGCCGCCAAACCATGCCCCGGACTTTCACCTACGGATTGGCAGGGCAGTGGGTGTTGTGAACCCTGAGCTGGTGGATTACCGATTAAGGGCATGTGATTCAGCAGGAGCCCTTTTTTATGCCCTCCTCAGTGGTGAGTACGATCAGGTTTTGCGGGAAAACTGCCCTCAGTTGGACAGGAGAGAGCCAGTGGTTGTAACCATTTTTGCCTATGAGGATGGTTTACGCTTGAGCCATCTTGGCGGTGACACCAATTCAGGGCAATTGTTTTCTTCCGGAGCTGCGGCATGGACATTTTTTTATCATCCGGACAACCCCGAGCTTTCGACTTTTGTCAAAGTTGCCGGCAGGCAAAAATCGGTTCAGGAGGGCGCTTCTTGTCTGCGGTATTTAGACACCACTGATTTTTGGCCAAGAGATCAGGTGGATGATGCCAAGAAATCGCCCTTTATGGCACCGACAACCGGCGGGCAGCTGGTTCAAATGGATCCGGAGGCGACGGCATTTTATTTTAGGGATAATGCGGCTCAGTTAGCCCAGGAAGTTTTGGAGGATTTCCGCTATGAACTGGAGGAAATTGAAGGCGAAACAATTTCACTTGAACAGGCTGCCCAAAAAATCAAGCGGGTTGTTGTACACCATCCCAGCAAAACTATTTTCAATCATCTAAGGCACAAACTTGTTGGAAGGGGGGCTAGAAGGCCGGGTCTAGGTTTCTCCAACGATCAAATCCAGTGGGTGATCAGCGAAGGAAATGCGCCGGCCACTACCATCCCGATTGCTTTTGGCCGGCAACTTGAAAATATCGAACCGGATGATTATGTTATGTTCTTGTCCTTTGGCGCCGGTGGCGGCTTTACCTGCCAAGTTGTCAGGGTTCAATAACAAGCCGTGATCGCCGGTCAGCCTTTGACATTAACCCCTTTAAAAAAATTTGGTGTACACTACTTTTAGTAAGTGTAGTCGGGAGTATCATGAAAAAAATCCTTGTAACCGGTGCCTTTGGACAGATTGGAAGCGAACTTGTGCCGGCTCTTCAAAAGAAATACGGCCAAGAAAACATTGTTGCCATGGGCAACCGGAATGTGCCAGCAGATTTTGAAGGAATTGTTGAAACGCTGGAGCTACCAAACCTTGAGGGTTTGAAAACCTTGATTGAAAAACACAATGTCGGCACTATTTATCACATGGTTTCTCTGCTATCAGCCAAAGGTGAAGAAAATCCCAGTATAACTTGGGAAATAAATGTCCAGAGCCTCAAAGACGTTTTGGATTTAGCCAAGGAATATCAGCTCAAGGTTTTTTGGCCAAGCTCAATTGCTGCTTTTGGCCCGACCACACCCCGCGACAATACTCCTCAGCAAACAGTGCTCGAACCAACCACTATGTATGGCGTTACCAAAGTCACCGGCGAAAACCTTTGCCACTACTATTTCCTTAAATATGGTGTTGATGTCAGGAGTATCCGTTATCCGGGTTTAATCAGCTGGAAAGCTGAGCCGGGTGGCGGCACCAGCGACTATGCTGTGGCAATTTTTTATGATGGCCTGCAAACCGGCCGGTACACCTGTTTTGTGAACGAGGAAACTACTTTGCCAATGATGTATATGGATGATGCGGTAAAAGGCACTATCGATTTGATGGAAGCCGACCCCACCAGCCTTTCCGTCCGGACGAGTTACAACTTTGCCGCATTTAGTTTTACCGCTGCAGAGTTGGCCGCTGAAATCAACAAGCACTTGCCGGTGGAGGTAACTTATGCACCGGACCACCGGCAGAATATTGCCGATTCATGGCCGAATTCCATCGATGACTCTGTAGCCCGTCGCGACTGGGGTTGGGAACATGAGTTTGACCTTAGTAAAATGACTGAAGTCATGATTGAAAAACTCTCAGAAAAGTTTGGTCTTTAAATAAATTTTTAAAGGAGAAAAATGCCAAAATCAGCATTCTATGATTTGTTGAAGCAGGAAGTGATTAGGGTAGATGAAGCTAAAACCAGCAAGCGGGCTGAAAATATCATCGAAACTTTTACCGATGAACCTTCTCCCAAAGCTGTCATCGGCGGCAAGGACTATCATGTTTTTAACTCCAATGATTATTTGGGCCTGCGGTTTCATCCTGAGTTAAAAAAAGCTGAGCAGGAGGCTTCAGAAAAATTTGGTACGGGCCCCGGAGCGGTAAGGTTTATCTCCGGAACGCTCAAGGTTCACAATGACCTGGAGCAGGCTTTGGCGCGTTTTCATAAGAGGGAAGCTGCCATGGTCTTTTCTTCTGCTTTTGCCGCCAATATTGCGGTTTTGTTTTCCCTGATCACCGGCCAAAGCCGCGACTCTTTGGTGCACAACGATGTTTTGGTAATTTCTGACGAACTCAATCACCGCAGTATTATTGACGGAATTAGGATTGCCAATCACCCCAAGGAAATGCGCCAGATTTTCAAACACCTTGATGCTAAAGACCTGGAGGACAGACTAAATGCAGGCCTGGGCAAGCATAAACGGGCCCTGGTGGTTACTGACGGCATCTTTAGCATGTTGGGTGAGTATCAGGATTTGAGTGCTATCGGTGCAGTAATTGATGCTTTTGACAAACAGTATGAAGAAGGCGTGCTCTTGGTTGTAGATGATGCTCACGGCATCGGTGCTTTTGGTGAAACAGGGCGGGGTACGGAGGAAGCCAGCGGTGGCAGCTGCGACGTTTTAGTGGGTACACTCGGCAAAGCCTTTGGTGCTGATGGCGGCTACGTAGTAGCTGACAAGGCGGTGATTGATTACCTCAGGGAGGCAGCGGCTACCTATATTTACTCAAATTCCATTTCACCCGGAACTGCCGGGGCAGCCTTGGCTGCTGTTGAGTTGCTTGAGAGTGATGCTGGCAAGGCTTTGCTGCACAAATCCCGGGAAAATGTAGCTTATTTCAAAAAATTAATGAACGGCACCGCCTATTCGTTTGCAGCAGAATCAATTCATCCAATTCAGCCGATTTTAATTGGTGACCCCAGGAAGGCCAAGGAGCTTTCGCAGGCTTTGTTTAACCAGGGAATTTTGGTTACCACAATTAGCTATCCGGTTGTTTCTCCGGGGCGTGATGAAATTAGGGTGCAGATTAGTGCCTCACATACCAGGGAAGATATTGAATATTTTGTTGAAGCAGTTAAAAAAGCCGGCTAAATTGAGACTTTATGCTGTTCGGCAGCTTAATTGCCTTGTCACAATTAGAGATTAATCTTTGGAGGTTACCAGCTTAGCTATTGCTTCCGGCAAAACCTCTTTTATTTGCTGTTTTGTTCCCTCAGAAACTGAATCAAGGACTGTGGATAGGGCAATATTAACAAGCTGCGTGATGCCTTGAGTAGATGAGTATTGAAATTCCCTCCGGATATTTTCAATAAATGATTCTTTATTAATTTTAACCGGCACTTTGTCTGGTTCCCAACCTTCATAATAAAAGCCGCGAACCAGCATGGGCAGTTCTGCCCCCAGATGGACAGCATGGTGTACAGGCAATCTATCCCGCAAAGCCTGCAGGCTAATGCGCAACAGTGCATACGATTGGTCGCGCCGCTTTTCCCAACCTAGTTTTTCTTCCACTTTGTTTAATAGTTCATTTGTCTGCTGCACCGTGGTGTCAAAGGTATCTAACCCGGTGGTGGTCATATTTGCCTTTCCTAACAGTATTTTTTATGGAGTGTTGCATAAACTTATGAAAGGAGTATAGGCAGGGCAGTTGAAAGGTTAGTAAAAGTGAAATGAGAAGAGGGTAAGAGAGCTGATCCGGCCGGTTAGCGGTGGATTACTTGCCGGCTTGAACCAGGTAGTCAACAATGCCGTATGCCAAACCTCTTCCCGGAATTTCTGGGTGATCTACCAGGAAATAGCGGTCGGCACTGTTCGTCAGAAAACCGGTTTCCAATAGAATTGCAGGTGTTTCAGGTGATATAGAGTGAGTGTATTTATGATCAGCGAAGGAGTAGTAATGAGTCATGTTGGTTGTAATATTGTTATCCCAGCGCATATGAGTTTCTTCGGCATAAGCAGCAGAGACAGCTTGGAAAAGATTGCCGGCTTGGCCGCTTTGATCTCTGGCAGATGGGGCTATTTTGTAACCGGAGGCATTGGGATTTTTGTCGCTGCCGTCCGCATGAACGGAAACAAAGACATCAGCCCTATAGCCTGGTGGAACGACAGCAGGAATGATATCGACCGCAATGCCTTGGCGCTCAAGAATGTCTTTGGCGTGATTGACAATATCCAAGGCTATCTCAGATTCCCATTTGCCGCCGCCGTTGGCGCCGGTGTTTCTCTTGATCCAAGATAGTTCGGCTGGAGGATTGTCGTTTTGCCAGTGACCGACTTGCAGGCCAACACGGATATTTTTTTCCGAAAAGTCAGGCAAGTCTTTGATTGTGGCAAACTGCGGATTATCAGAAGGATTTTGAGATTCAGTTCCGAGCGCTGATTCACTCAAATTGCGCAGCTGTTGCTGAAACATACCCTTGATGTCTGATTGGGGAGAAATTTCCGCTTCCGGGGTGGCGGCTTGTCCGACACCCAGCATTAGCAGGATGCCAACAATACTAGTATAAAGTTTGAACGGCTTAACCGTTCGCGGGCAGGCGTTTGGTTTCATAAGAGCGTGAATCTTATTACATGGCTCTTATGAATGCAAGGGCAAAAATCACATCAGAATGCAGCTAAATGCTATGAAACTATATCAGTAAAGAAATACCCAAATAATGCCCATCATTTCCAGAGGAAACAAGGCAATTTTGATAGAGTATGAGCCTGATAAAATTTTTTCATGGCCTCTTTTTTCCAGACAAAAAAATTTGAGAATTATTTGGCCGCTGCTGAAGTTCCGGACGCTTCGCAATCTCCAAAACTCTTACAAAACTTTGAATTTTGGCTTTGAAAGCTTGCTGGGATTTTAATCAGTTAATTCTTTTAGGAAAGGTATTAGATCTTTTCTATAACTCTCTTGAGCCATCATAAATTTAACATGGGCTTTCATGTATCGGAGTGGGTCGCCGGTGGTCAACCACTCGCCGTCGACTACCTTAATCCGGACTTTGCCATTCTTGGCCACCTGATGGTTGGCATCCTGCAGCCACAATTCACCGTCAAGTCCAGTGGCTTCAGCATCCAAAAACTCAAAAACTTTTGGCGTAAGCACATAGCGCCCGTATGACACTAGGTTGGAAGGAGCATCCTCGCGCTTTGGTTTCTCAATAATCATTTCCACAGCATCATCAGAGCCTGCTTTCAGTTTGACTACACCATATCTGTCTACTTCTTCATCCGGGACTTCTTGAACAGCCAAAACTCCGTCGGAGTCAGGGTTTTGATAATAAAAATCTACAATTTGTTTAACTGCGCTAACCTTGCTCAACACTAAATCATCACCCCACATCACTACAAAAGCCGGATCATTTTCCACTAGCTGCTTGGCTGTCAGGATAGGCCGGCCGTTGCCATAAGGCAGGCGCTCGTCTTGGGGCATGATGGTTATTTTGGGCAGCTTAAAAACCTGGTCAACTTTGTCCCAGCGATCAAACTTGCCTTGACGGATCATCAGGGTGCGGATGTTGGTGGCGCTGCCGTAAAAATAATCCTCAAATTTGGTTACCTCACCCGGAGAAACAACAATGATGACCTCTTCAATACCGGCCTCGGCGCACTCTTCAACCAGGTATTGAATAATCGGCTTATCAATAATCGGCAGCATTTCCTTGGGAAAAGTTTTAGTTATCGGTAGAAAGCGGGAACCAAAGCCAGCGGCGGTAATAATAGCTCTTTTGATTGGTTCAGCTGATTTGTTAGTTTCTGAGTTAGTCATAATACACAAAATATCTGTTACAGTTTTTGTAGTATAGCAACTATCTGTTGGTTATTCTTGTGGTGATTGCTCTTGCCCGATGGTAGTAGACGGCCCATGGCCGGGATAACAAATTGTATCTTCTGGGAGGGTGAAAAGTTTTCTAACTGATTTTTCCAGATCCTTTGGACTGGAGTAGCTAAAGTCAGTCCTGCCAACTCCTGCCTGAAACAAGGTGTCGCCGGTAAAAAGAACTGCACTGGACTTATCATAGAGGGCAATGCTTCCCGGAGTATGCCCGGGGGTTTCCATAACCGTAATCTTATGTTCACCAACGTCAAGCACTAGCCCGTCTTTTAAGAAAGAATCGGGTTTTGGCACCGGATCAGTTTCCCTCTTCAGCCAATGGCGCGTGCTTGACTGGGCGGCTTTAATCAGAAAAAGATCGGCCTGATGCATTAAAACCGGTATATCAAAATTAATTTTTGTCTCCAAGGTGGCTAATACATGGTCAAAGTGGCCATGTGTGAGTACAATTGCTAGCGGTTTCAGCTCAAGGTCAAGAATCATCTGTGAGATAGTGTCGCCGCTGTCTGCGGGATCAATAATCAAGGCCTCGCGCGTGCTGCTGCACCAGGCTAGGTAGCAGTTTGTCTGCAGCTCTCCGAGAGTTAAAGAAGTCACTTCTAGGGGATTTGCCATATTCTGACTTTAGACAATATTTTTAAATAGGACTCAACAGTTTACCAGAGCAACGAAAAAAGCCCTGTCACAAATTGAATGATCGGCAAAACAAGCAATGAGACCGGCGACTGGCCGCCTGTCCAAGGCACAATTAGGGCTATGAGCACCAGTGTTCCATAGCGCTGCATAAAGAACTCAAACTCAGCTGCTAGCTGGCGGGGGAGCAGAGCCAAAGCAATTTTACTGCCATCCAAGGGGTAAACAGGCATGAGGTTGAAGATTGCCAGCATCACATTTATGAAAACTACTGTCTGAACAACTATAAGTGAAAGATCGGGGAGAGTGAGAAGGCTATTGGCAGCGCCGAATAAGATGGATATCACAAAAGCCAGGATTATATTTGAAGCAGGCCCAGCCAGTGCAATCAAAGCAGCATCACGCACTGGGTTTTTTAAATTGTAGGGATCAAAAGGAACTGGTTTGCCCCAACCAAAGCCAATAACCAAAATTGCTATTGTCCCCAGAGGGTCTAAATGCGACCTTGGGTCAAGAGTAACCCTGCCTTGATACCTGGCTGTGGGGTCACCGAGTCTGTCAGCAAGCCATGCATGGGCGAACTCATGAATAGTAATTGAAATTAACAGTGATCCTGACAGAATTATAAAAATAGTTGGATTTAAAAAAAGCAAACTAAGTAGCATAGAAGCCATTATAGCTGATTGGGCAAATAAGAGCGAGGCAGCCTACCTGCTTTTTCTGAGGTTTTTCAATTAACATTTGCTCTCTCTGGAGGCTGGTGTTATAATCACAATTCGTTATGGCAAGTTATTCATTTAAATACCCGCGAACTGCGCACATCGGCAACAAGGTGTCTCACGCCAAGAACCGGACTAAGCGCAGCTTTAAATACAACCTTCACACTGTGACGGTGGTCATTGATGGGGTAAAACAGCGCATGCGAGTGCCTACAAAAGTCCTCCGCCAGCTCAAAAAAGCCGGTGTGACCACTCACTATCAAAACACTCAAAAATCTGAGTAATTTGGAGGTTGCTCCAAGCCTTTGCTCGACTAATCTCTTACTTGCCTAATCTCTTACCTGAATGCCGTTCTTTACCTGATTCCACTGCGCCGGGTTTTGTCCTTCAATTTGAACAGTTTTCAACTGAAAGACACCATCTTCCGCCGCCGCCTCGATAATTTTCATTCTTTTCTTGCCGCTGGCAGTCGGCACTAGTGTCCAAAGTTGTGGCCACGGGCTAAAAGCTCTGGAAGCACTTTCTATTACCTCTGGCAGGTTTTGCTTCTGTTCTGATACTGCCCGGATTACAGATGATGAAAAGATTGCTGAACCAACAGTTTCTCCGGTCATCGCGGCTTCAACAGCCTCCCATTCAATAAAAGCATCTTGTTTTTTGAGTTTGGCGGCTATGGGAGTGGGAGAGTCATCTGGTTGAGCTTGGGGTTTAATTTTTCCTTCTGCCAATTCTACTAAGCTATCGGGCAGAAGCTGCTTCACCAGCTCAAAACTATGTGTGTAATAATCGCTGCTGCTCCAATTTGGTACAACGGCGAACGTTTTTTGGGCAATAATTGGCCCATGATCCAATTTTTCGTTCATTTCGATAATTGTGACTGCTGATTCAGTTTCTCCATAAAGCAAGGTAAATTGTCCTGGGGAGCTGCCGCGCCACCTCGGAAGGTCTGAAGGATGTATGTTGATGGGGGCAACTTTGGGCAGAGCCAGAAGCCAATCCGGAATGATATAGCCAAAATCTACGACCAAGAGAAAGTCAGGAGGCTGATTGAGCAGTTGATCAAGGCTGGACTTAAGGCTGAGGCTGATTTTTTTGCTGACCAGAGCGGCTGGAATCCCCAACTTTTCAGCAAAGGTGTGAGCCGGATTTTTTGTGAGTATTTGTTTGCGCCCGACTGGTTTTGGAGATGGTGTGATCACTGCTTCAAGATTAAATCTCCTGTCATCCAGAAGGGCAGTGAACGCTGAGACCGAGTTGTGAGTGGTGCCGGCCGCAACAACAGAGTATGGCATTTAAATTATCTCCAAAAACTCTTTATTGACCTCGCGGTATTTTTCTTTTTCGTATTCTTGGTAAACCGGCAAGTCATACTTGAGAGAGTGATCTGTAAATAAGATGCCGTCCAGATGGTCAATCTCATGCTGAATGACCCTGGCATAGAAATCATCAAACCGCTCCTCGCGCTTTTCCAGCTCGCCGTTTACTAGTGCGTCATATTCCACCAGCACCCATTCCCAGCGGGGGACAGCACCGTAAATTTTTGGCATCGACAAGCAGCCCTCCAGGATTGGGTCTTCCTCGTCTGGGCCCAAAGTGTAACCGGATGAGTGATTAGTAATTACTGGATTGATAAAAATTTCCAGGCCTTCCACCTGTGCGGCAAAAACCCGCCAAAGTTTATTTACCTGGGGTGCAGCCAGACCAACACCTTTGGGATTTCGTTTATTTTCCAAGGTTTCACTCAATTCTCGGACAAAATTAGCTAGTTTTGTATCCGCACTTAAAACTTCTTTTGAAGTCTTTCTTAAGCTGGGATGCGGAATTTCAATTATTTCCATAACCTGTGTATTATACCGCTTTCTGGACAGCTGCCTGCCTGCAAATGAAACTAAATGTGAAACCAGTATCTAAGCTTCTCGGGAAGGTTTTCCTGACGGAGGGCATTTTCAAATATGCTTCCGTTTTTTTCAATAATTTTCTTGGAGCCTGCATTGTCGGCATCACAGGTAACCAGCACAGGGTTGATGCCTAGTTTTTTCGCCTCTTCAAGTGCGAGTGACAAGATTATTGAGCCGTAGCCCTGAAACCTTCTGGTGGGCCTGATAAAGTAACCGATATGTCCGCCAAAACTAAACAAAAAATCATTCAGGGTATGGCGGATTGACGTTTGGCCAATAAATTCTTGACCGTCTACTAGCCAAAAAATTGAACTGGGAACATAGCCGGGCGGAAGGTTTTGACCCCTGGAAAAACATAGGATTTTTTTAACGTAAGCGGGAAAATCAGCCCTAACTTTAGCGGTTTCCTCATGCTGTTTTACAAACATGTAAATCCGCTCTGGTTCAAGTCTCTCCGTTTCCTCCAAAGCTTCCAGAAAGCTTGTTTCATAGCGCGGATGGGGTTTAACGAGTTGTATCGGCATTCAAAGCCCTTATTGCTTCAAGATTTTCAATAGCCTCAGTACTCTGAGGATTAATTTCCTCAAGGATATATCGGTATTGCTCTTCTGCTTTTTCAAAATTCTCTTTAAGCTGATATTGAGCTGCCAGTTGCATGCGGGCGGATTCATAATCAGGCTTAAGATCAACAGCTTTTTCAAGGTGCTCGATGCCCTTGTCGGTATAGCCCTGACTTAGTTCTACAACACCAATGTTGTACCAAAGTTTTGCGTCAGTGGGGGCTTTGCTCAAGGCCACCAGCAGAGTGTCCCGTGCTTCCTTTAAGAAGGCGTCGTTTAACTGCGAGAGGGTGATGAACATTCTTGCCCTGGTTTTATAGAAATTTAGGTGGGAGGAGTTAAGCTCTAGGGTTTTGTTGCTCAGTTCTATGGCAGATGCCGCGAGTTCAGCCGCAGCAGTAGTGTTTTCCTGTTGAGCCAAAGCAACCGACAATGAGGCATAGTTGCTGGCTAACTCATCATAAAAAAGTGCTTCATTGGGCGATAGATCTATCGCTTGAGAGAAATAGAGAATGCCTTCCTGAGGCCTGCCGGCCGCCATCAGACCTTTGCCGTAGCTGTATGCTATGTCAGCAGACCAATACCGGTAAGTTTGGGAAAGCAGCATCAGTACTACTAATGTAATGACAGTCAGTGCCCCATACTGCCAACTTTGCAGCTCTTGTTTTTTAGGAATGGCTTTTTCCGAAAGGGCGTCGTCAGGGAGTTTTTCTTTGGCTGTCATGGCCAAAAAGAGGAACATTAGAGCAGTGACCACCACAGTTGAAAAACCAAAGAAATTTGAGATCGACAAGGCTGCAACACTTGCCAGAAGGCTGATTAACAAATATTGCGACCGCTCATCCCCCCTCAATTTTTTGAGGGCGGTTAGTAAGCCAGCCCCAAATGAGATAAGGAGAAAAGTGTAGGCAAAGAGGCCGAACGCACCGGTTGTAGCCAGGTAATTGAGAAACTCATTATGTGCTTTGTTGTATAGAAAATCCCATTCAGAAACCAGGTTGTGTTCGGCCGGACGGTCTAAGTAGTAGCTGTAGGCAAAAGTCTCAACCCCGGAGCCGGTCAAAGGATACCGTTTCCAGACACCCAGGGCGCCCTCCCAGACAATTTTTCTGATTTCACCAGAGTCAGTACCGCCAATGTCCAGGCGGTTTACCGCAGGCTGCTCGGCTTGGTTGGCTGGTTCCTCTTGGCCATTGCTGCTGCCAATCTCTGTCAATTTAGGAGAATAGGGTGTGCCAAAAACCAAAGCCAGCAGCAAAAATACGGCCGTGAAACCGATTGACCACTTAAGCAGGCCGGTTTTCAGCAGTTTGTTTCCGAAAGTTTGTTTATGTTTGTTAATCCAGGGAATTAAAAATAAGCCGGCATAAAAGATCAATAAACCTCCGGCAATTCCCAGCATGCCCGACCTCGACCTGGTAAAAAGCAGTGTGGCAAACAACAGAACAGTGGTTAGGGCAAAAAAACTTCTTTTGAGCAGCGAAGATTTATTGTCAGCGCTCAGTGCCATGCCTGGGGGTATAAGCATGATGGCATAAGCTGCCAGCCAGTTGGGCTGGCCAAAGGTTGCAAAAACTCTTTCCTGAACCTTTTGCACCCAGCAATCGACACCAAAAGATTGGCCGCCGGTTATCAGATAACAGCTGAAAGAACGGCCGAAATGCTCAAGAATTCCATAGATCGAAACTAAAAGGGCTGAACCGAACACTGACAAAAACAACGGGCGGATATCTTTTTTTCTAAAGTTACTGACAAATGCATAGTAGAGGACATAGTATGCAATCATCGAGAGCAGCCCACCGTGGAACCGGGTGTAATAGCCCAAGAAAGAGGTTCTTGGATGCATTGAGAGTAATGTGGCTGCCAATTGTGAAATGAAAAACAGGGCAAGCGGGATGTCCAAGAAAGTTCTTTGAAAAATCAGGCGTTTCTGCACAATCATCCGCCAGAGCCAAGCGCCGCTAATCAAAATGGTCAGAGCATAAACTAGGATTATTTTATTAAACTCAAAGAGTTCTTCAGTTTGAAAATAGAAGAAAAGCGGAGCAGACAGCACTAAAAAATGGTATAGCACCAGGATAATCTGCCGTGGTCCAAATCTAGCTTCCATATGGTTGAGTATACTCGAATAGGAATGCCTATTCGAGTTGAATTTTATGAAAACTAAAGAAGTTAGGCAAACCACTTTTGCTATATAAATTTAAAATGTATATACTTATAAATGAGGAAATAATCATGAATACCCAAACTGCCCAACCCCAACCTTCTCATGACCAAAATGCTGCCATACTGGAAACACCCGGGGCAGCTCAACCCACTCAGCAATCCGAAAAACTTGAGGATCAAAATGTTTTTTACCTACTTGGCGTCACTGATGGCACCGACCCTCAACGTGAAGAATTTCTCGATGAGCTTCAGCAGGTAATTTGGGAAGATTTTCTTGAATATGATGTCAAGTTACTGCTAACTCAGGATGAATATGGAGAATTTCAGAAACTGCTCGATAAGCAGCAGGGCAGCAGCCTGGAACAACAGGAGGAATTAGTAGTCTATCTAGAAAAATTGATCCCAGAACTTGAAGAGATTATGCTGGAGAAAGCGTTAGAGCTAAAAGCAGATCTCTTTAGGGAAAGAATTGCCGGCATGAAGGAATTTTTCAGCGGCAAGGATGAACAACTTCAGAAACTTCAGCGGGCAGAAGAACTCTTAATGCAGGAGCGCTGGCATTCCTCAGCCAGCCTGCTCAATGAAATAGAATAAGGCCAACTGCTTCAGGCTTTGTTTTTGGCTGTTGTGGTTTTTTGTTGATAAATTTCCCTACCTCTACAGCTCTTGAGAGTGATGCGCTATACTGAGCGCATGATTAGAATGCCCCAGTGGTTGTCTGGAAATTTTTTTGACAAATATCAGGTTGAAGATCTTTTATTTATTGATGCAGGCTCAAGCAACACTAGGGTGTTCGTCGGCAGCAGGCAGATTTTCGTAGAGCCGACCTGCATCGCCATTCACCAGGCTACAGATTCAGTTGTAGCAGTAGGCAAAAAGGCTGCCGGTTTGTTGGGCAAGACGGCGGATAACATCGGCGTCAGCTTTCCCATTGAGCATGGTGTAGTAGCGGAGCCGACAGCATTTGAAATCTTTTTAAAAACACTGCTCAAACGGGCGTCACCTTCGGTTTCACCGGTCAAAAACCTAGTTGGTCTAAAGGGGTATATTTCAATTCCTGCTGGAGCCTCACCGGTAGAGCAACAGACACTGAGGGAAGTGCTGCAGGCTGTTGGGCTTAGCGGCTTAAAATTAGCAACCGGGATCGAGTGTGCTTATCATAATCTTGTGTCAGAAAGTTCTCCCACCCAAAGTTATGGAATTTTAAATTTAGGCGGCCAGACAGCCGAGATAGGGATATTTTCTGCTGGAGAGTTGGTTTCAGGCTCATCTTTTAAATGGGGTGGAGTCGAGTTTACCTCATTGGTGCAGGAAGCTCTCAGAGAGGCTTATTCATGCAGTATTGGTTGGCATGCTGCCGAGCAAGTGAAAATAGACCTGGGTACGTTGCAGAACAATGATCATAAGAACAAGGCGCGTAAAACCTCAGTCAGGGGAAAAAACTTGTTAACTCAGGTATCACAAACTGAAATCGTGACTGATCAAGTGTTGGTTGTCGGTTTCGAGAGCTTGGCTCAGGAGCTAACTGACCAGCTTGAGGCGTTTTTTGCCGGTTTGCCTTCGGAATTAGTGACTAGTACCCTTGAGCAGGGGTTGTATCTTACCGGCGGTACAAGTAAGCTAGATGGCCTTGGTGAATATTTGGCCACAAAATTAAAAAGCGCAGTCCATTATTCACCTCAACCTGATTTAGATGTCATTCAGGGTATGCAAAAGTATGCCAAAGCCAGCGCGGCTTAAAGGAGAGGCTAGTGCAAGTTACAGGTTTCAATCAAAGTTCTGCCCGCCGGGATGGGGTCATTCTTTTTGCCTTGATAGTTTTCCTGGGATTAATGGAATATGTCGGCTGGTTTAATCCTCTCCGGGCTGCAGTTGAAAAACAACTGCAGCCGCTTCTGGCATTTGAGGTGGAGGCTGTCAGGCTTGTCCAGAGGCCGGCCAGGGCATTTTCCAGGAGTTTTGAGCGCGCAGAACATCAGGTTGAACTGGAAAAAAGGTACACTTTGGCCTTATCTGAATTATCTGAGCTCCAATATCTGAGAAAAGAAAATGAGGCGCTCCGGGCGCTGTTGGAAAATACCAACCGCACCTTGGGTGAGAGGCGTGTCGCCGCCCCGGTTGTTTCGCTTTCCTATCCGGCAGTATCTGCAGGAGAAGAAGAGGGGATTATAGAAGGTTCAATGGTGACCTACCAAGACACTCTCTTGGGTGTTGTGAGGGAGGTATCACCTCACCAATCACGGGTTTCTTTATTGGTAAGCAGAGACAGTGTGCCGGTTTTGGCAACAACTGATTCTGGGGTGCAGGGATTAATCCGCGGAGATGGCAAGCGGACATTGTTAACAGAAGTACCTAGGGAAGCTGCTTTAACTGTCGGAGAAAAGGTAGTCACTTTGGGACAGCAGGGAATAAGACGCCAGGTTTTTATCGGCACAATCAGCAGGATTGACACCAGGGCTTCCGCGCCAACTCAAACTGCAGTCGTCGAACAGCTCGTATCTTTTTACGAGGCACCAATTGTAGAGGTGTGGTAGGGAGTGGAACTATGCTTAGATTATTTTTAGCTTTTACAGTCCAGGCTTTATTTTTGGTGTTGCTGCTTTCTCTGGAATCAGTGGTGGGCTGGCCAGTACTATCTTTTTCTTTTCTGTTCTTAATGATAGTCTCCAGAAAAAAGGAAACAGCCATAATTGAGTTTGTGCCGATTTTACTGTTTTTCAGCTTACTATTGGGAACTTTATTTAATTTATATATCGTACTAACTTTTATCAGCCTCTTGGCTGTAACGGTATACCTAAGAAAAAATTTGCGGACGGCAGAAAAGAGTTTGGCTGTGATATTAGCAGGAGTAATGCTGCTGGCTGCAGCGACTGTGCTTTTTTCCCCTGTAGCTTTTGGAGATATCGATAAATATTACCTAATAATTGGGACTGCCATGAGCGTGCTAATCTTTTGGAGAGTTTTTGGTGTGCCGCTGCTTTTCAAAAGACATACCTTATTGCAGTTGGGCAGGCATGAGTACCGATCGTAACCAAACAATTTTTAAACTGACTTTATTTCTAGGGTCAGGTCTGCTCTTTTTTTCTTTGCTGGTGTGGAGACTGGCAGATTTGCAGGTATTGAGAGGGAATTTTTACCGGCAATTGGCTGAAGCCAATCGTTTGTTTACTGAAAGAAAGCCGGTAGAAAGGGGTGTGCTGCTTGACCGTTATGGAGATCCTTTGGTCTATAACCAACCAAAATATTTTGAGCTTTTAAATCCAGAGGCACTCTATAGCTCAAAAGAGCCTATTTCGCAGGAGGCTGCGCTATACCGCATGGCTACTTCAAGCGGGGTTATCCAATATGACCTTGACCGCTTGTACCGATACCCAAAATCACTGGCACATATCACCGGCTATATTGGTGAGGCTAGCTTGGAAGAATTGGAGAAGGACAACCGCCTAAGGATTGGTGATTTAACCGGCAAACTTGGTTTGGAAAAGCGCTACGATGAAATCCTTAGGGGTGCGGCTGAGGCAAAAATTTATGAGGTCAATGCTTTAGGCCAGCGGCAACGGCAAGTCGCGGAGCGCGCTGGCCAGACCGGCATCGATATTAAAACTACGATTGATCCCTATATTTCTGAAGTTGCATTGCGGGCGATGGATGGTCAGCGCGGCGCGGTAGTGGTTATGGATGCTGACACTGGTGAGGTTCTTAGTCTAGTCAGTTCTCCAACTTTTGATGCTAGCATTTTGAGTACTTCTTATCTGGATGAGGAGGCTGAGCGACAGCGGCGCCAGGAAGTGATGGATTTTTTCACTCATCCCCAAAAACTATTTTTTAACAGGGCAGTTAGCGGTGCTTATCCACCTGGTTCTGTTTTTAAACTTATCACAGCTCTGGCAGGATTGGATTCAGGCGCAATTGATGCCGGCAAAACAGTAGTGGATGAGGGAGTGCTGAAAGTTGGAGAGTACTCCTATGCCAACTGGTATTACACGCAATATGGGGGAGTTGAGGGTGCGATTTCGCTGCAGCGGGCCATTGCCAGAAGTAATGATATTTTTTTTTATAAGGCAGCAGAGTGGACGGGGCCAACCAGCGTTGCTCAAATGTCGCGTCTCTTTGGCTTAGGAAAACAGACCGGTATCGAACTGGGTTCAGAGATCAGCGGCTTGGTGCCTGATCCTGCTTGGAAGGAACTGGAGCTCGGGGAAAAATGGTTCCTGGGCAATACTTATCACTTGGGAATTGGCCAGGGAAATTTGTTGGTAAGCCCGGTTCAGATGGCTCAAGTGATTCAAGCAATGGCGAAAAAAGGCACACTCTGTCCCCCCACATTAGTGGATTATGACCCGCTCTTGTCAGAAAATGATCAGCGGCACTGCTCTGAAATTGGCCTTAACAGTGAGCATGTCGAGTTAGTCCTCAAAGGCATGTTGGATGCTTGTACATCCGGAGGAACAGGTTTTCCTTTCTTTATGTACAACGAGCAAAAGCGGCGGCCGGATAAAAGTGCCCAGGAAGAAATTCAAAATGGGGCAGTAGCTTGTAAAACCGGAACTTCTGAGTTTGGTGGTGCTGACAGCCGAGGCTACCGCAACACTCACGGTTGGTTTGTAGCTATTACCGGCATTCAAACAGAGAAGCTTAAGGCAGAAGCTGCTTCGCTAAATTTGGGCAGACAACCCGGCAATACAGACACCTCCCCAGCTGAAGATGAAGCTGTAGGCGAGCTTATGGATCAAGTCACACTCGAACAGCCTAAGGCGGCTCCGGGAGATTCATCCTTGTCTAGAGACCTTCGAGAGCTGAGAGGTGAATGGTTGGCCCAAGTGGCTGAGCATGGTTTTTTAAGAGAACTAGTGCTTGTTGCCTTGGTTGAGAGCGACGAGGCCAACCCATATAAAGAAGGATCTCGGGACGCGGCGCCGGTTGTTAAAAAAATTCTTGACTGGATAAATGGTGAAGTAGCAGACGCTCCTGCGGATGGGGTAGGAGATTAATTTTTATTTGCCAGAAGCAAGTCCCGCTGATCATTCCAGTAGCCCCCGCGGCGGCAGAGCAATTTTTCAGCATCCTCAGGGTGAAGCATAAGTTTTTCTACTGCAATTTCCAAAAGCAGGGTGTTCTGCGAACCTTTAACTAACAGCACATCATCTTTACTAAGTTTGTCTTGAAAAAATACTGCAGCAGCCGAAGCATTGGGAAACCAATGCGCCTCCTTGCCGGCTGCTTCTAAAATCGGCAGCACATACTCTTTCATCTGCGGGCCAACCAAAGCCACTGCGTCACAAACCTCAGCTGCTTTCTTAGCCACCCTTTGGTGTTCATAAGCCGCCGCTGAACCCAATTCACGGATATCACCCAATAGCGCATATTTCTTTTTGGGAGCGATGCTGTTTAGCAGCTCCAGCGCACCAATTGTGGGGTCTGCGGACGAATTGTAGGAGCTGTCAATTATAAAAGAGCCGTTTTTGGCGGCAATGAGTGAGGACCTGCCTGGAGGCAGTGCTAAATTTTTGCTGATTGAGCGGATTGCAGCCTCCGGCGGAATATTTTGGCTGACAGCCACCGCTAGTGCAGCAGCAAAAGTATGCCCAAAATAGTTTGGCAGCACATAATTGGATAACCTCAGCGTCAAATTGTTTCCATCGTAGGCAAATTTAAACTCAGTTCCTTTTAAGCTTGGTTTGACTGATTTGATTTGAATATCAGCTTTTTCACTCACGCCAAAAGTGATAACTTTGGCTTTGGTTCTTTTCTGAAAGGGAGCTACCTCCGGATCATCAATATTGAGTATGGCAAAACCGTTATTTGGCAGAGATGTTATTAATTTGCCTTTTTCTTCAGCAATTAACCCGGCTATTTCTTTGGAGCGTTCACCTGGCTTAGTGGCTTTGGCTAAATGATCAAACTGCAGGCTGTGCATCGGCTTAGCATTGAGAAAAACTCCTATATGAGGCTGAATAATGCTCAGCAGGTAAGTCATATTTTTTGGCGGTTCCGGGCTGTCTATAGCCATTTCTACTATATAAGTGTCGTACTTATCCCAGTTAAAAACTAAAGCAATCGGAGCTTGGATGAGCAGTTTCAGCCATTCCAATGGTTTATAAGTTTGGATGCCCAGCCCTAAAATATTCAGCGGGATGCCGCTCTCCGAGTTGGCTTTGTGGCCGATCTTAATTTTTTGAGCATCTTTGAGGACAGCGGCTGCTGCTGCTTGGGTGCTTGTTTTACCGGCTGTACCAGTTATTCCTATAATTTGAGGGGAGACTTTCTTAAGCTGGATCTTAGCCAATGCTTTTAAATACCAGAGAACCGCTAATGACAGGGATTGCTTGAACATATTTCAATTGTACTACAGTTCAGGACAGAGTCGGCTGTTAGGGTAGGGCAATGAGTAAAAATAATAGTACTATGAATTTAACTGCAGCCCAAACAGCTGCTTTAACCGCGGTAAATGGCATAGGCAGAAGCACCATCCGAAAGCTGGCAATCACCCTACAAAAATACGAAATTGACTTTAGTGAATTTTGGGCTGAACTACCGGTAAAAGTGACAAACTTGGTCTTTAATAATAAGCAGATAGATGGCATAAAAACCTTTAAAAATGAATACACAATAAACTCATATAAAGAGTACCTATTGTCGCAGGACATATTTTTAGTAAACGAGTTCAGCCGGTCTTATCCGCCGCTGCTTTTAGAAACGGCCGACCGGCCTGTTTTGTTGTTTGTTAAAGGCAGTTTAAAAGCATTAAAAACTACAACCTCAATTGCGGTAGTGGGCACGCGTCGGGCAACAGCATATGGAAAGTTGGCAGTAAGCCAAATTGTTTCGGACTTAGTTAGCCAAAATGCCACAATAGTTTCGGGATTTATGTATGGAATAGATAGTGAGGCGCATAGAGCGGCGCTTGAGGGGCAAGGATTAACGGTTGGTATCTTGGGATATGGTTTTAATTTTTTGTTTCCCCGTTCTAACCAGCAGCTTTTTGATGAAATCTTAGCCGGTGGCGGCACCATTATTTCCGAGTTTGCCCCGCATGTTGGGCCGATGCCGGGGCATTTTCCCGTTCGCAACCGTATAGTAGCCGGGATGGCGCAAGGAGTGGTGGTGATCGAAGCTGCCCGCAAAAGCGGATCACATATCACTGCTCAAGCAGCTCTCGATGAAAGCCGGCTAGTATTTGCAGTGCCTGGCCCTTTTACCAGTCCGTATAGCGAGGGGACTAAGTGGTTAATCAACGAGGGCTCTCAGCTAGTTACCTCAGGCCGGGAAGTGATAGAAGCTTTGCAAAACAGCGGTGCAGAATGGACGAATACCAATGGAGATTCAGGAGGAAAAGTTGAAAAATGGCCGCTTTTCCATAGCGAAATAGAAAAAATCATATATGATATGCTAATGGCTCAACCGCTGGACAGCGAAGCATTGCATCAACAAGTTCAGCTCTCTGTTGTAAAATTAAACACATTGCTGACAGATTTGGAGCTGCGCGGCTTATTAAGAAAAGATGGCGTGCTGTGGACTGTAGCCGCATCTTAATGCAGAAAAAACGAGAAAGAAATTATGAACTTAGTAGTAGTAGAGTCTCCAACTAAAGCTAGAAAGCTCAAGCAATACTTGGGCGACGGCTTTCAGGTAGAGGCATCAGTCGGCCATATCCGTGATTTGCCAAAAAGCGGCCTCAATATCGACATAGAGAAAAATTTTGAACCTACTTATGCGGTCTCACCCGGTAAACAGAAGGTGGTTGATAAGCTGGTTGCAGAAGCCAAAAAAGCAGAGAAAATCTATCTGGCAACTGACCCCGACCGAGAAGGTGAGGCTATTGCTTGGCATGTTCAGCATATCCTGGAAAATAATAAGTCCGTAAAAAACAAAGATTTCTTCAGGGCATCTTTTCATGAGATAACCAAGCCGGCGGTTTCCAGAGCTATTGAATCTCCCGGAAAAATAAACATGGATTTGGTTGATGCCCAGCAGGCCCGCCGGGTGGTTGATCGGTTGGTAGGATATGAAGTTTCCCCGGTGCTCTGGAAAAAAATCAGGCGGGGCCTCTCTGCCGGCAGAGTGCAGTCAGTTGCTCTGCGGCTGATTGTTGAACGTGAGCGGGAAATTGAAGCATTTGTACCAGAGGAATATTGGGAAGTAGATGTAGCGATGTCGGTCGACCCGGTCAAAGCTGCCCAAAAAGCCTTCAAGGAGGGTTCGCTTTTAGAAGATTTGCCGCCATCAATCTTGATTGGCAGAGTGATAGAAGTAAACAAGGGCAAATTTGAACCTAAAAAAGCGGCCGATGTTGCTCCGCTCAAGGACGTGTTGTCTGAGGGAAAATATGTTGTTGCTCAGGTAGATAAAAAGGAGCGCCGGCGCGTGAGCCTGCCTCCCTTCACAACCTCAACTTTGCAGCAGAAGGCTGCCACCAGCTTGGGTATGAGCGGTAAGCAAACCATGAGGTTGGCTCAAGACCTTTATGAAGAGGGTTTGATCACCTATCACCGGACTGATTCGGTTTCACTATCATCGTCATCAATCGAGATGGCCAGAAATTACGTAGAACAGAATTTTGGCAGCAAGTATCTGCCTTCCAAGCCAAGAGCATTCAGTTCCAAGAGCAAGAATGCACAAGAAGCCCATGAGGCCATCCGGGTAACCGAGGTGATGGAAAAGGCTGAAAGCATTTTAGCCAAGAGCAAGCGTTTCACCAAAAGGCATGTACAACTGTACGATCTTATCTGGAGGCGATTTGTGGCCAGCCAGATGGAGGCAGCCGTTTATGATCAGACTGTCGTTCTAACTGAGTGCACCCCCAAAAAATCAGGAGCCATCAAAATAGTTGCATTAAAAACCGTGGGTTCAATTTTAACTTTTGATGGCTGGATGAAGTTGTTCAAGGACGGCGACGATGTCCTTATCCCTCCGGTAGAGCCAAGGCAAGTGCTTGAATATGTGGATCAAAACTTCCAGCAGAAATTTACCCAGCCGCCAGCACGCTACAACGATGCATCATTAATTAAAACTTTGGAAAAAATGGATATCGGCAGGCCGAGCACTTATGCCTCAATCATTTCAGTTATTGAAGACCGGGGCTATGTCGAAAAGCAGCAGAAGCGTTTCTTTGCCACACCTATCGGTATGACCGTTACTGACTTCCTGATGAAGCACTTTGACACTTTTATGGAATATGAATTTACCGCAGGCATGGAAGATGACTTGGACAGCATTGCCAGGGGAGAAAACGAGTGGACCAAGGTTGTGGCTAAATTTTACAAACCGTTCCACAAGCGGGTGGAGACAGTGTCCGAAGATGCCGTAAGAATGCAAGTCCCTGTAGAGAAAACCGGGGAAATCTGCCCGGAGTGCGGCCAGACTGAGAAAGGTGAAATTGTCATCCGTTCAGGCAGGTTCGGCAAGTTTAAAAGCTGCAGCCGCTTCCCGGAGTGCAAGTTTACCGAGAATATTGTTCAGACGGTAGAAGGGGTTAAATGCCCTCTCTGCAAAGATGGAGAAGTCATTGTCAAGAACACCCGCTGGGGCAAACAGTTCTATGGCTGCAGCCTTTACCCCAAATGCGACTGGGCCAGCTGGCAGGAGCCAAAACCAGGAGATACAATCACTAAAGAAGAGTGGGCCATCTCACAAAAAGCCCGCGAAGAAAAAAAGAAAAAGTGGCTGGCCAGCAGGGCTAAAAACGCAGATGCCAAGGCGTCAGTAAAAAAGAAAAAAGCCACTGCCAAAAAGAAAACCGCTGCCAAAAAAACCGCGCGGAAAACAAAAAAATAACACGTCAGGCAACAGCTAGGAAAATGCTGCATTAACTCCATATGAAAATAGGTTTATTCGGAGGCACCTTTGACCCGCCGCACCTCGGCCATCAGCAGGTTGCTTCAGCTTTGCTTGAACAGGGATACTTGGATGAACTGTGGTTTGTCCCCGTCTTCGAACACCCCTGGGCAGCCCGTTTGGGCAAACAATTTTCTGCTTACGACCACCGGGTTGCAATGCTTGAGAGAATAGTGGGCGAAAATCAAAAAGTCGTTCACTTTAAACAGGTTAGCTATACCTACGACACCTTAATTCACTTCTCTAAGCAAAATCCGGATGATCAAATTTTTTGGGTAATGGGTTCAGAATACCTGCCGAAGTTTGACGATTTTCTTAAAGGCCATCCGCTGTTGCTGGATTTCCCTTTTTTAATTTATCCGCGCGAGGGCTTTCCCATGGAACCTGTTTATCCGCACATGACAGCTTTGGAAGATGTGCCGACTGTTAAAATTTCCTCTACAGAGGTCAGAGAAAAACACCGGTCAGGCGAGGATATTAGCGGGCTTGTAGATGAGCGTGTCTTAGATTATATTGAAGCACAGGAGTTGTACCTAGGCTAGCGATTCGCTCTGCCATGGACAGCTAGGTTTTTGCTGATAATCTAAATACCGAAAGGAGCAGGTGAAGACATTTGCAAAACGAACCCCCGACACTCAGTACCAGGATTTGCTTCGTGACATTTTGGAAAACGGCGTCAGAGTCAAAAGCCAACAAGGCGTTGATGCTTTAACATTGATTGGCCCCAAGCCTTTGCATTTTAAGCTGGAAAACGGCTTTCCTCTTATAACTGAACGCAATATGGCTCCCAAAGAATCCGAGCGGCTGCCGGTGACGGTTTGGCGTCAGGCAATCGCTGAAATTATTGGTTTTATCAATGGTGCCCGCACTTTGGAACAATTGGAAGAATATGGTTGTTACTGGTGGGAGCCCTGGGGAACAGAGGCTAAGTGCAAAAAACGAGGTCTTGAAACCGGAGACCTTGGTCCCGGTTCTTATGGCGCGGCCTTTCATGATTTTCCGACCGCCGACGGCGACACCTATAATCAATTTAAAAATATTGTTGAGCAGATCATGGAGCTGCCGCACTTAAGAACTCATTTCATTACACCATGGATTCCCCAATACACTATCCGGGGCAAAGGCAAACAGCAGAAAGTGGTGGTTTGCCCGTGCCATGGCTGGGTGCATCTCAGGGTGATTGATAACAAGCTTACTTTGCATATGATTCAGCGCTCGGCTGATGTGCCGATAGGCGTGCCAGCCAACATCACACAATATTCAGCTTTGCTAATGATGATTGCTCAATTAACGGGTTTGGAACCATATGAGTATGTTCATAGTTTTTCTGACGCGCATATTTACGTAGACCAGGTTCCGGCGGTTGAGAAGATGCTTAGCCGCGATCCCAGGCCTTTCCCAACCATGAAGTTAAATGCTGACAAAAAAGATGATTTATTCGCATTTAGGCATGAAGACTTTGAACTCAGCGATTATGACCCGCATCCTGGTATAGCGGCAATACCGGTAGCAATTTAGGAGCAAATAATGAACAGCAAGAAACATGTAGACTTGGACAATGCCCGCGAAGCTGACCAGGCAGATGTGATGAGGCAAATCGTTGAGGATGGCGGCTGCCCCTTTTGCCCGGAGAACTTTCAAAAGTACAACAAACAGGAAATTTTGAAAGAGGGAGAGCACTGGCTCTTAACCACCAACCAGTGGCCATATGAATTTACCAGAGCGCACTTTCTTCTTATCTACAAATCACACGCTGAAGACCTGCGGGAGATGGATCCTGAATCGGGCAAAGAATTGTTGAAATTGGCGCAGTGGGCTCAGGATAAATTTGAGATTCCCGGAGGGGGCTTAATCATGCGCTTTGGTGATACCAATCATTCTGCCGGCAGTGTCCAGCACATACATGCTCAATTAATCTCGCCTGATCTTGAGGCGGACGGATACCGTTCGGTTAAAGTGACTCTGGGAAAATCACCCGAAAAACTTGGCAGATAGTCTGTTGGGGCGAAAAATACCAGGGTACAAAGCGCAAGTGCGTTAAGCCGATAGGGCGTTAAACATTAAGGCTCAACTTTTACCAGTTTTACTCCGGCGTTTTTAAGGACATTTTGACCGTCCAGCACGCCATACCCATCTGAGAAGTAAAGTGTTTTAATTCCGCTTTCCGCGATGAGTTTGGCGCAGGGAGGGCATGGGAAAGTGGTGACATACATTTCCGTGCCGTTTAGGCTTATTCCTTCTTTGGCAGCTTGGGCTATCACGCTGGCTTCGGCATGGATGGCGATGGAGAGCTCAATGTTAGTGCCTTTTGAAAATGCATTTCTAGGGTCTCCGTCAAAGTAAGGCTGGTGATCTGTGGGAAGATGGCGGTTGTGCCCGGAAAGGAGTATTTGGCTTCCTTTAAAGGCAACGGCGCCGACCTGCCGCCACCAATCTGAGCTGAGTTCTGCTTCTTTGTTGCCTGCTTCAGCAATATGCTTGCCAAAGTCAATCGCCCGAATGGTTTTATCGGTGGCAATGGATCTTTCTTCCAGCGTATTATTCCGGTCCCATCTGAGAAAAATCTCATCAATTTCAACAGGGTTTTCAGGAAGAAAGCGTTTGGCCACCAGGTCGGATATATCTTCGCGGGGGATAATTATTGGTTGTTTATTTTGGGCGAGGTTCTTAAGAATCTGAAGAGTGAGAGCTTGAGTCTTAAAGCCCAGCCCCCAAGAATTGATGGCGGTTTTTACATCATCTGCGCTGAGGGCGCGGATTTCTTTGTTTAGGTAATCGAGCCCGCTATCCAGCTCGGAGGTAATTAGGAAAAGCGATTCCGCTTTTTTATGTTTCTCTAGAAAATTTTTGTAGCCGCGGTGGAGAACCGGGATATAGGCAATGATAACTGGTTTCATGTTCAGGCTTTTTCGCTGGCTTTTACTTCGTCCAGCACTTCCTCAATAGTGGCAATCAGCTTATCTGTGAGGGTAGTGCTTAATTTTCTGGCTGCACCCATTTGAACCAAGCGGATTTTTGCACTGGTGGAGGTGGTGGCCATGGGGTCCAGAACCACCACTTTGCCGCAGATTTCTTCCAATTCCTTGATCTTCTCCGGTGAGTAGGTTTCTTTGGTAGTGATTAGTACATCCGGTTTGATGATTTTAATAAGCTCCCACTTGGGTTTTTTAAGCGGTTTGAGCACGGCGTGATCTACGGCTGTCATATAGGTAAGCATCTCTAAGCGCTCTTCCTCTGGGACAATAGGGCGGTCGGGGCCTTTTCGGTGGCGGATCTTGTCATCACAGTCAACACCAACAAAAAGCACCTCACCATGTTTTTTGGCTTCCTCAAGGTACCGGCCATGGCCAATGTGGATCATGTCAAACGAACCCTGAGTAAGGACAATGCTTTTGCCGGCGCGACGGTATTGATCGACAAGGGGAGAGATCGCGGAATAATCTAAGATAACTTTGTCAGCGTTGCTCATACTAGTTTGCATTGTAGCACCTTCTTAATAGCAGAGTTTGGGTTGTTCTGGCACCTGGTTTTTTGAACCACTTCTTGTTAGGATGCTCTCATATGCACGTCTTTATTATTGTTGCTTTAACTGCAGATGGATATATTGCTGAAGAGACAGATGATGTCTCCACAAGCTGGACCAGCAAAGAAGATTTGCAGTTTTTTGTAGAGCGGACCAAGGCAGCCCGCGCTTTGGTTATGGGTTTAACCACTTTCAAGACAATAAACAAACCTCTGCCTGGCAGAAAAATCTATGTTTATACCCGAAATCCGGAGGCATTGGCCACCTTTAATCCGGACGAAGTTGAACCGGTAAATATGCCCCCTGAAGAATTGGTTAAGAAAGCAGCTAAAGAAGGCTACACTGAACTAGCCGTCTCGGGTGGAGCGAGCATTTACACCATGTTTATGAAGTCCGGATTAGTTGAGTCGCTTTATCTCACCATTGAGCCGGTAGTTTTTGGCCGGGGAGTTAGCTTATTTACCGAGCCGATAAATCAACGGATGATTCTTAAAGCAACTAAAAACTTATCAGACCAGGTATTAATGTTGGAATACAAGTTAAAAAACAGGTAGGAACAAATGAGCAGTAAAGGCAAAATACAAGTCAAAATTAAATTGTTTGAGCCAGCGCTGCCTCATCCCGAATATAAAACCGAAGGTGCAGCTGCTTTTGATCTTTATGCCAGGGAAGATACAAATATCCCTGCCAGGGGCATCGGGTATGTTCCGCTGAATGTAGCCTTGCAGCTGCCGGAAGGTTATTGGGCTTTGGTAAGCGCCCGAAGTTCACTGCATAAGCGCGGAGTGATGTTGGCCAACGGCATTGGTGTTGGTGATTATGACTACCGCGGCGATGATGATGAGTACCTGGCCGCTCTTTATAATTTTACAGATCAGGACGTTGTTATTGAGAAGGGTGAGCGGATAGTCCAGATGATTATCCTGAAGCGGGACAAGGTTGAGTTTGTCGAACTGGAAACCTTTGAAACTGTGAACAGGGGCGGTTTTGGCAGCACAGGCCGCAAATAATTAGCGAAACTGCTTGTCCAAAAATATCTTACTCAAAGTTGCTTTTTAGACTGATTGCCTCGGAAATTATTTCTCTTACAACACAATAGTTTGTAATTTAGTCCTTGTGCGCATACAACATGTTGTGGTTTTATTTTCATTGTGACTAATGAGGAATCCGGCTGCTACTATTTTTCTCGTGAGCTTCTAAGTCAGTCTTCGTTGGCTTTAGTGAGGCTTGGATCTCAAGCTTTCCGCGCTGACCGGCCGACCTTGTCAATTGCCCATGAACGAATTCCTGAACAAACCTTTCACCTTCTTTGGGGTGAGATTGAGGAGCTTAATGGCTCTGATAAGTATGGCTATTTTGCTGATGTTTCCAGAAGGTCAGAGTATCGCCATCAGGAATTGGCTGATGTTTTAATATTCCTTCAAGATGTTTTGAATGCAATTTCTCTCGAGTTTGGTGAAGAATTGGCGATTGATGAGGCCGGGGTAGAGCAGCAGGCAGCGGCTTTAGCTGAAGCCAGCCGAGTTTCGTTGGTTTCTCACCTGGGCCACAATAATGAGAAAAAGGATTTAACAGCACACGAAGAAAAAACTTTTAAGCATTTCCGCGATCAACTTAATTATGAAGCAAGGTTGCTGAACCCGGAGAATCAGGAAGAGTGGAAAGCACTGAATCCAGCAGAAAAAATGGCAATTCTTGAAACTGTTGTAGCTCATGTATATGTACTGTTTGGCATTTTGGGAAGGCATCCGGTCAAGTCTTCTATGGAAAAGATAGCCCGCAACAACCTGCGCTACCCCCCGTCATTGCTGCAAGATCGCTATGAAGATATTCTTAATGACCCGAGCTTGACCGATGAAATGAAAAACAAAGCTATCGCTGAGCGTTATGATAAAGCAATTGAAGCCTGCAAATCTCAATTTGATGGGCCGGCAGTAGTCAGTGGGCCAAACAAGGGCAAGCGTGGCCAATTCGGCACACGCAGATTTTATAGTCCTGCTGAGGTTGTGGATGTAGACGAGCCCAAAGAATTGGGAGGTGATTGGTATGAGGCCTATCAAGCTTGGTTGATGCTGCAAGTTTTTGAAGATGATGATAGAGTGGCTGAAATAGTTTATAGTGATCTTATAGGTAATTTAAGCGAAGCCGGCCTGCGAGAGTTTCAGGTTAAGCGCATTAATCCTGGCCGGGAAGTATTAATATTTGCAGGAGCAGCTGATTAGCTCACTTTAATATGGCAGATAAAGGTTTCTTAATTACTTTTGAAGGCGGAGAAGGCAGTGGTAAAACCACCCAGATTGTCCGGCTGCGCGATAAGCTGACCAAGGTCGGCAAAGATGTGTTGGTGCTCAGGGAGCCGGGTGGAACGGTGATTAGCGAGAAAATCCGCGAAGTGGTGCTGTCATCAAAAAATGTCGGTATGGCATATACCACCGAGGTCTTATTGTTTCAGGCAGCCCGCGCGCAAATTTATCGGGAGCTTGTCCTGCCGTCTTTGGAAGTTGGCAAGATCGTGCTCATGGACCGGTCGAGGGATAGCTCTGTGGTTTATCAAGGTATGGTCAGAGGTTTTGGCAAGGATATGATTGAACAGCTCAACAATATTTCTACAAAAGACACTTATCCTGATCTCACGCTATTGCTAGATGTTCCCGTGGAAACCGGCCTAAAGAGAAGGGAGCTCGATGGCGGCTCCAACCGGTTTGAGATGGAGGATACGGATTTCCATCAACGGGTCAGAGAAGCCTATCTAGAGTTGGCTGGCGGTTCGGAAAACCGCTGGCACAAAATTGATGCTTCCAAGACTATCGATGAAGTGGATGATGAGGTCTGGGAAGTAGTCTCTGCTAAGCTCAAAATCTGAAATATCTGTTCAATAATTCACAACCTACAGACCTGTAGACAACCCGGAAGTAACCTAGTACTATTGGTTGGCAATGAAACTACCCCGTTCAGTTCAGCAATTAATTGAAAGTTTTGAAAAGCTTCCCGGCATCGGTCCGAAGTCAGCGCAGCGCTTGGTTTTTTATCTACTCCATAATCCTGACCACCAGTTGGAAGAGTTCTCCAAACACCTGCTGGAGTTGAAGAAGAACACTGTGCTTTGCAGCCGCTGCCACAATGTTAGTGAGGTTGATCCCTGCCCAATTTGTGATGATCCAAGCCGCGACCTTAATTCGCTATGCATCGTAGAGCAGCCGCTGGATGTTATTGCCATAGAAAACTCCGGCGCGTTTCATGGCCGCTATCACGTTTTGCATGGCTCCATTGCACCTTTAAACAATATTGGCCCCGAACAGCTCTTTCTCTATGATATTTCTAAGCGCTTGGAAGGTGTTGACGAGCTGATTGTAGCTACCAATCCCACCATGGAAGGTGAGGCGACCGCACTCTACATTACAGAGTATCTCAGGCAGTCTGAAGGTCGCAAAAACCTTACTATTACCCGGATCGGCCACGGCTTGCCAATAGGCGCTGATATTGAGTATGCAGACGGTGTCACCCTGACCCGCGCTCTTGAAGGCAGAAGAAAAATGTAGCCATGTATCCGTAAAATATTAACTTTAGCCTGAAAATTTGCCCGCTGACACCGGCGGGTTTTTTTGTTATATTGAGCCTGTCGATGAGGCAACTGCGCATACAAGTTATAGCCGCTCAGCCCTGTTAAAGGGAGAGCGGTTTTTTGTATAGAAAGGAGACTCATGACAGTAATTGTCGAGTCTAAGCGTCTCAAAGTAACACAGGCTTTGCGCTCCTATATTGAGCAGCAAGCCACTAAGCTTTCTAAGCTTGGCAAAGGTGTTACACAAATTAGGGTTCATTTGGAAAACATTCCAAAAAAAACCAACGACCCCGGAGCCAACTCCGTTACTTTCCACATATCCATTCCCGGCAAAGATGTGGTAGTCCGCAAAACGGCAGTGGATATGTATGAAGCAGTTGTCGACGCTACGAGCGTAGCTATGAGGCAACTCAGGAAAAACTACGAAAAACGCCGCACGCTGAAACGCAACAGCCGCCTCAAGCTGCAGCGGGCGTAAAGTTCCAGCAGCTTGGTTGAGCCAGCCGGCAGGCTTGCCCGTTGGGCTGGGTTCTAGTATCGTGTAGTTTATCTATTAACACCTAAAAGGCAGTATGAGTGACCCTTCGCAAAACCAAGATCTTCAAGATCAACAAGATTCATCCGCTGAAAACAACCCTCTTTCTGAACTGGAAAAACTGTTGGAATCAGCCAAAAAAAGAAAAGCAGAAGCAGGGGTTGATGCCCAGGCTCCGGGACCGGTGGTTGAAGCAGCAGCTGAAGCTGTTTTGGTAGATCAAGCACATACAGAGGCAGAGGCTGCCCGAAAAGCCCAGGAACAAGCTGAGTATCAGCAGTTGTCTCAACAGAACGAAGCCGCCGATCTTGAAGAGCTTGAGAAGCAGCGCCAGGAAATCGCCTCGATTCAATCATCTCCGGAGTATCAAGCCCGCAGTGAACAGCAGCAGGAAGAAGCGTCTGAAGAAGAGCAGCAGAAACAGCAGCAGGACGGATATCAGATTGAGCAGTTAAAACACACCAAGGTTTAATAAAGACAATTATGCCAAGCCCCAAGCAATCAGCGGTTCCCCGGCAAGGAGGTGGTTTTAACCGAGCAAACAGCGACTTTGGCGAGCATATGGAAGAGAGGGCAATGGAGCAGGCTCTGCAGCAAAAGGCTCTTTCGCAGCAGCAGGCCGGTTCTTCCGGTCCGGTGCCAGCCAGCCAGTCTGTTGGTCAAACCAGCACGCCAAAGGAGCCCCGCCCGATCGGCACGGTTTCGGATGAGCTTAAACTTATACCCAAAGATATTTTAGACGAAACCAAAAACCTTTTAAACATTACTAACTGGCTTGGCCTAAATCAGGAAGCCAAAGACCCGGAGGAGATGTCAAAGAGAAAGCAGGCTCACAGCCGCTACGAGAAGCTGACGGCGGACGAGCGGGCAGTGGCTCAGCAAATGTACGAGGCAGAGCTAAAAAAAAGGCAGGCAGCCGAAGAAGAGACTGAGCAGAGAAAGCAGCTTGAGGCCCAGCGGTCTGAGGAATATGTGATTCCATCAGGACCGCAAAAAGGTCCGGTTGGACCCGCTGGTTCAGGCAAACAGAAGGCTGCCCAGAAGATTGAGCGCGACCGGAAAACTATCCGCGGGCCAAGCGGCGCCAATTAGGCAGCCCAGCAAAATTTCACAGCAGATTTTTTAAAAACGGCAACCCAAATTCCCGGCACAAAGTCTGGTAATTTTTGTTAGGATACAGTTATGCGTTTATATAACACCATGAGCCGCGAGGTTGAAGAATTTCAGCCGATCAATCCGCCTGAGGTTAAACTTTATGCCTGCGGTTTTACCGTCTATGATTTTACCCATCTGGGCCATTTGCGAAAATACACCATGGATGACATTTTAGTGCGTACACTTGAACACGCAGGTTATCAGGTTAGGTTTATCCAAAATGTGACTGACGTCGGCCATCTTACCTCGGACGCAGACACAGGTGAAGACAAGCTGGAAAAAGGTGCGCGCAAATACGGCAAATCGGTTTGGGATGTTGCCCGTGAATTTGAAACATATTTTTTCAGGAGTATGGACTTAATGGGCAATAAGAGGCCTGATGTTAGCTGCAGAGCCACAGAACATATTGAGGCACAAATAGATATGGTAAAAGCTTTGGAAGAAAAAGGCTTTACCTATGAAATTCCAGGGGACGGCATCTATTTTGATACTGCTAAACTTGACGGTTACGGTGAGCTGGCCCGCTTGAAGGCCGAAGAATTGCAGGAGGGTGCCCGCATTGGTATTGTCGAAGGCAAGCGCAGCCCTACCGATTTTGCACTTTGGAAATTTGAGCGCGAAGGTGAAAACAGGGCCATGGTGTGGCCCAGCCCTTGGAGCGAGCGCGGTTTTCCGGGTTGGCATATTGAGTGCTCAGCCATGGCTAATCAATATCTTGGCAGCCAGTTGGATATCCATACAGGCGGCATCGACCACATCCCCGTCCATCACACCAATGAAATCGCCCAAGCCGAAGCGGCCACGGGGGACCGGCCGTTTGTCCGCTATTGGGTTCATCACAACTTCCTTCAGGTTGAGGGTGAGAAAATGAGCAAATCTTTGGGCAACTTTTTTACTATAGATGATATTTTGGAGCGCGGCTTTGACCCAATGGCGCTGCGGCTGTTGTTTTTGACCTCTCATTACCGCAGTGAAATGAACTTTACTTGGGATTCTCTAGAGGGTACGCAGAAAGCATATGTAAAATTGGTTAAAGTTGTTGCCGATTTGCAGGAGAAGGCTGAAGGCAACTCAACGAGTGGAGAAGCCACTCAGGAAGAGGCACAATTCAGGCAGGCTTTTTATGAACACCTTGAGAATGACCTCTCAACATCAGAGGCAGTGACCGTGGTTTGGGAAGTGGTGAAGTCGGGCTTGCCTCAGGCAGTCAAACTGGAGCTGCTCTATGAATTTGACCAAATCCTGGGGTTGGACTTGGAAAATGCTCACACACATCTAAAAGAAACAGAACTGCCGGTAGATTCCTATCCTGCAGAAATTCAAACCCTTTTGGATGAGCGCCAAACTGCCCGTTCTAGCAAGGATTGGCAGCGGGCCGATGAGCTTCGTAGCCAAATTGAGGAGCTTGGCTATCAGGTTGTAGATGTTGACGGCACCCAGCAATTAAAAAAAGTTTAATTTGAGTTGGAATAATATAGAGGTTTCTTGGTAGCAACTACTTGTAAATCCCTTCTAAAATTGACATAATGGAACAAGGCGCGCCATGCGTTAGGTTTTTGTATTATTGTCTAAGCAACAAAGCACCTGCAAAGGAGAATATGTCTGGAGAATTTCAAGGTCCAAGAGAAGAAGAAGTGCAAAACTTTGGAACGGAAACACCAGCAGTACCTGATACACCGCAGCCGCTGCCTGAATTTGCCCCGCGCGACCCAGAAGAAGAGGCCCCTGAAAGGCCATCCAGGCTCAAGAATTTTCTCAGTTCAACCCGCCAGTTTTTTAGCAGGGAAGGTAGAATTGGCCAAAACCTGGGCAGGTTCACCAGTTTTATTAAAGAACAAGGCTCCAAGGCTAAAGCAAAAGCCGCCGAGCTCCGCTCAAGGATTGTCCCCTCACGTGAGGATGAGGCAGATGCAACTGAGGATGGTGAGGCCCGCCCCGGTGTGGCAGAAAGAGTTCGCAGCAGAGCTAGAGAAGCAATTGATAATCATGCACCACTTACCCAAGAAGAGCAGGAAAAGCTGGAAAGCTTAAAAGAGGCATTAAAGGTTTATGCTACGGCTCCGGCAGACACTCTGGGGGTGTATGCATCAGAGCTCGATACTATGGATCTTGAAGTGGCAGAGGATGGTTCAATAAACCCCGAAACTGCCGCCAAACTTATTCAGCTCTATCTAGCCGGCAAAATCGATGAACAGCATGCTCGTTTTTCCGAGGTACAGACATACCTCCAGCAAGACAAGCGCTTCGGAGAACAAGGAGAAAATTCACTTGAGGCAGTTCAGGATTACCTTCGGTTGAAAAACAAGGAAGAGAATGCCCGTTTTCAGACCGCCCACGAAATTTGGGGCAGGTTGAAAACTGCAAAATCTGAGCGTGACGCCAGAAGGCTTAGTGAAGAGATGAGTGAGGCTAACCCGGATATTGTAAAGATGTGGGGAGTTGCCGCAAAGTTCAATGAGCAGTCAAATGGTCAAAATTTGGCAGACATCAATGAGGCTCAGTTAAATGGGTGGAAAAGCAATTTTGACAATCAGCCTATGGATGCCCTTGGCCCGCAAGTTTATCAGGTGGTGGCAATGTATATGTACGGAAAAATGTCGCCTGCTGACTTTAGGGAATATGCACCTATTTTAGAAAATCAGGGATGGAATGTGGATGAGTTGGTTGAAATCGGCCGGCAATTTCAACCTGGAGTTTTAGCCAGGGCCAGGAAGGGTGCCACTGAGGCTTGGAGCAACCGCCCCAGGCCGATTGACTCAGCTCGCAGTCAGTTAAATAGAATCAAGGAGAGGCGCTCAGCCCTCAGAGAACGCCAGGAGCGGCAGCAGCAGCTCAAGGATTTCCTCGGCGATCATGGCTATAGCCGCATTTATGACCAAGAGATTATTGAAGCCGCCAGAGAGAAAATTAGCGCCGGCAATATCGCTGAAGTGGAAGTCCACGAACTGGTCAGCGTGCTTCTTTATGCAACAGAGACCGGGCTTTCAGAAGAGCAGGTCGGTACTGTGATGGCTTATATAGAAAACGACCTCAGCCCAATGCCCGCATATGAGTTGGAGGATGGGGTCAGCACCCCACTTAGTGAGATTTTAAAGGAATATTTTGACCTGGCCGGAGAGCCGGAGGGAATTGCTGAGCCCGGACCTGGGTTTAGAGAGCGGATGAGTGAAAAATGGCAGAATAGGCCGCACCCCTTAGATGCAGCGAGGGCTAAATCACGCGAAATCAAAGAAAGAAGAGAGCAGTCCGCTGCTGAGGCTGAGGCTAAAAGGGTTCGGACTGAGCAGTTGAAGACTTTCCTGGAGAGCAAGGGAGTTTCCGCCATTCATGATGCTGAGCTATCAGCAAGAATTACAGCTGCCCTTGAGGACGAAAGCCAGAACTTAGACCAATTCAGCCCCCAGGATCTGGCTGCCTATTTGTTGTTTGCCAAAGATAGGCCGAGTGGTGAAAGCAGGCAAAGAATTTTGGATGAAATTGCTGCCAAGACTGACGGGCAGGATCAATTTAAATATGAAATTGATGGCCAGGAAATCACTTTCCGTGAGATGACAGCAGAGTACTTTGATTTGACGGAAACCGGCCCCAGTCTCCGCCAGCGCCTTGGAGAAGCTATGCGCAAACCGGGGGAAAAGTCTGAGGCTTTTGTTGAAAGGATCCAAGGCAATGCCAAGCGGTCACTGGAACAAAGCCTAGCCGACTTTATGGAAGGCATTGAAAGCCAAGAGGTAAAGGAAGCAATTGAAAAGTACCATGCCGGTGAAACTGAAGTGCACAGCATCCTGGATGAATGGAGGCGCAATTTTGTCAGCGGTGCAGACGAAATCGGGCACGAACAGGTTGTGGCCTTGCTGCTCACAGACAGAATTGGCTACAACCGGAGGCTGCAGGATTATTGGAAAGCTAATGAACTGCCAAACAAGCTGATGGCAGATATTGTCAAATACAAAAATCGCAAATTCCGCGTTGGCTTATGGGAAGGTGACAAAAAAGGCAAATGGTTTAACGCGACTCTGTTTGCCGTCCTGCAATCTGCCAATCCATATAAAGTTCCGGTCAACCGGTATGGAGAACGGCAGATATACGGTGAGGTAAAAGGCGAATTTGATTTTGAAGGAGTCCGGGAGCGTCTTAAAAGGACCATCTTTGTTCAAGAGGGCGCCATGAAGCGGGCTGCCTACTTTCCGGGAGTCGTTCTGCTGAGTCTGGGCGGCCCATTGGTGGCTGCTGCCAGGATCGGTTTTGCTACATCCTCATTTGCCATTGAGCAGGGAGCGAAAATCGCTACCAAGGGCGAAGCGCGGTCTTTTGATGAACTGCTTGATTATTGGGAAGCAAATCGGGACAGAGGCCAGAATGCCGTTAAAATCCTCAAGAGAGCATCTGAGCACGCTGCCAAGATTGCTGACTCAAAATTTGGTGAGCAAGCCCGGTTAGCCGGAGAAGGCCTTTCTGATGCTGCCAGAGTAGTCTTGTTGGCTAATTTATTAGACTTATTAGCCGGCGACCAGATTAGAAACTTAGCTCAAGGACAGGGGTCTGAGGCAGCCGGCACACCGGCGTTTGAGACTGCTTCCGGCGATGAGGCAGGCACCGCCCTGCCGCTGGAGCAGGGGATCGACCAAACGGCTGATGCTGGAGCGGCTGATGAATTAACTCCATCTCTTAGAACTCCGGTTCCAGGGGAAGCAACCTCACTGGAGGACTTAGAAGGCATGGGTTTCCAATCCGGCATAGATGAGGCTGCTGCAGAAGGCGCAGCCGAAGCAGCCTCCGGTGCAGAAGCGACTGTCGATGATGTCCGGGAAACCTTGCGCGGTCTTGAGGGTTCGGGGGCTGCAACCGATGCCGCCAGCAATGCCGCTGAGGGAACAGCGCAGGCCGCAGCCGAAGCCACCACAAACGTGATTGTTGAAGCCGGTGATTATCCTTGGAGCTACTATGCCAATCAATTAAGAAGCATGAACCTAAGTGCAGACAATCCGACGGTTAATGCGCTTAAAAACATCCATCAGCACTTTGGCCTTTTTGAAACTGGGGCTCAGGTAGGGCAGGAAGGAACCTTCCTCAGTGATGCGGTTATCCGCAATATAGACCAGGCTATGGAAGCTGCCATGAACAATGGAGCCAGCAACGAACTGCAAGAGCTGTTGTTGCGCTTAGGCCCGAATACCTCGCAGGAAGTTCTGCGACAGATTGACCCGGCTGATGTACAAAAACTTATTGAAGCAGCTGCAAATAATAACTTGCAATAGGAGCATCTATGAGTAAATTCCAACAAATGATTCAGGTTCTTGAGGAAAACAATACTCCGGAGGAAGATATTGCAATTTTGCTCACTGAGATTATTAAGGCAGCATCAATGATGCTTTATACTCAGGGTTTAGCAACCTTCAGTGAAGAGCAGCAATCAGCCCTTAGCGCAGCCGACAATGAAGAGGTGGCTAATGCACTGATTGACTCATTTTATGAGCTGAATACCGGCAAAACTCCCGCTGCTGCCATAGAAGAATACCAAGAGTCATTCGCTGAAGAATTTCTTAAAAATTACCAGCCGGCTTCTCAGAATAGCGCAGCCGCCTAAGTTTGGCCCTCAGCCATTAACTCATAATTATGTCAAAGCAGGAGCATAAAAAACTTATTTTGCCCAAAAAAGGTGGCAAAATCGGCGGCGTTTCAATGGCGCTGTCCAACTATTTCAATATTGATGTCACTTTGATCAGGATTATCTGGGTATTGCTGCTGCTGCCTGGCGGATTACCTGGATTAGTGCCTTATATTGTAATGTGGCTGCTTATTCCAAAAGAAGACTAAGAATATGGCAAAAATTCGGAAGAACAGTGCGGTCATTTGCGGCGGCGCTTACGGAGACGAGGGCAAAGGACGGATAGTTGATGCTCTGGTCGCTGAATTTGCCCAAAAAGGAAAAATTGTCGTTTATAGGGATAATGGCGGCTCCAATGCCGGTCACACGGTTGAGTTTGGCGATAAGCGCATTGCTTTACACCAGCTGCCTTCAGGGGTGTTCTTTAAGAATGCTGCCGTGGTGCTTGGTAAAGGCATGGTTTTACACCCGGCGGATCTGCTGCTGGAGATGGAATTAGTCAAGGAAGTAGCCGGCCAAGAAATTCCAGCGGAAATCAAAATTGATGAAATGGCTGTTTTGTCTTTGGATACACACAGGGCATTCGAAGGAGCAGTGAAAGCCTTGAAATCAGGTAATCAGGCTTCTACTGGCAGAGGTATTTCACCGGCTTATGCAGATATCCTTTACGGCCATCCTCTTAGGATGAGGGATATCAAAACTTGGCAAATTAACAAGCTGCGCCGGCACTACAAACTTTACCAAAAACTTGTGAGAGGTTTGGGTTTTGAGATAGAAACGATGAGGGTGGCGGCACTGGATGGCAGCAAACATCAAGTTGCCTCCGAGCAGGAGTTTTTAGCCAATCTAAAACGGCAGGTTGCTCAGCTCAAACCGATGATTCAAGATGTGCGCGGTTTTATTGAAACCACCTGGAGTGACGAGGAATATAGTTATATTTTCGAGAAGTCCCAGGCAATTGGCCTTGATGCTAGATGGGGAGTTTATCCGGATGTAACTTCTTCAGATACAACTCCTGCAGGCATATATGCCTCGAGTGAAGGTGTGGTTGATCCGGAGCAAATTCCGCTAAGAGCAGGAGTGATTAAAGCCACATACATGTCAAGCGTGGGGGTTAGGAAGCTGCCGACCATTATGGAAGAGGAGCTAGCATCTCGTATCAGGGAAGATGCCCACGAGTATGGAGCAACTACTGGCAGACCTCGGGATGTAGTTTATTTGGACTTGCCTGCAATCAAGTACTATGCCAGGGTGGGGAAGTTAACTCACCTGGTTTTGACCCACATGGATATTGTTTACCCTGGCCAGCCGGTAAAAATTTGCGATGCCTATTTGCAGGGAAAGAAAAAAGCCGGATTTAAACCTGATCAGGATTACCTGAATACTGTTCAGCCTCGTTACCGGGAGATGCAGCCTTGGGATTTAAAAGCGTTAAGAAAAGCCAAAAACAGGCAGTCTTTGCCGGCGGAAGCAAGGCGGTTTTTGTCATATATCGAAAAAGAGGTAGGGCTGCCGGTTTTTATGATTACCACCGGGCCTGAGCGCGGGGCAGAAATCCGCTTTGAAAGCTAAATATCCAGGTGTTGCGGTAATAAAGCGTTAAATATGCGTTAATATTAGCTTGGGCATTCTCAACTAATATCAAGCTGATTTGATACAATGCAGGCTAGATGAAATTTGAACTTTCTCAAGACCAACGGCTGGTCCTAAATTCCCTCTGGAAATGGCTGAAAAATGACAGTGCAGCTGAGCAATATATTACTGTAGGCGGCTATGCCGGAACTGGAAAAACAACTTCAATTTCAGCTTTTCGCAGCCATCTTCACAAAGCATACCCAAAGAAAAAAGTGGCTTTTATCAGCTTTACCGGCAAGGCAGCCCGAGTGCTCAAAACCACGCTGCAAAAATCTAAAGCTGTTTATAAAGGCGATTTTATCGGCACGATTCACTCACTGATTTATTCTCCAGTTGTTAATAGCAACCAGGAAATTATCAGCTGGGACAGGAAAGAATCCCTCGACTACGACCTGATTATCATCGACGAGGCTTCGATGGTTGATTATATGATCTGGAATGATTTAAAGCGCTATGGCATTCCGATCATTGCCATCGGGGATCATGGCCAGCTGCCCCCGATTCAGGGAAATTTTAATTTAGTAGAAGACCCTCAGCTGAAGCTGGAAAAAATTCACCGACAGGCTGAGGATAACCCAATTATTAAGCTTTCGATGCTTGCCAGGGAGACAGGGGAGATTCCAGTCGGCGATTATGGACCCAGTGTCAAGAAATTGTCCCGTGAGGATTACGAGTCGCAGGATCAGGTGGAGCATCTGCTGAGAAACTACACCACCGAAACTTTGATTATGTGCGGCTACAACAACACCCGTGTCCGGCTGAATAATTTTGTCAGGACAACTTTGGGTTTTGAGGACCCTGCACCAACGCCTGGAGATAGGGTAATTTGTTTGCGCAATAACCACAAAAAGAACATATACAACGGTATGTTAGGAACTATCATTTCGCTTCAAAAAGACAGTGATGAGTGGTACTTTTCCGAAATAGAGCTGGATGAAGAGCCCGAACCTTTTAAGGGTTTAATTTCTGTTGAGCAGTTCAATGCAGCCAACCCAAAAAACTTCAGCAAGGAGCGCAGCAAAACTCTAAAGGGCGATTTGTTTGATTTTGGCTACGCTTTAACGGTTCATAAAGCCCAGGGCAGCCAAGCTAAGCGGGTGGTTTTATTTGAAGAGAGATTTAAGCAGATGAATGACGAAATGTGGCGCCGCTGGCTTTATACAGCAGTGACAAGAGCAGAAGCAGAGCTGTTCATTATCGGGTAAGCAGCTTATATGGGCGGCGGTCTGGAACACCGCGCTGCCAGGCGGAAAAGCTTCTTACAAGCTGCTAACAATATCCTCTAATATTTCTTAAGGTGAAATGATTTGATGATTGTATGGAAATTCAATCGACATTAGTTCAATTGGTAATTTTTTTGCTGGCCGGCTGGCTGACGGGATACCTGGCTCATCTTTTGGTGGTGCCGGAGGCAAGAGTCTATGATCCTTGGGGTATTTTTATTTTGGCTACCATCGGCTCACTTGCTGGTGGATTTTTGGCCTCTCAGTCAGGATTATTTGCCATACCCTATGTTTTCTTCGGTTCAATTTTGCTGTCTGTATTATCCGCCTTGCTGTTAATCTTCATCTTCGGTTTTCTCATTATGATGATAGTCAACCCTGAACAAAATACTAAAGAATAAACAGACAAAAATACCGGAATTTATTGGACGAAAATCTCCGCCACATTCAACTCTTACTTTCCTCACATTTTTATAAGAACTCAGCTTGTTCTAATATGACTGAAAGGAAAGAATTATGAACCGAACCAGGCAATTCATTGACCGGGCTGATGCAGGTAAAAGATTGGCCAGAGAGGTAGCTGCATCAGTTGATGCCAAGAACGCTATGGTATTAGCTTTGCCTAGGGGTGGAGTGCCAGTGGCTTATGAGGTGGCAAAAGCCTTAAATATTTCATTGGATGTGATCGTAGTTAGAAAACTTGGTTTTCCAGGTCATGAGGAATATGCAGTTGGGGCATTAGCCGAGGGTGGTACGCATGTGACAAATGAAGAGGTGCGCGAAAGGATTCCAAGGCGGGATTGGTCGCAAGTTGTTGCTCGGGAGCAGTTAGAGCTTGAGCGGAGAATTTCTACTTACCGGGAAGGCAAAGATATTCCTGAAGTAACCGGCAAAACAGTCATTATTGTTGATGACGGCTTGGCAACAGGGGCCACTATGCTGGCTGCCATCAGGGCGGTTAAGGTCAAACACCCAAGGCGCATCGTAATTGCAGCACCGGTGGGCGCCAAGGAGACTTGCCAAGAAATTTTGTCGGAGGCAGATGAGGTAATTTGCCTGAGAATGCCGGAGCCATTCTATGGTGTTGGTTCCTGGTATCGCTCGTTCCCTCAGACGTCTGATGAACAGGTAATCCACTTGTTGGATGAAGTCCGAGCCAGGCATTTGTAAATTTTTTTGAACCCAGCACTAGGAGTCTGGATATTAACCTTAAATTTAATTGGTTTTCTCCTGCTGTAGAGTATAATGATGCTAAGGGAGTCATCATTATGGCAGTGTCGCGTCTTATCTCACTCGTAATCCTAGGATTTTTTATTGTGATAGCAACGTCAGTGATGTTTTTGAGGTTTACTATGGATGCTCCGGTAAATCAGCAAAAAATGAACTCATTGCCTCAGGGTTCAGAGATTCCGCAAGAACAAACCGCTGCCGCGAAGGTTTATTTTGCCAACATTGATCTTTCAACTGATCCCAATGATTGTAGTGAGGTAATTGGCGTACCGAGGGACCTGCCCAGAAATGCCGGTTATTTTCAACTGCTTTCTGAGTTGTTAAAAGGGCCGACGCTGGAGGAGCAGAAAGCTGGATTCAGCTCATTTTTTTCAGCTGATACAGAGGGTTCTCTCTGGAGCATAAAGATTGAAGGCGGGACGGCATATGTAAATTTTGCAGACATTCGGGAGATCATCCCCAACGCTTCAACCAGCTGTGGCAGTAGTGAATTTATGTCTGAGGTTGGCACCACCCTGAGGCAATTTGGGGAGGTAAATGAAGTTATTTACGCTATCGAAGGCAATCCTTCGTTATTTTACGAATGGATGCAGCTAAGCTGCCCGCTCGAGAGCAATGGCTGTGATCCGTCACTTTTTAATTAAAACACTCCCTTTTTACTGTCTTCTTGCAAGTTTTTCTTATACTTTTTGCAAACCACGATTAGACTTTTGCTAATATGCCAAAGCAACACCTAACGATAGGCTTACTTGTGTTGAGTGGGCTTTTTTTGGCGAGAGCCGGTGTTCAGGCAGCACATATATCCGTGATTTCTACTAACTCCGTTAGTTCCAATGTCAGTAGCAATGTTTCCGGTTCTGGGAGTAGCAAAATAGTCGTGAAACAGGAGTTTACCAGCTCCTCAAATGGTGAAACCGTGGTGCGGGAATACCGCTCTGAGAATGGCAAAGAGGTCATCAACAAACGATATGTTGTGAAAGGAAGTGAGGGCGAGCGGATCGTTATCCGCAACGGCAAAATAACTCATCCAAACAATCAAGATCAAATTAGCACCAGGAGAGTGATAAGGCTGATGACGGAGGAAGAGTTCTTGAAGTTGAAAAGAGAGAGGGAAGCCAAGAGAGATCAAATTTCCACAAAACTTGAGGAGGCAAAACAAGAAACCAATCAAGTGATGGAAAGGGCAGAGAAGAGGATCAATGAAAATTCTGAACCAGCCAACCTTGTGCTTCAGGAAACTAAGCAGGAAGTAAACACTATTTGGCAGCGGTTTTCCAATTGGCTAAGGGATTTGCTCGAAAAATAGCTACGAAAAAAAAGCTGTTAATGCAGGCTGGCAGGACAGCGATGCCTGATGCCATACTTTTCCTGATACAATACACCTCATGTCACTCTCAGTCGGAATTGTCGGCCTGCCGAATGTAGGCAAATCTACGCTTTTTAATGCGCTCCTCAAGCGCCAGGTTGCGCTGGCAGCTAATTACCCTTTTGCCACTATCGACCCAAATACCGGCATCGTGCCCGTGCCCGATGAACGACTTGAAGTGCTGGCTGGCATTGTGAACACCTCAGTTATTAAACCAGCCGCGGTTACCTTTGTTGATATTGCCGGCTTGGTCAAAGGCGCGAGCGAGGGTGAGGGACTGGGCAACAAGTTTCTGTCTCACATCCGTGAGGTGGATTTAATTTGCCATGTAGTTAGGGGTTTTACTGATGATTCTGTACTTCGCGAAGGCAGCGTCGACCCTAAGTCTGACCGGGACACCATTGAAATGGAGCTGCTGCTGGCAGATATTTCAACTTTGGAGAAGCAAAAGCAGCCTAAAGCCAGCAAGGACAAGCAAGAACTTGAGCGGTGGGAAATTATTCAAAAAATGCTGGAGGCTGCCAGAAACGGCCAGCCTATCATAGAGGTGCTGGCCACACCGATCGAACAAAAAGTCGGCAGGGAGTTGGGTTTGCTGACTGCAAAACCAATGTTGTATGTAGTTAATGTTGATGAAGAAAAAGCCGGCAGCCAACAGGAATTGAGTGCAGAGATAGGCAGTAGCCTTGGGATAGATCAAGACAGCGTAGTAATTATCAGCGCCAAAATTGAGAGCGAACTCTCATCGCTGTCAGATGAAGACCAGAAACTATATTTGAAAGATTTAGGCTTGGAGCAGAGTGGCCTTGAGCGTTTAATTAAAAAAACCTACAGCCGGCTCGGCTTGCAGAGTTTTTTAACGGCTGGCGAACAGGAGGTCAGGGCTTGGACTATCCGCAAGGGCACAACAGCACCTGAGGCAGCCGGTGTGATCCATACCGATTTTGAAAAACATTTTATTAAGGCTAAAGTTGCCAGCTACCAAGATTTTGTCCAGCTGAAAGGTTGGAAAGCTATCCGCGAAGCCGGCAAGCTTCGGCTGGAAGGAAAAGACTATTTAATGCAGGAAGGCGATGTAGTCGAATTCATGATTGGATCAGCCTAAGCTTTTTCTTGAGGTGTGCTATAATACCCGAATAATAATTAACGCTTTGCTTATCCTTTTAGCCGGCTTGCTGGCAACAAAGGATTCCCAAGCTCTAAAGCAAGGCAGAAGGAGCAGTAAATGAAAATACCGCCAAAGAAACTGGTGCGTAGTTATGAGTTGACTTATGTCATCCCCGGCAACCGCACTAGTGTTCAAATTTCCGAGATCGCTGAAGCTGTTAAAGCTTTAGCCAAAAAGAATAAAGCAACAGTTCTCAAGGAAGAGGATTGGGGCAAGCGTGATTTGGCTTATGCCATCCGCCATGAAGGAGAAAACCAGCGCGAAGGCTTCTACCACCACTTGGTAATTGACGTTTCTCCCGACAAAATTGCCGAGCTGGACCGAGGCTTAAATCTTCACCAAGGCATTATGCGCCATCTTTTGGTCTTGGCAGAAGAAGACACTGAAGATGTTGAACCTGTTGAAAGTGAGGAAGAATCAGAATAAGTGCTACACTTAAAGCAAGCGAGAAATCGTAAAGTACTGATTAGTATAAGTTTTAAAACAGCTCAATACAGCGATCAAGAAAGGATTAAATGTCAGTCCGCTCATTAAACAAAGTAATGCTTATCGGCAATTTGACCCGAGACCCAAATCTTAGGTTTACACCAAACAACACTGCCGTCTGTTCATTCGGCATAGCTACCAACCGCTCATGGACTCCTGCAGAGGGAGGTGACAAGCAAGAGAGGGTTGAGTACCACAACATTGTTGCCTGGTCCAAACTTGCCGAAATTTGCGGCCAACTACTTCACAAAGGCGACAAAGTTTATGTAGAAGGACGCCTGCAAACCAGAGACTGGAAAAGTGATGACGGCCAGGAAAAGAAAACTACTGAAGTAGTAATAGATAACATGATCTTGCTTAAGTCTTCCAGCAGCGCTGGTTATGGAGACGAAATCGATGAAGAAGACATGCCGTCACCAGAGCCGGATGAGGGAACAGAGGCTGAGGATGTAGCCGATGACGTTCCCTTTTAGGGATTAAAACAAATCTGAAAGGAAAAATATTATGCAAAGAAGAAAACGCGTTAAGCGAAAAATGGCTACCAATCCAGACATGACTTTTTCATACAAGAAAGTCGAATTTCTGTCTAGATTTCTCAACGAACAGGGTTCAATAATCTCCCGTGAGGAAACGAACCTACTGAGAAAGCAGCAAAATCAGTTGGCCCGCGAGGTTAAGCGCGCCCGCCATTTGGCTCTTTTGCCATTCACCCAGACTCTTTAAACTAACTTTGGTTTAACATTAGAAATACCCCGCATACAGCGGGGTATTTTGTTGGTTTGCTAAACATGGCTATTCTCAGTACAATAAAACCCTGATGAAACTTAAGCTCAGCCATTTTCAAAATGTTTCAATAGGATTGCTTTTGGTAGTCTCAGGTCTTTTTGCTGAGTACCGGTATGGCATTGTCAATAATTTTGCCAAAGAAAATCCAGGTATTCAATTTTTATCAAGAAAGTCAGCAAAATCACTGGTTACCAATACTGATATCCCCATTGAGCGCCAACAGGAAGTTAGCTTTGACACATTTTGGGAGGTTTGGAATTACCTCGAGCGCGACTATATAGAGCCTGATTCCTTAAATGCAGAGAAGATGGTTAACGGCGCTATCGGTGGCATGACTTCGGCCATAGGCGACCCCTACACAATTTATCTACCTCCGGCTGATAACCAGCGCAGCGGGGAAGATCTGGCTGGCAGCTTTTATGGTGTTGGCATTGAACTCGGATACATTGATGGGATTTTGGCAGTAGTTGCGCCGTTGAAAAACACACCAGCAGAACAAGCCGGTGTTCAAGCGGGAGACTTAATTATCCGGGTGAAGGACGATGCCAAGGGGATTGATGACGACTCCTCGCGCTGGCCGCTGAATGAGGCGGTAGACGCCATCAGGGGGCCGCGGGGCTCACAGGTAACCCTAACCCTGTACCGTGATGGAGCGACTGATCCCATGGAGGTGGCACTTACCCGCGGTGAAATAGTTGTCCAATCTGTTGAAGTGGAGTTTGTGGAGCACAATGGCAAACGGGTGGCGCATATTATGCTTTCTCGGTTTGGTGAGCGAACTGATAGGGAATGGGAGACAGTAGTCACCGAGGTGCTGAAAAATCGGCCCAACATTAATGGAATTGTCCTTGATATGCGCAATAATCCCGGCGGCTACTTTGATGGAGCCATCAAAGTAGCCAGTGAATTTATATCTTCCGGCTTAATCGTGACGCAAAAGGGCCAATTCTTGGAGCAAGACTTTTCAGTCCGCGGCAGGGCAAGATTTGCCAGTATTCCTGTTGAAGTTTTGGTGAATCGGGGCAGCGCTTCAGCTTCAGAAATTGTAGCCGGCGCCCTCAGGGACCGATTGGGTTCAAAGCTAATTGGAGAGCAAACTTTCGGCAAAGGTACTGTTCAGGACCGCCGTGAACTTAACAACGGCGGCGGACTGCACGTAACTATTGCTCGTTGGCTGCTTCCTAAGGGAGATTGGATTCATGATGAAGGAATTCCTGTTGACATAGAAGTTGCCAACAACCCGGATTCTGATGTCGATGAACAGCTGCTCAGGGCTATTGAAGAATTTTAAAACTGGTCTCTGACACTTTGGGTGGTAATTAGCACTCAAATAACTTTCTTGCTAAATACGTTGAAAATTGGTACTATTGATCTGCATGAAAAACACTTTCAGGGCTTTTTTGTTAGGTACACTAGTTTCAGTTTTAGTCTTAACTAGCTTTTTTCTTGGCGCTTTGTCAGATAGGGTATTCGTTGTTAAACCTCTGGATTATTTAATAGAGCGCAACCGGGGTTCATTTAATCTACCAGGCCTCGATCCTGAAAACAACAGATCAGCTTTATTGCGCCTCGGAGGAGGAGAACTATTTTCAGCAGCAGCAGTGGTTGAAGATGCATCGCCATCTGTTTTGACAGTTTCTATCCGGCGACAAGAAAGGCGCATTGACCCCTTTGCCTTTGGCTTATTTGGCTTGGGAATGCCCGGAGAGCTGGAAGAAGTGCAGCGGGATATCGGAACCGGCTTTGTGGTAGATGATTCCGGCTTGGTTGTAACCAACAGACATGTGGTGGCAGATGCGCAAGCAGAGTACTTTGTGGTTGATCAGGATAATAATGAATACCGAATTACCGATATTTACCGGGATCCGACTGTTGACCTTGCTATTGTTAGGGTGGAGAACCTCAATCTTAGGGCGCTGCCGCTTGGAGATTCTGACCAGGTTAGAGTAGGGGAGCCGGCTATAGCTATCGGGACTGCTCTGGGAGAATTTCCCCAGAGTGTAACTGCAGGTATTATTTCTGGAGTGGGAAGAGGCATTCTGGCCGGTAGTGCTGGGCGGGGTTTAGAAAGCCTGGAAAATGTTATTCAAACCGACGCTGCCATCAACCCCGGCAACTCTGGCGGCCCGCTGCTCAATGGCTTTGGAGAAGTTGTTGGTGTAAATGTAGCAGTGACTCAGGGAGCAGAAAATATCGGCTTTGCCATTCCCATTAATATTGTTAAAGCCTCGTTGGACAATTTTAATCAAACCGGGCAGTTTGAGCGTGCTTTTTTTGGAGTGAGGTATCAGCAGGTAAGTGAGCAGGCGGCATTGGCCAATGAAGTGCCTCAAGGCGCTTATGTGACTGAGGTTGTACCGGAATCAGCAGCAGCAATAGCAGGAATTGAACCCGGGGATGTTTTGACAAAATTTGATGGCAAAGATTTGAAAAATGAAAACTTGGCTTCACTAATTAATCAGGCTAGGGTGGGTGATAACGTAACCATTGAGTATTGGCGCAATAATGAGCGAAGGCAGGCTAATGCCAGGCTGCAGTCATCAAATCAATGATTTCAAGTGCCTCAACCCAAAAATTTTGAACCGAAGTTACCCGTCAGCCTCATCTGAGGATTCAATTTTCCGCAATTCAGGAATTAAATCAGCAAGCAGTTCATCCATGGAGCCATCTAGGATGGCAGGGAGATTGTGCCAGGATTGCTTGGTACGGTGATCGGTAATCCTGTTTTGAGGGAAGTTGTAGGTGCGGATTTTTTCGCTTCGCTTGGCTCGGCCGATGACACTGCGCGCTTTGCCAATACTGGCCAGGCGCTTTTCTTCTTCAATATCCCAAAGTTGAGATCTGAGCAGTTCCAAAGCCAACTTGCGGTTTTGCTCCTGCTTTTTTTCCTGTCTGGAAGTTACCACTATTCCGCTGGGGTTGTGAGTCAGCCTCACGGCGCTGCTTGTTTTATTGACGCTTTGGCCGCCGGCTCCGCTGGAGCGCATAAATTGCCAATCGAGGTCTTCATCGCGGATTTCCACGGCATTTGTAGCTACCTCAGGCAGTACCGCTACACTGCAGGTGGAAGTATGAATACGGCCTTGTGATTCAGTTTCCGGGACACGTTGAACCCGGTGCACGCCAGATTCATATGCAAAAAGCTGATAAGCGGTAATATAAGGCAGCCCATCCTGGTGAAGCTTCGGGAATTCGGTGGTTTTGCCCCTGACCTTGATGACCTGATCATCAATATAACTATATTTCAAATTCAGCTTTTCAATGAAACGAATATACATCCTCAGAATGTCATTGGCCCAGATCTTGGCTTCATCGCCGCCGGCGCCTTGCCTAAGTTCAATAATTGCATTAACCTGCGCATTATCTTGGCCACCATCATCATTTTGGCTAATGCTGGCCTCATATTCTGCGGCAGCTGTTTGCAGGGTTTGTCTTTGCGCGTCCAGGTTGCGCAACTCTTCCTCAGCCATAGAACGCATGTCCGCATCACTGCTGTCACTCAGTAGTTTGCGGGTTTCATCAATTTGGTTCTCAAGCTGGGAAATTTGGTCTTGGTAAGGGTTGTACATACAGTTATTGTAGCAATACCAATGACATTGGGATGCCTCAATCCTGAGTTTGCTAATTAGCTATTCTGCTTTGGCGGGAGTTGTTTTGCTGGCAGTTTTCCTGAGTTCAGCCTGCTGGTCGCGGAGGATGTCGCGGTATGACCGAGGCTCATCTTGAGAACCGGACTTCTTGACAGCTTTTTTGGAACCCTGCTGTTTTGCTTGAGCAGTAGCCATCTTCTTGTTAAACCTGTCAACTCGGCCTTGGCGGTCAACAAATTTAAGTTCACCGGTAAAGAATGGGTGGCATTTATTGCAGATATCCACTTGCAGCGACTCAAAAATTGAGCCGATGATAAATGTATTGCCGCAGCTACAAGTTACCTTGCAGTCGTGATGCCAATCCGGGTGTATGCCTTTTTTCATAATTGCTTTCTTAATTGTCTTGAAGCCAGAGCAATTATTGTACCATGATTTTTTTTCCTGGGTAGAGGCTGGGCAGGCATAGCCACTTGCGCTGGAAATGTTGAATGTTAAGATATTTTGACAAGTAGAAATTAGTAAAGGAGGCAGAATATTTAGAATTGCGAGCGCTAGGCCCTAACCCTACTGTTTCAGTAAGAAAACCTTGAAACAATAGAGAAGGTAGACGAGGAAGGGGGATCCTCTCCATTCAGGAGGGGGATCGGACCCTGCCAATAGGCAGGAGTATCAGCGGAGACCCTCTGGGCAATCTGGAAGTCCAATCAATAAACCTGATTAAAAAAGATGGAAACATCTTCACAAAGCCAGGTTCAGATCCGGAAGGCAACTATGTTTTTGCAGCACAGCTGCAAGATTAGTTGTGACAAATTTTTCGAAAATACAAGCAATAAAGAAAGGCTACTATGTGTGGCATATATGCAGTTGTCGGCCAACAAGCCGCTGAGCGGGTTTTTGCCGGTCTGAGGCGCCTAGAATACAGAGGATATGACTCGTGGGGCGTGGCTTCGCTAAATGGCAAGAAAACTATAAGTTTGAGCAAGCAAAAGGGTGTTATGCCCACCGAGTTCAACTTTAATGGAGAAAGAAGAGCTGACCGGGCTATGGGTCACACCCGGTGGGCGACCCATGGCGGAGTGACAGATTTTAACGCTCATCCGCACCTGGCCAAAGACGGCTCTTTTGCTTTAGTCCAAAATGGGGTGGTCGAAAACTACCAAGAATTAAAAAAGCAGCTGAAAGACGGCGGCTATGATTTTGTGACTGAAACCGATACGGAGGTAATCGTTGGCTTGATTGAGGCTGAGCTGGCCAAGAAAGAGGGCAGTGAACTTGATTTGCCCTTGGTGCTTGAGGCCTTTTCACAGCTTGAGGGCAGGAATACCATTGGGTTGCTTACCAACGACGGCCGTTTATTTGCTGTCCGCTATGGCTCACCCTTGATTGTGGCCAGAAATAACAAGGGCGAATGGTTCTTTTCTTCTGATACTTTATCAGTAGCAGCAGATGCCTCAGAGTATCTGGTGGTGAATTCAATGGAGGCCGTAAGTGTTGAGGGAGGGAAGCTTTCGCTGATAGATGCCCAATCTGGCCAAGCTAAAAAAACTCCCCAATTTCAAACGTTGTCGCCTGCTGAGGCAGAGGCGGACCATGACGGTTTTAGCTGTTTTATGATGAAAGAGATAGCTGAGCAAGGCCAAGTCCTCTCCAACATATTTCTGAATGATGAAAGGAAGCTTGCTAGATTGGCCAATGAACTTAGGCAAGCTCAAAGGGTATACGTACTCGGGGCAGGTAGCGCTTATTATGCAGCCGGCCAGATTGCCTACTATCTGCTTGAAGCCGGAGTAGACACCAGGCCGGTGCCGGCCTACGAGGCGGGATTGCTCAGCCAAAAAATCAACAGCGGTGATCTGGTCATCGCTGTCAGCCAGAGCGGTGAGACAGCGGACACCAACGAAGTGATAGAGCTGCTTAAAAACCGCGGAGTGAAGGTGGCAAGCATTGTTAATATGGCCGGTTCAACCCTAACCGCTCTTTCAGATTTTCCGTTTATGCTTTTTGTCGGGCCGGAAATTGCAGTGGCCAGTACGAAAGCATTTTCGGCTCAGGTAGCTTGGGGAAGGGCACTTTCTGAAAAAATAATAGGAATAAAATACAATGAAATAAAGGAAAATATAGCTAAAAATGAACAAAAAATTGCTGAATGGCTGGCTGACAGCCTGATTCAGAAAAAAATCCGAAGCTTAGCAGTGGCTTTGTCCAAAGATAAAGACCTGTATATATTAGGACGTGGTGAGCTTTATTATGCAGCACTGGAAAGCGCACTTAAAATGAAAGAGATCAGTTATGTCCATGCAGAAGGTTTTTCCGGTGGAGAGTTGAAGCATGGAGTAATTGCTTTAGTTACTAAAAACACACCCGTATTTTGCCTGATTGCGGATGATGCCGAAAAGCCAGCGATGCTGAATGCTGCCGCCGAGGTGGCTGCCCGCGGCGGCAGGGTAATAGGCATTGCGTCGGAGGATAACGAGCTGTTTGCTGACTGGATCCCGGTTCCTGGAGGTAACGGAGCAGGAATGATCGGCCATGTCTTACCATTTCAGCTTTTAACATGCCATATGGCACTAGTAAAAGGCAACAATCCGGATAAGCCGAGAAACCTAGCCAAAAGCGTAACTGTGAAATAAGACTGGTACTGAAGTAAGGCCGTCAGTTAAAGCGGATTGGTCTAGCAGAAAGAAGTTCAGTGGGATTTTTTGAAGCGGTATTCAGCCAACATGACGCCAGAGACTATTAGAATTAAGGCAAAAATCTGCAGTGCCACCACAGATTCGCCCAGTAAAATAACTCCAAGCGGCAGATAAATCAGGGGCTGGAGGTAATAAAACAGACTGGCTTCAGAAGCCTCAATGCCATCCTGGCCTTTAAGATAGGCGGTATAGCCGATGATGGAGCCGAAAACAGCCATGTAAAAAGCGGCAAACATAATTGTTGTGTTCGCAGCCTCAGCCCGAATTACTGAAGTGAGAGCCGGCAGGGAAAATCTCATTTCATAAAGGCTCAGTATAAAGAAACTTACCAAGCCGAGATAAAAACTGACTGTGCTGGCAAAAATTTTCGGCAGCTTGGTGTAATGTTTTTTAGCCAAGGGAAAATAAAACATATTCAGCATAATGCTGGCCAAAACCAAGACATTTCCATATAGAGAAATGCCCTCCAGGCTGCCATTGCCGTGAATTACCGGCAGCAAGGCAAGGATAATGGTGCCGACAAAAGCCAATGCCAGGCCAGCCCGTTCATTCCTTTCAATGGTTTCTCTGAGGAGGGCAAAGCCGCCCAGGGCAATAAACAGCGGTTGGGCGCTATACAAAAGTGACGCCTCAATAGCTCCGGTCCGCTGCAAGCCGGCATAGAGCAGCCATAAAGCTAGAGTGGTGCCAATCAGCTCAACAGAAGCAATTTTGGGGATGGCCTTAAGCAGTTTTTTATTATTCTTAAGGTAATAAACCAAAATTGGCAAACCAACCAGGCCAGCAATGGCATAACGGTAAAGCAAAAACCGGTAGGGGGTGGTGAAATCCAAACTTGGCTTAACAATGATCAGCGCAGCACCCCAGGTGACTGTGTTGATCAACATAAAACCGTAGGAAATTAACCGCACTCTACTAATGCGAGCCTTTTTTGCCATGAACTTACTTTAGCATTTTAATGAGGTGGCTTGAAGAAGCTGAGGCTTCCTGGTTGTGCTAAGGTGGTTAATTAGAATCTTTTACTAGCTCCACTGTTTGATCCAGGCTTAGCTCTTCCTGAAAACCGGTCTTTAGATTTTTTACTGAGACGGTTTTATTGCGGATTTCCTCTTCGCCCAATAAAGCAACAAAAGGTATGTTTTTTTGGTCGGCTAGTTTAAACTGCTTGCCTAGCTTATCCGGGAGGGGATAGATTTCGGTAGTGACCCCGCGGCTACGAAGCTCCCTGGCCAATTCCAGCGCCTGCGGAGTCATGGCTTCGTCAAAGAGGGCAACCAGCACTTGAGCGGCCGGCTTTTCGCCAGGAATTACCCCGAGCTGCAGCGCGGCTTCGACAGTCCGGTCAAAACCAATGCCAAAACCCACTGCCGGCATCTCAGTGCTGGAAAGCTCTCCTATTAGTTTGTCGTAGCGGCCGCCGCCGCCAACAGAGCCGACGGCGTATTCGGGAATCCTGCCTTCAAAAATCAGGCCGGTGTAGTAATCCAGGCCTCGTGCCAATTTTGGGTTTATTATCAGCGCATCTTCCGGTACTCCCAGTTGGACAGCTTTAGCTGCAATATCCTGCAGAGAATCGGATGGTTCCGCTTTTTCAATAGCATTAAGCGCACCCTCAGCTGCCTCTCTTGTCAAGCCCTTACGCATTAATTCTTCCACCACGTCCCCGGGGCTGAACTTGTCCAGCTTGTCTATAGATTGCACCAAAGAGAAGACATCAATGGTGGTTCCGGCAAACGGTGCTAGAGTAGTCAGCAGGGTTTGGCGGTCATTGATCTCCAGTTTGATGGAAGGAATGCCCAGTTCTTTATATACCTCGTAATAAACTGCCAAGATTTCTGCATCAGCTATGTTTGAGGAAGTGCCGAAAATATCACAGTCGCACTGGGTGAATTCCCGGTAGCGGCCTTTTTGGGGTTTATCTGCCCGGAAAACATTTTGAATTTGGTAGCGCCTAAAAAACTTGGGCAGCTGGCTCTGGTATTGGCCAAGCACCCTGGAAGTCGGCACTGTCTGGTCATATCTCAAGCCAACCTGGCGCTCGCCGCGGTCTTCAAAAGTGTAGACAAGCTTGTCCGCTTCATCGCCATATTTACCGAGCAGTAGCTCTGCATACTCCAGAGTAGGTGTCTCGAGGGGCTCGAAACCATAGCGCTCGAAGACTTTTTTCATCTTTTCAGCCACAAAATCCCGTGCCCGCTTTTCTCTGGGGAGAAAATCCCTAAAACCTTTTAGAGTTTGTATAGTTTGTTTTGCCATAATTTCCTTTGTCTTTTAATTGTAACATTTGCCTGGTTTCTTTTGACGGGAGAGTGCGCCTTCAGGGTATTAGGAATGAGCTTCGTTCTTGTCGTGAAAAGCAAAAACTCCCGCTGTCGGGAGTGAGAGGTGCGCTGAAGGATAAAATACTCTTTACAGTGCACGGCAACCCACCCCGATAGTATGGGAGTGATGGACTGCTGGTAAAACACTGTTAGTACGAGTCATTCTTTTATTATAAGCCTATAATTATCTTAATGTCAACTGATGGGTAGTTTAACTCATCAAGCTGAAATATAGTACAATCACAGCACTAGAGAAGGGCCTGTAGCTCAGTTGGCTAGAGCGTACGATTCGCATTCGTAAGGTCAGGGGTTCGACTCCCCTCAGGTCCACAAATAATCGCCGGGGCGGCTTGTTTTTTTACCCTCAATCCAGAGTCAACTCCACAGCCTCGTTTTTAGCCAAGGCAACAGTATTCTCATGCCTGTAGCCATAAAGGCCATTTAAATAAATCCCAGGCTCAACGGTTATTGCCATGCCTGGCTGTAGCATTTCAGCATTATTCCAGCTCAGTGAAGGGTTTTCATGAATATCCAATCCCAGCCCATGCCCGGTGGTATGGATAAACTCTGTGGCGTATCCGGCTGCAGCGATGATGGACCGTGCAGCTGAGTCTACTTCGCTCGCTCTGATTGTTTGGTCTTTATAAATCCTTGAAATAGTTGTCATCGCCGCGGTATAGGCTTGGTGAACAAGTTGTTCAAGTTGGGTGAATTTATCCGGAATATCATTTCCAAACCAAAAACTTCTGGTCATATCTGAGCAATAGCCATTAAAGCTGGCGCCAAAATCAATCAGGATTGCCGTGTTATCTTGCAGTGGTTGATCAGTCGGCTGATGATGGGGCAGGGCAGTGTGGGCACCAAAGGCCACAATGGTGGGAAAAGCTGGCATACTGGAACCTAGCCGCTTCATTTCTTGCTCCAAAAGTTCCTTAAGTTCTATTTCTGTGATGCCTTCTGCAACCTGTGCCCGAATGGCGGAAAAAGCTTTTTTGGAAATATTTGAGGCTTTTTTTATAGCAGTCAGTTCCCGGCGGTCTTTGATCATGCGCATTTGCCAGATAAGATTTCGGTCCATAGACTTAATCTCCAAGTTTTTTAAGCTGAGCAAGCTTTCGTACTCAGAGACAAAAAGTGAGTCTTTGTCCAGGTTTAGGGTCTTGATGCCTTCGGCCTCGATGATCTCCCGGACTCTGGTTTGGAGTTTCTCAGGATAGCAGCCCGGAAAAGCTGTAATTCCGGAAAATACCTCCGCTACAGAAAAACTGGCATGCAGCAGCAAGGCGCTGTTTTTAGTGATCAGCAAAAGGGCTTCGCGCTCAGTGGGGACTAAAAACTCAAAGTTAGTGAAATAACGGATGTCGCCGAGGCTGCTTAAAAGATAGGCGGTATTTGGTGGCAGCTGTCGCTGCAATTTTTTTAGACGGCTCATGCGCGTGGCTTTACTGCTACTCGTCTTCCTGAGATAGCTGTGCTAGCGAACGGATAGTGCTGGCAACCGGTTTGCCGTTTTCTGTTTCGGCAGCAAAGCCAGTCAGCAGCACAGCCATATCTTCTTCGAAATCAGCAAGCCTGATTTCTTGGCCGGATGAGTCTTGGAAATCTGTGGCGGCAACAATACTGATCTCCACTTCATTTTCATTATTTCTTGGTTGGACAATAATGGAGTTGCGGGTAATTTCCTTGATAGAGCCGAGAACAATAAGCTGTTGCTTAGGAAGGAGCGAAGTGGTGGAGACAAGGACATAGCTGGGTTGGAAAGAAATTTCCTTCTCAGGTGCTCCCATAACAGTTGCCCAACTGCCTACTGCTATATCGTCAATTTTTATTTCACTGTTGCCCCTGACAAGCTTTGTGTCTTTGCTTATGGGGATGATGCTTTGGCCGTTGTTGTTCTTAATCGTGATTGTTTCGCCGGTAACACGGATAACTTCGCCAATTACTGCCTTTTTGCCTATTACTATAGAATCGATTGCACCCCTTATTTGAGCAGCAGCGTTTTCGATGACTCTTTTTTTAACATTCTCGGTTGCCAAGTCATCGACAGATTCTGCTTTTGAATCTGGAGAAGGGGATGGAGCCGGAGTGGCAGCCCTGGTAATGACGGAGGTGCTGATAATAATCAGCAAAACAAAGCTGATAACAGCGGCCAGAACTTTTCCGGTGGTTTTAGGGTCAATCATGCTTTTCATATTTTAAGCGCCTCTGTCCTGATTTTCATTAAGGTAGGAATTTTTGCTGGAGGCTTCATCTTCCAGTTCTGCTGACTCTGTTGCTGATTCCAGGCTGCTTGACTGTGAGAATAGGTCTGTAACAACAACAACTCTTTCTGTAGTGGTGATAGTGCCGCTGGAGTCTACTACATGAAGATTCAGTACATTAGTTCCTCGTTTTAGCTCTACAGAAAATGAAAAGTTTCCGGAGTCGTCAGTGGTAGAAATAAAATCCTGATCGTTAACGAAAAGGACAACAAAAGTGTTTGGAAGGGTGGTGCCAGCCATTTGGAGTGCTGTATCCGATTGAATCGAACCGTCCTCCGGGCTGTGAATGGAGACTAGCGCAGAACCGGCATTTGACAGGAGTGCATTGGCCGCTTCCTCAACAACCTCTGCCACATCAGTAACCGGCGGTTCGTTAAGCGTGGATTGAACCCGGTAAATACCATAGGTGATTACCAATCCCATACTAAGCCCGATAAGAACCGCAATCAGCACTTCTTTTTTCATAAGAGGCTTCATTATAACGTATCTAGTAAGATGCGGAAAGCTCTAAGATTATGTCGAGTTTGTTCAGGTTTCTTCTGGAAATTCTAAGGCTAAGGTTAGAATTCAAAAATGAGCAGAGTTCTGCTTTCCGATTAGAAAAGAAATGATATAGTATGAGTTAAAGCCGGTGTCGGCTTCATGCCTGCCGCCGGCAGTGATTGAACAAGTTAGCAGTAGTAAAATTGGGAAGTATTATGATTTTAACCTATCACGGCCATTCAATGTTTAAAATTAAGAGTGCTAGAGGCACTGTAGTAACAGACCCCTTTGAAGATTACGTAGGTTTTGCACCTCCCAGGCTTAGCGCTGATATTGTGACTATTTCTCATGCCCATCCCGACCATAATGCGATTGATAAGATTAGCGGTACTGCACGCAGGTCTAATCCGTTTATTATTACCGAGCCGGGAGAATACGAGGTTGGCCGCATTTCTGTTTTTGGCACAAAAACCTATCATGACACCTCTGAAGGTTCTGAACGGGGTGAGAATATTGTTTATACAGTTTTGGCTGATAACATTAGGGTCTGCCACCTCGGAGACCTGGGACATGAGTTAAATTCCGATCAACTGGATGCAATCGGGCATGTTGATATCCTGCTTGTACCGGTCGGCGGCACTTTTACTATTGATCCAGAGGCAGCAGTGAAAACCATCAGGGCGCTTGAGCCCGGCATCGCCATTCCGATGCACTTCAAAACCGACAGGCACAACCAAGATGTGTTTGCAGATCTAAAACCACTTGAGACGTTTTTAAAAGAATATGGTGTTGAACCGGTGCCGCAACCAAAATTGGACATTTCCCGCTCACAGATTTCTGGAGAAACAGAGTTGATTATTCTGCAGGAAACTTGAGCTTGAAATTTAAGGACAGAAGCTACTATGGCAAATAATAACCAGGGGAGGGTGCCTCCTCATAATCTTGATGCTGAGCGCTCAGTCTTAGGAGCCGTTTTGATCGATCCTGATGCGATTGTAAAAATCGCTGATAAAGTTATTCCTGAGAGCTTCTATGACCCTTCCCACCAGGTTATTTTTGAAGCAATGCAACATCTTTATGAAGAGCGCCAGCCCATCGACGCCGTTACCTTAACCGACCAGCTCAAGAAAATGAAAAACCTGTCAAAAGCCGGCGGGACGGCGGCAGTCGCTAATCTAACCAATTCTGTTTCAACTGCTGCCAATATTGTTCATTACGCCGAACTGGTTGCTGATTCTTATATTAAACGCCGGATGATTAGTCTGGGTTCAGAGCTAACGGAGTTTGCCTTTGATCCGTCTAAGGAGGTAACTGACCTAATGGACCTTTCCGAACAAAGGGTTTTTTCGCTTTCTGCAACTAGGAACACCAGGGCATTTGTACCGATTAAAGACACTTTAGTTGAAAGTTTTGAGCGCCTGGATGAGCTCCAGCGCAGCGGCGGTGAGCTAAGGGGAGTGTCGACCGGGTTTGCCGATTTGGATAATGTTCTAGCCGGTTTTCAAAAGTCAAATTTGATTATCCTAGCTGCCAGGCCGGGTATGGGAAAAACTGCCTTTGCCCTAAATATGGCTCAGCACATGGCGGTGGTTGCCAAGAAGCGGATTGGTTTCTTTTCCCTGGAAATGAGCCGGGAGGAATTGGTTGACCGTTTGTTGGTGTCCCAAGCTGACATTGATGCCTGGAAGCTCAAAACCGGAAGGCTCAATCAGCAGGACTTCATGAAGCTATCAGATGCCATGGGTGTTCTGGCTGATGCAAATATTTATATTGATGACACACCCGGAATGAGCATTTTTGAGATGAGGACCAGAGCTCGGAGGTTGATGACGGAATATCAAATTGACTTGCTGGTAGTCGATTATCTTCAGCTGGCTCAGGGCAGAAGCAAGGACAACCGTGTCCAGGAAGTGGCTGAAATATCTCAGGGTTTGAAAAATGTTGCCCGCGAACTTAAGATCCCAGTCTTAGCCTTGTCACAGCTTAACCGTTCAGTCGAGAGTCGCACAGACAAAGCTCCTCAGCTCTCTGACCTGCGTGAATCCGGATCTATTGAACAGGATGCTGATGTGGTGATGTTTTTGTACCGCAAAGATGAGGATATCCGTGAATCTGTCAGCCTCAAAATTGCCAAGCACCGCAATGGCGGCTTATCAGAAATTGACCTCTACTTCCGCGGTGACAGGATTAAGTTTTTCGGCATGGAAACAAAGCGTGTCGGCACCATGAATTAGATCAACGATTTCATTTGTTTAGTAAAACTATTGTTAAAGTATTTCCTAAGCTCCTGGTGTAAAGCCAAAAAGCAGAAATACCAGGCCTCCTGAGAGAACCAGGAAGATCATCAGAAAACCGAGGTTTGACTTGAGGCTTTTAAGCGATTTTTCAGGATCAGCTTTATCCGAACTGACAATAATAATTAAGGCAATGCCAAACCAGAGCAAAGCCCGGCCGATGACCGACCACATACTGGTAACGGTAAACATGGACAAAATGATTTCACGGACAGTTTCCATATGAGTCCACTATGAGTCATTTTGATAAAAAATGCAAGAATGCCAGGTATGATTGAAGTTATGGAAAGCCTGGGCTTGGTGTATAATTGCATGATATATTTCCGAGCCGTGGTGGCGGAACTGGTAGACGCGCGAGACTCAAAATCTCGTTCTCCTCACAGAGAGTGTGGGTTCGATTCCCACCCACGGCACGCAGAATTTCTGCAAAATTTTCACCTACGGGATTTTAAACTCGGGATTATCTCAAAACCCAGATCGCCAAAATCAGCGCTGCTTGCGGCATAAGCCCAAGAGTGACATTGAGTGTGGAGTGATGGAAAAAACCGTGAAAGTTGTTAATTGGTTTTAAAATGCGGGGCTCCCATCTAAGAAAGTTCCTCGGTGCTTCGAGCAAGTCTGGTGTGATGCCGACTAGGGCGCCAGCCCAAACATGCGTGTTGACCTGCCCGGCAGTATTGCGGAAAAAGTACCATATCAGCACAACTGAAATAGCTAATTCAACAAGTTCAAGAATGATGGCTGTGCTGCGCTTGCGTTTTCCGGATGATAGTCCAGTGCCGACATCCCAATGTGGTATCCAATCTTGCAGGTAGTGAAGAGCCAGAGTGATGGGAATATAAACCAGGGGGTAGGGCAGTTTACTAGCAACAAAAGCACCGGTAAGAGTATGTGGAATAGACAGCATGATGAGAGATAGTATAGCAGAACATGGTAATAGGGTTGTGGCTTCAGGCTTCATGAGGCGACCAATTGATAGGCGGCTGCGGAATGTTCCGGGGTTATTTTGCAATTGGAGATTCTGGGGCGGGTTGATGTACAATATAAACCAGGTGTAGTAAATACTAAGGAATAATCCGTGTTTCCAATTTTATTTTCATTAGGCCCAATTACGCTAAAAACCTTCAGCATTTTTTTAGCGGCCGCATTCTTGTTCAGCAGCTTTATTTTTTGGAAACGGGGCAGAGAAGAGCACTACAAGGAAGACCAGCTTTTTGATGGTTTCCTGCTTTCTGTCCTAGTGGGGTTGTTTGCCGCCAGACTGGGATTTATTATCCTAAACTTCAGCCAATTCGGCGCCTCACCGCTGCAATGGCTGGATATCATCAGTAAGCCTGGATTCAATGGCTTGGCCGGGGTAGTCATTGCCGGTTTGTATCTTTACCGGTATGCACAGAAAAACAAATGGGATGCATTTGAAATCATGGATTTCTGGGCGACAGCTATGGCGTTGGGTTTAGGACTAGTTTATTTTGGGATGTTCTTCGATGGCAGCGGGTATGGATATCCAACAGGATACTCATGGGGCATGGTATTTCCACAACTGGTTGAACCTCATCATCCAGCACAACTGTATCTGTCTGGTTTTTATTTCATTTTGTTCATTTATCTGTTTTGGGTTGAGTATAAGTACCGGACTTTTGAGTGGTACAGATCAGGAAGGAAAACTGCCCAGACGGGGTTTGTTCTTTCAAGCTTTATTATTATGAGCGGCTTGGCTCAGGTGCTGATTACCTTTTTCCGGCCGCCGGTTTTGCAAATATTAACAATTAATGGAGACAGGCTGATTGCCTTCGCCATTCTAATTGTGGGTATTTTGTTGCTTTACGTCAGGGCCGGAAGGGCTTTGCCATTCACAGAAGAAAGCAGAAAAAGAAAAGCCAGGTTGGAGCGACTGAAGTCAGAACAGGTAATTTCCTAAAATATGATTTTCTTTTTATCTTTGCTGGCTGTTGTCCTGATTGATCAAGTCAGTAAGTTTGCGGCCGAAGCTGTCGGGTTGGCAGTTCATCTGAACCAGGGTGTTTCGCTTAACTTAATCCAAAGGCAGCCGATGGCGGTAGTGATGCTTTTAACCTTATCCACGATGCTGCTCCTAGGTGTTAGTTTATATAGTTTTTGGATTAAGCATCCCGTGGCGGCAGGACTGTTCTTTGGCGGTGCAATTTCCAATCTTGTTGACAGGCTAATTTTTGGCGGTGTCCGCGACTGGCTGCCCTTGCTGATTGTTCCAGTGTCCAACAACTTAGCGGATTATTTTGTTGTTATTAGCTTGGTTTTTGTTGTAATTTTGCAGTTTAAGGAAGGAGTTAATAATGGCAGCAGCGCTTGATTTGCCGGTTTTATTTGAAGATGAAGACATTTTGGCTGTCAACAAACCTTTCGGTGTTGTCGTAAACCGCTCAGACTCTTACACCGGTGAGACTGTCCAGGACTGGATGGCAGACAGGCTTGTTCTGGATGATGCTACTGGCAGCTGGGACCAGTTAATTCCGGAAAATTTTGATCAGCAATATGGTGAGCCGGCCGTTATTTTTCAGGAACGGTTGGGTATGGTTCACCGGCTGGATAAGGATACCAGCGGCGTGTTGCTGCTCTCCAAAAACCCCGGTTCATTAGTGAATTTATTGCGTCAGTTCAGGGATAGGGAAACAGAAAAAGAGTACCTTTGCCTGACGCATGGCAAGTTTGTGATGGAGGAGGGCAAAGTTAACCTGCCGATTGGCAGGCGCAAGGATGACCGCAAGCTTTTTGGAGTGGTGGCAGACGGCCGGCCGGCAGAAACGGAGTATAGTGTGCTTAAATACTATCCCGATTTTCAATCAGATTTATTGCCTGAAGAATTGAGAAACCAGCGCTTTAGCCTATACCAGGGTTTCTCCTTAGTTGAGTGCCGCCCAAAAACAGGCAGAACCCATCAAATCCGGGTGCACATGCAGCACCTCAAGCATCCTATTGTTGGCGACAACCAGTATGTTGGAAAAAAACGCGCCCGCCTGGATTCATTTTGGGCTCCAAGGCAGTTTCTTCATGCCAGTTCCCTGAAATTTAGTCATCCTAGAACCGGAGAAAAAATTACTATTTCAGCCCCGCTTCATAATGATCTCAAACAGGTGTTGCGGTTTGTGGGAGAAGAATCGTACAATGTCTAGCATTATGAAGTTTGAAGAGTTTGTTTTTCCCGATGATGAGGTGAAATATATCACTCCTAATTGGGATGAGGTTCAGGAGCTTTCGTTTAGGCTTGCACAGGATATTCGGCAGTCGGGAGTTAAGTTTGACCGAATTGTAACCTTGGCAAAAGGAGGCTGGCCAATGACCAGGTCTTTAGTTGATTTCTTGGAGGTTCCTGATGTAGCCAGCGTAGGTGTGAAATTCTACCAAGGCATTAACCGCCGTATGAGCAGGCCGGAGGTTTATCAGGATTTGCCGGTCAGGGTGAAGGGGGAGAAAGTGCTTTTGTTTGATGATGTGGCGGACACAGGTGAATCTTTTGAATTTACCTTGGATTATCTTAAGGGAAAAGGTGTTGAGGATGTGGTGACTGCTTCACTTTTTCTCAAGCCCAAATCACATTTTAGGCCTGACTTTTATGCAGCAACTACCGATGCTTGGATTATTTTTCCCTATGAGCGAATCGAATCTTTAAAAATTCTCGATGACAAGTGGAGCAAAGCGGGGATTGATAAAGCCGCACGTTTGAAGCGTTTCAAGCAGCTGGGTTTCAAGCAGCTTTATTTAAGCCAATACTTCTCTTAATTCATTTTAAAAGCACCCATCTATGGTTTTGCTTATAAGACCATCTCGATTCAAAATAAGACCTATATAAATTAAATTGGGTCTTGCGTGATAATTCTTACACCATTATAATGATTTTCATACATACATATTAGATGTGTAGCGAAAGCACCGTAAAGGCTTTTGCTCCCAAGAAACAAAAATCTCGCTAATTTTCGTTAGTAGGATTGAAACCAAGCTGAGCAAGGAATATAAACGGTGTTTTTTAGTACCTGGGATAGAAATATAAAAAGTTATGAGGCTGCATAACAATCATCAACTATTATTATTGAAGCAAGTTTGTATCAAGCAAGTGATTGCGGACCAAAACAGAGAGGATAATCTCGCCTAAATCGGCGAGATTTTTTATTATGGGGGTTATTGTCCAACAACATCAGGAACAACTGTCTTTTTCCGGAAACGGCAACGGTGCCAATGGGTATGACAATAACCTGGAGCACACTTCCAAACTGGTAACAGTGGAGCTGGACAGCCAGGCACTTTTAGAGAAGCTTCTGTGTGAGTTTTTAGCAGCCAACAATTTCAACAATCTAGCAGTTGTTCAGGCTTGGCTTCACCATATTAGCCAAATTGAGGAAAACTCAAGCACCAGCGCGGCATATGAATCATGGGAGCCTGAGAGCGATGAGTTTCTAGAAGTGTGGGGAGGGACAAATTGTGTTGGTATGGTTAAGCTGTTTGAGTTAATTTTGCAGGAACACGGCTTTGAAACTGTAAAGTCAGTGACACGGAGCAATAATCTCCCGGAGGGTGTTTCTGTTCTGGAAGTACCCTTCCAACATGCGGCTCTTTATGCCAGGGGTCCGGATGGAATCACATATATCGTTGATCCTGGATTGGGGTTAGTCAAGCCGATTGAGGTTTCCCACAATTCAGTAGAAATTGCTGACCGGACATACTCACTTGAGCCGTTTGATGATATGCAGCGTCTGAGGGTGATTAAGCCAGGCGGAGAAGAAATCCATTTTGAATTTATCGAGGCGCCTCAAGACATGGGGTTGGAGGAGGGAATACAAAAACCTTTGCTGCGAGCTACCTACGTCTTTAAAATTGACAAGTTTAGGGAAGACGGAACAAAAATGTGCTCGATAAAAATCGATTTTATGAGGCAGCGAGTGTCATATTTTGTAATAGGTGATAGTAATACTTATCACTTCTCCGAAATTGATCAACTGGAGAAAGATTCTTTATTTAGAATTTTGCGAGCCGAGCTCGAGGATGATGAATTGTTACAAAAAATCCGCGAGGTAGTTGAGCGCGAGGACGACATTGTTGATATCTGGTTTGAAGCACTTCAGCGTGAATACTATATGCAAAATACCGGCAAATTATCGCCCTTTGAAACCTCATGGCAAGAGCTTGAGGAAAAAGGCTACGAGGGCGGTGGGGTAGTGATTGTCCTTCATGATGGCGCTGGAAAGGTAATGCTTTATACTGTCCCTGAGGGCAGAGAAAAACCAAAAATCAATAGATTTGCCGGTGAACTAAACCTGTTTGTAGAAACCGCAGATCACCTGAGCCAAGAGGAGCGGGTGGCAAATTTAGAGGACTCGGCAACTAATCTGCGACGGGCATTTAAAGAGGAGATTGGCTTCGAAGCACCGGAAGAATTGATTTATCGAGAAGTTGATTATGGTAGACCAGGTTCCAAGATCCGCGCCAGAGTGTTTATTTGCCAAGTTGATGGATCTAAGATAGAAGATGTTATAAAACATAATCAGGGGAGCCTTGAAATTGGCCAAGTAGAATGGATTGATCTAGGAGAATTAGGTAATCTGAGGATTGATCAAAATGCCAGAGCTATTTTGGCAAAGATAGAACAAGAGGGAATCATCAAGCATGAATAAAGCACAGTTAGGCACATTCGCCTCAAAAGAAGTCGTCTTTGATCTTTTTACGATTACCGAAAACAACAAGCTGATTATTTTTTTTCATGGTTGCTGCGGTACAGTTTATGAACAAAACCCTACAACTTATCAATTGCTGTCAGAGCTTCTAGTCAGCGATGGTTCAGCCAGCTGTGCAATTTTTGAAAACTCTCGCCGGCTCAGGAAAACTGAAATTCCACCTGATATGGAATTTTTTGAGTTTGCTTCAGAGGCCTTTGGCGGAAAAACCTTTGAACAGGAGTTGCAGGATGCCAGAAATACTGTTGAATACTTGCTTGAGCAATATGCCAAGGTAAATAAAAATGAGCCAGAACTTTACTTTATTGGTTTTTCGCTGGGAGGCTTGATTGCATCAATTCTATCTTCCGAATACCCGGTTAAAGGCACAATGCTCTTCGGCTCAGCCAGCCGTTTTGAAATTATGGAAGGCCTGCCAATCTTAGGTGAACAGCACCGGCAGGATGAGGTTCAGGAGTTGGTAAAGAAGAAGGCAGCCTCAATAACCTCGCCGGTTATGATTATCAGAGGTACGCAAGATGACCTAGCTGCTCACCAGGACTCTGTTGAACTGCTGACTTATTTTGAAAAAAGCGGAAAAAAATATTTTGTCGAGTGGCTTGGCGTTGACCACCGTTTTAAACTCAAGGATGGCGAGCCGGACGATACTTTAATTGATGACTTGAAAAAAACGGTCCAGAGTTTTATCAGCCTTTACTAAAAGCAGCCCTTTTCTCAATTAAACCCTCTGCAAGTTCTTTGGCTGGCTGATGATAAAACCGGGGCAATCTCAGAGTTTTAATGCTGTGTTCCATAAAGCGCTTATTGTCCTCTGCCGAAAAAGTTGGCGGGACCCGCTCAACATCCAGCATGCCCAGAGTGTCGGCTTCCATCAGCAGTAGCTCATCCTCATCTTTAAGATCCCGGACTTTATCATGGACTGCAACGAGGTGGATAATCCTTAGCTTCTCACTATCAGAGAAATACTGGTTCAGACGCTGGAAGAGCAGTTGTTCGATTTTTTCTGCACCGCGCTGCATATGAAGCTTTTTCCGGTCTAAGATGTTGCTAAGCGATCTGGAATCGGATTTATCAAACAAGCCAGCGTAGCCCCAGTCGTGGGCATAAGCAGCGGCTATTAAGACTTTGGAATTTAAACCGGGATTGTTCAGCAGCCCAAGCAACTCCTTCATCCAAAATACCACCGCTTCGGTGTGGGGTTTGTCATAACCGGAACGGCCTTTATTTTTCAGGTCTTTTAAGATAATTTGTCGGAGGACCTGTTCTGCCTTGGGATGAATAAGTTGGTTGGGTTTTTGCTTGGCCATGCACCTAGTAGTATATCCTATTAAATCTTTGTTATACTAAGCCCACAATGATCAAAGCCCATTTTATTCACCAAATCCAGTTTTCTACTTCTTGACTAAGCTTGCCGATACAGCGGCTTTAGCCGCAGATTGCAGTAAGAATTGATAAAGGAATTTCATGTCAGACATAGTTTTTAAACTTATCGAAAAAGAACAGCAGCGCCAAGAGGAAATGATTGGGCTTATCCCTTCAGAAAATCACATATCTCCCGAGGTGATGGCGGCGCTGGGCAGTACGCTTTCCAGCAAATATTCAGAAGGATATGCTGGGCGCCGCTATTACGAAGGCAATGAGTTTATTGACCAAATAGAGAACTTGGCTTGCGACCGGGTCAAAGAGCTTTTCGGTGTACCGTATGTTAACGTCCAGCCTTATTCCGGTTCTCCGGCTAATAGCGCTATTTATTTTGCAATTCTTGAGCCCGGAGAAACCATTATGGGGTTGAAGCTGGCAATGGGAGGCCACCTAACTCATGGGCACCCAAAGGTCACTTTCTCGGGCCGCTACTATAATTCTGTCCAGTATGGCGTTGATAGTAATGCCAGGATTGATTTTAAAGAATTGAGAAAGTTAGCCAAAAAGCATCAGCCTAAAGTAATTGTAGCCGGCAACACTGCCTATCCGTTTGAGCTCGATTTTGAAAAATTCCGCGAAATTGCTGACGAGGTTGGGGCCTGGCTCATGGCTGATATTTCCCATGTTACAGGCTTAGTAGTGGCAGGCGAGCATCCTTCCCCGGTACCTCATGCCGACATAATTATGTCCACTACCCATAAAACGTTCCGCGGCCCGCGTGGAGCCATGATCCTGGTAACTGATCGCGGACTAGAGCGCGACCCGGAATTGGGCAAAAAAATAGATTCAGCTATTATTCCCGGATTGCAAGGCGGGCCCCACAATGCCACAACTGCCGGCATTGCCATTGCTGCCGGCGAAGCCATGCGGCCTGCGTTTAAGAGTTATGCCAGCCAAATTAGGAAAAATGCCGATGCATTGGCCGAGAGATTAATGGAGCATGGTCTCAAATTGGTAGGAGACGGCACTGAAACTCACCTTATGGTTATTGACCTCACGCCTTACGGAGAAGGTTTCGGTACTCAGGTTGCTTACGCTTTGGACAGAGCCGGAATGTATGCCAACAGGAATACCATTCCTCATGAACCGTGCTCGCCATTTTATCCATCCGGCGTCAGAATTGGTACTCCGCTGGTCACTTCGCGTGGCATGAAAGAGGCAGAAATGCATCAAATTGCTGAATGGATTTACCAGGTGGTAGAACATATTAAAGAGCACCAGCTTCCAAAAGACAGGAAAGAGTGGGGGAGATTTATCAAAAAGTTTAAAGCTCAGGCAGATCAAGACAAAATGCTGGCGGAAATCAGAGCTCAAGTCCAAAAAATGACCGCAGAGTTTCCGCTTTTTACCTGGTAGCTGAGTTGCAGCCTTAGACTACGGTGTGGGGAAGGGTGGGAGACCTTAATCTTTCCGGACGCCCTCAATCTGGAAGAGACCTCTTACAACTGTAGGTTTCACCTCTTTGTTGTCTTTATAAAAGGAGAGGTGAAAATATTTGTCCAGCATTTCAATTAATTTTCTTTTATCCTGGCTTGGATGCGGATGAAATTCAAGAAAAATATTTTTGATAAGTGGCATGGTTTCTTCAGCAGCCAGCAAAGTACGCTGTTCTGCTCCCTCGATGTCCATTTTTAGCATCTCTACAGGCTCTTGGATAATCTCATTGAGAGAAACAGTGGGAATTTCCAAGCTCTTGCTGGCCTGATCACCGCTCCATGCCCCCTCTATAAAACCAGCAGTGCTCCACCACTGATTGGGGCTTTTGTCCAAGTACAGCGTTTCTGTACCGCTCTCGTTGGAGAGGGCTGCATTGATTAGGGTTACATTATTAAGTTGATTTTCAAAAACATTTTTTCCAAGAAGTTTGAAGGATGCCGGGTTTGGTTCAATGGCCGTAATTTTTGCAGCCGGGAAGAGCTGTTTAAAGTATAGGGTTGCTAAACCGATATGGGCTCCTGCATCGATAATAAATGGTTCTGGGTTTTCTGACTCGAAATAGTAGCTGTCATGAGTAAAAATCTCCCTTTTAAGGTGGTGAAACTCATCTTTGGTATAGTAAAAGACAGTATAGTTCTGCAGCCGGCTATTAAAAATGTTTGGCATGATTGAGTTGTATTGTATAGTGTAAAGGCAAAAAAATTTAGTAAGAAGGATTAATTGAATGAAAGACCGAAGAATCGGTGCACACGTCTCCTCAGCCGGCGGCTTCCCCAAAGCCGTCGAGCGGGCAGCAGCCATTGGTGCCAACTGCATGCAGGTATTTTCATCCAGCCCACGTGGCTGGGCAAATAACTGGGAGAGATCCCTTGATTCAGAAAAATTGTTTTCAAAACAAAAAGAATTAAACGTAACACCAATCTTTACGCATGGGCTTTATTTAATCAACCTAGCCAGCGAAAATCAGAATCAGTTAGATAAATCAATTCAGGCACTTAAGGCTGAGTTGCATTTTGACAGCGCTGTTAAAGGCAGTGGTGTCATAGTGCACTTAGGGAGCCATATGGGCAGTGGCTGGGTTGCTGTCAAAGATCAATTGGCGCAATCCATCAGTAGGATACTCAGCAGCACACCTGAAGACAGTACTTTTTTAATCGAAAACTCGGCCGGGCAAAACGGGAAAGTCAGTAGCAATTTAGCTGAAATCCGCTGGCTGCTCGATACTGTTGACTCACCTAGGCTTAAGTGGTGTTTTGATACCTGTCATGGGTTTGCCGCGGGTTATTTATTGGGTAATCCGGCTGGGGTGGAAACCGACCGGCATGTGCTGTTTTCAGAGGAGCCTAAATATGCTGCTACAGCTATAGAGCAGCTTGATCTCTGGAAGGATTTGCGCTGTATTCATGTCAATGACAGCAAGCAACCTTATAATTCAGGCAAAGACAGGCATGAAAACCTGCTGGAGGGTGAAGTTCCCCAGGAAGATTTTAGCTATTTTCTCAATCTGCCCCAAGTTCGAGAGATACCATTAATTATGGAGGTGCCCGGGTTCAAGGGAGAAGGCCCCGATGCTGAAAATATCAGCCGGCTTAAGTCTCTGCTTCAGTAGTTTTCCATTCCAGAGTTTTATCTAGTACAATAACAGGATTAAAAACCAGGAAGCTATGTATATTTATAACGGCCAAAACCAAGCTGAACAGCTAGAGACAAAGCTAAAAAATGCTGTTCAAACAATTAAAAACCAGGGTGGCGATGTTGGCATTGCCGCTGTCCTTTTTAAGGAAGACTCGGGCAGCCGCTATTATTCTTCCCACAAACAGCAGGCTGCAGCCAGAGTGGGAATTAGCTACCAGCTGTCCGAATTTTCTATGTCTGACAGCCCTGAGGATATTAAAGATGCTATCCGCAGCCTGAACCGGGAAGATTGGACGGGCATAATTATTCAAAAACCTGTCCGGTCTATCTGGGAATCTCATTCCGGGCGGGTAGGGGAGAGCCAAAAATTTTCTGATTGGTGGCAGGATCTTTATCAGTCTGTAGATGTTAGCAAAGATGTGGACGGCCTTCATCCGGATACGATTAATTCTATAAAGGACGGCACTTGGCAGGAGAAGGGAAGGGTGCTGCCGGCAACTTGCAGGGCAGTTTTGGGAATATTAGAGCACCCTGAGGCTAAAAAAAACCTTAGACCAGACAGCAAATATTTGATTATTGGAATTTCTGATTTGCTGGGAATCCCACTAAAAGCAGTTCTGGAGCAACAGGGCAGGAAAGTTGAGTTGATTGGGCGTCGGGAATTCAAAGAGCGCCAAGAATCAGGAATAGGCTTAACTGACGCTGATGCCGTAATCAGTGCTACCGGCAGAACAAAGCTAATTACCGGCGGGCTGATTAAAGTAGGTGCGGTCTTGATAGATGTAGGTGAGCCCAATCCGGACATTGATCTGGACGGCGTTGCATCCAAAGCAGCGTTTGCAACCCCGGTACCCGGAGGCGTTGGCCCTTTGACTGTGATAAGCTTGCTTGAAAATGCACTGGCTCTCTACGAGCAGAATCAGCAAAATTGATCATGAGTTAGCTTCTCGAGTAATCTATGGTACAATACCATTCTTAATATATAAATCTTGCGGTTTGAGGGCTATAAGTCCTGATTTTACCCTTAACCCGCAATCTTCGCTCAAAGCGGAGAGAAAAAAGGACAAATATGAGTGGTGTAGTTACCTCATCTTTTATTAATTTGAATGAACTTCCGGACAAGGCTCCCGAGTATGATCTTAGGGATCTTTTGGAAGCCGGAATGCATTTCGGCCACCAAAAAGCCAAGTGGTACCCAATGATGGCTGAGTGGCTTTACATGGAGAAGGATGGTGTTCATATTTTTGACCTGGAAAAGACTGCAGCACAGCTTCGCTTGGCATACAATTACGGTTATTCCCTGGGAAATGCAGGCAAAACCTTAATCATGGTTGGCACCAAACGCCAAGCCTCCAAGATTATTGAGGAATTAGCAACCGAGCACGGTGTTATGTATATTACATCCAGATGGCTTGGTGGCTTACTGACTAACTGGGAACAGGTTAAACAATCGCTTAACCGAATGTTAGAGCTTGAAAAAGGCCTGACCAGCGGAAAATACGAGGGTTATACCAAATACGAGCAAGTTCAGCTTGAGAAAGAGCTAAACCGCAAAAAGCGTTTCTTTGAGGGAATAAGGGCTTTGAAGGACCGCCCTGACGCAATTTTCGTGGTAGATCCCAAACGTGAAAAAATTGCTGTGAATGAGGCTCAAGTAGTTGGTGTGCCGGTCATCGCATTAACCGACAGCAACACAAACCCAGCAGGTATTGACATTGTGATTCCGGCAAATGATGATGCTCTCAAGAGTATCCGCTTTGCGGTTGAAGCAGTCTCTGCCGGGTATGCAGCCGGCAAAGCAGACAAAAAATAAGCTTAAATCTGAAATAGCAAAATAGTTTCAAGGAAATTACCTATGGCAAAATATACGATTGATGATGTCAAGAAGCTCAGGGAAGAGAGTGGCGCCGGTATGATGGACTGCAAGAAAGCCCTGGAGGCAGCTGAAGGCAATTACAAAAAAGCTATGGAAATAGTGCGGGAAAAAGGCATGGCTAGAGCTGAGAAAAAAGCTGACCGCGACGCCGGTGAAGGTTATGTTGCTAGCTATGTTCATGCCACCCACAAAACTGCTGCAATGGTAGAGGTTTTGTGCGAGACTGATTTCGTTGCCCGCAACGAGGAGTTTCAACAGATGGCCAAGGATGTTGCTATGCAGGTAGTGGCCATGAATCCGGAAACTGTTGATGAGCTTTTGACTCAAGAATTCATCAAAAACCCATCAGTGACCATCGAAGAAATGGTTAAGGCAGTCAGCGGCAAAATAGGCGAAAAATTTGTCATTAATCGATTTGTGCGATACGAGGTCGGCAAAAATTAAATCAGTAAAAGTTCCTGCTCAAGGAGGTGGCTATGCCAGGCAGAATCGAAAACCTAGAGGGGCGCGAGACAATCAGCGCAGATGCGGCGCTTCAAGCTTACAGGAGTGTTTCTCTGGAATTGCATGAAGCTTGGAACATATTGGATCACATGGATGCCACGGATGATTCCCGGGATGACTTCGATTATCATGATAGCTTGGTGACTGAATTGTCTCAGGAGCAACTTAAACTCCGAGAATTAGCAATAAGCTTAGGAGTTCCGCAGTTAGAATTGGACAAGATCGATTATAGTCTGATGAATCAAGAAGAGCGGATTGATATTTGGCACGATACCTTCAGGGAAGGCCCAAGCCTTAATGCTCAAGATTTCTACGAACTCGCCAAGTTTTTTGGAATACCTTTAAAGCATCCTGCGGAATAATCTAACACAAGAGCTAAGCCTTTGTCTGGACCGGCGTATTTCCAGGTATAATACATGCTGTTATGGCAAAAGCCAAAATAAACAACTTTTCCTTTACCCTAGAAAAAACCAATGGCAAGGCAAGGGCCGGCTATTTTGACACACCGCATGGCAGAGTAGAGACCCCGATGTTCATGCCGGTAGGGACGTTGGCCACAGTTAAATCTCTGGATTCTCAAGATATAAGGGCTACTCAGGCAGAGATAATATTGGCCAATACCTATCATTTATACCTAAGGCCTGGGATGGAATTGCTTGAAGAAATGGGTGGTATCCATAAGTTTATGAACTGGGATGGCCCAATTCTGACTGACTCAGGCGGATACCAAGTTTTTTCTCTCGGGGCTCAGCAAAATGCCAAAAACGGCACCTCAAGGGTTAGTATATCCGATAGCGGTGTTGAGTTCGCCTCACACCTCGATGGCAGCAAACATGTTTTTACCCCGGAAAGCGCCATAGAAATCCAGCGGCAGATCGGGGCTGATATTATTATGGCATTTGATGAGTGCACTAGTGATACTGCACCCCGCCACTATGCCCAGCAGGCCATGGAGCGGACCCATGAGTGGGCTCTTCAGTGTATTGAAGCTTGGGAGAAGCGTAGCCGGTTGAGCACTTATGGCAGCTACCAAGCGTTGTTCGGCATTGCTCAAGGTGCGATGATCGAAGATTTGCGCCGGGAGTCAGCGAGCTTTATTTCCAGTTTGCCATTCGATGGAATAGCAGTCGGCGGTGAAACAGTTGGTTATAACATGGCTGGTACAACTGAGCTGATGGGCTGGATTGAGCCATTGTTGCCGGCTGATAAACCAAGGTATGCCATGGGGCTAGGCAGAGACCCGCAGGATTTGGTCGATGCGGTCCTGGCTGGCTTTGACATGTTTGATTGCGTTGGCCCCACCAGGCTTGCCCGCAACGGTGCCCTATATGCCGGCGAACTGGATGCGGAGAGTCAAACAGCGGTTTTTAGAAGTGATTTAGAGAAGGGTAGGCTTAATATTAGCAATGGCAGTTTCGCCAACGATAATCAGCCTATACAACCTGGTTGCGATTGCTATACTTGTAGTAGCGGGTACACCAGAGCATACCTACATCATTTATTTAAAACAAAAGAACTTGCGTACTACAGGCTGGCTTCCATTCATAACATCAGGTTTATGATTCGTTTGAGTAAGCAGCTGCGGGAGTTCATAACCGCTTAAGAAAGCTACAAAGATGGCTAGAGTTACTGCCCAACGAAAGCTCCGCAACAAACCTGCGCGCAGGGCGAACCGCCGGTCTACCTTAACTAATAGCTTTAAGCCGCCACGCCGGGCACGAACTGTTCAGCTGAAACGGAAAAATCCTTTTGTTTCATCCTTGCGGGCAGTTGCCTATACAACCGTAGCTCTGTTTTTTATTGCATTCATAGGTTATCAATTTTTTCTGCCGCATTATCTTTTTCAGCTAAGTAAACCACAAAACATCCTAGTAGTGCCGGCCAACCTAGAATCAAGCGATGATATTTTGATTTTTGCACATTTGGACTCAGTCGAGCGCAGGCGTTCCTTCAGGGTGATTGACGGTACAGCAGAGACAGAGGTTTTAGGTGGTTATGGCAAGTATCAATTGCAAAATGTTTATCCGCTGCTGGCATTAGAAAACAAAGACTCACAATTTATTGCAGCTAACTTTAACTATGCTCTTAAACTAGTGATTGATCAAGTTTTGGTTGTTGATACCTTAACTGCTGAAATGGTCAGTCAGGGCAGCCTTGAAAAGCTGTTTTTGGAAAAAGCTGTTTTAAGAATGTCGCCGGATTTTCTCAGATTACATTATTTAGCCCGCCAACAGACTAGCGAGAGAATTGCAGTCTTGGGAGCAACAGATTTTGGCAAACTTGTATCTGAGTATAAAACCATTCATGATCAAACTGCCAGAAACTGCCCAGTGGCCGTGATAAACACTACTAAAACAAGAGGTCTCGCAGGTGTAATCAGCAAAATTGTGGAAGATAACGGCGGGCTAGTGGTCAGGATAACCAACGAACAAGTTCAATTCAGCAACTCCACTCTTTATGTTGGTGAGAGGGCAGAAGCAGAGTGCCAAGAGGTTATTGCTTTAGTCAGCAGCCTTTTCCCGGAGGGCTTAAATAGAGTTCCGGCTAATCCAGACATGACGGCTCGCTACCGGTCTCAACTGATTTTGTTTGCAGGAGATGATATCAGTGAAACCTTTGATATTGCAGGGGAATAGGCTTTGTTTCAGCTTAAGAAGACAAATTTGATTTCGCGTGGATCGGCTAAAAGAGTAAATTTAGTCCTCAAGATCGTCTGAATCTACATAGTCTATTGACCGTTCAACATCCCGGTCCGTATCGACGATTTCGAGAGGGATTTCTTCACTAATCAGATAACTTTCGTCTATATCTGCCAACTGGGAGACAGCATGTTTATTGCCTGGAAAGGATTGAACATTCGCATTTTTAGCGGATCGATAAGTTTCTTTAATATAAACTGAGCATACCTTGCCGTTGCAGGTCCGGACCGAGCAGGAATACCTGTTGCCGTTTTCGATAAGCTTTCCCAGCCTGAATGAGATGTCCTCAGGCAGGGCACCGATGTATTTGCCGTTAACTTCGACTGAGATATAGCGGTTTTTCTGCCTTAACTCACAGGACATGCCTACGGCCAGACTTTCCAAAATTTGCTTGTTGGCGAGCCGGTGGAGGTTGATTGATTTAGTTCTTCCGGGTTCTTCTATGAAATGGATGGGGGCAAAGGCTGGCGAGCCGAAATCCTGGTTTTTCTTAAGCCTGTCCAGATGTTTTTGGGCAATTATATTGGTTTTATCAATCCTTAATGTATCTTGAAAAGCTTTTTTCGCCTTTTTTACATCCTTGAGCTGAGCATAAGCAATGCCTAGGCGGTTCAGAGCATTGGTGTTGTCGGGGTACTGTTCAAGAATTTGTTGGTTGTACTCGATAGCTTCATCCCAGTTTCCCTTTTTTGCTGCGTTAATTGCGTAGCGCCTTAGTGATCCATTCATGCTCATAATGTCAGCTTTCTGCTTAGATTGTGGGTTGCATACAGGTATACGCAACTATCTCGCACACATTTTTGTCGAATAATAACGCTCTTGCCCCCTGCAGTCAACTAACAAATTACGAATCTCCCCTCAGGTGGGAGTTGGAACAGCAAGTATTAAAGGGTAGAGAAGAGGGCATGAGTTTAGTTGATTAGTTGTATATAATAGGCCAGAGACAAGAAAGGCAGTATGGCTGGTCATAGCAAATGGAATAATATAAAAAACAAAAAGGGTGCTGAGGATGCAAAGCGCGCCAAGGCTTTCGGTCAAATCAGCAAACTGATTAGGGTTGCTGTGCGGGAAGGCAAATCAGATAATCCTGATTTTAATCCGGCGCTGAGAACTGTTTTGGAAAAAGCCCGCAGCGCCAACATGCCCAAAGAAAATATTGAGAGGGCAATCAACCGAGGCATGGGCAGGAGCGATTCCGGTGCATCAATACAAGAGGTAGCCTATGAGGGGTTTGGCCCTGGGGGAACTGCTGTTATTGCCGTAGCCCTCACCGATAATCAAAACCGCACCACCGCTGATGTGCGCTTTGCCTTTTCCCGAAATGGCGGTTCACTTGGCAGCCCGGGAAGCGCATCATATATGTTTGAGCGCAATGAAGCAGGTGACTATGTGCCGACAATTAACATGGATGTTTCAGACGCCGACAAAAAGCAGCTTGCTCAGTTGGTAGATGTATTGCTGGAAAATGAAGATATTGAAGAAGTATATACAGTAGCACAACTTGAGGAAGAAGAGTAGAGAATACCTCTCAGGCATAGCTCTATTGAAGAAAAATATGCGCCGCCGTGAAAAATTTGTGATAGCTTCCGTATTCTTAAGCCTTGGCCTGCTGGGAGTCCAGGCTACAGCCTTGGATTTTAGGTATATTGCAGTAGTGGTGTTTGGCATTGTCAGCTACTTGGTGTCCACTTGGGCCCTTGCTGATGATCTTCAGCTGGTTGAGCGCTTTACAGTTGTTCCATTTCCGGCCCTTTACGCTGTATCAGTAGCTCTATTTTATTTTTTGCTGCCAGAAAACATCATGAGCAAGGTGGCGATTTTAATTCTGTTTGGTATTGGCATGTATGCCTTGTTTCTGACCTCGAATATTTATTCTGTTGCTAAAGGCAGGACGATCCAGCTGTTGCATGCTGCGCACGCTGTAGGCCTGCTTTTTAACCTTTTGACTTCGCTTCTGTTCACCAACACTGTCTTTTCGCTGAAGATGCCGTTTTTCTTGAACATGTTTATGGTTGGCCTGGTTCATTATCCGCTTATCTTTATGTCCCTGTGGTCAGTCAAGTTGGAAAATGAAGTTTCAGATCGGGTTAGCATCTTGGCTGGGCTGCTTACCTTGATTCTGATGGAGGCGGCGCTGATTCTGTCATTTATACCGTTTTCAGTCTGGTATAACGCCTTATTCATAATGTCATTGCTTTATATTGGTCTTGGTATTCTCCATAATTACCTAAAAGGCAGGCTTTTCTCCAAGACACTGACCGAGTACTCTCTGGTAGGTGCCCTGGTGGTGCTGATTTTCTTTTTAGTCTTTCCTTTTAAATAATACTTATATATCAATCCTTTTTATATATTTTGCACTCTTTTTTTGCGTGAAAAAGGGCAGTGCAGAGCAGGTTTGGCCTCGAGTATAGAGGTATCAGATCAGAGGTAAAAAGCGGAAAATCGGGTTCTTAAAGCAGCTTGATCGTCTGGAAATAATTAATTTCTTTATAAGGAAAAGTTAAAAAATTTATTATTAAATACAAACAAGAGCAGGGGACATAAAAATTTATAGCCCAGGCGGAACAGAGGAGAGTGATATAGTTTGTTATAGGACAATGATATAGTTTGATACACACTAGATATGTGGAAAACTAGGATAATTATAGGACATTTGTCAGAAAATACCAGGCTAAATATACCTAATTCTTACAATTCATAGTTGGTATGTGCGAGCTTAATTAAACGCCCTGATCAAAAATGTTGCAAAAATAATTCCAGGCGTGTACCCCTGGTGGGGTGCAAGGGTCGTGAAAAAACCCGAATGCCTTGTTTCACAGGTGTTGCCAGGTGTTTGGGAATGCGTGCAGAGACCGGTGAAAGTAGAGATAAGAACGGTTTATTTCAGGAAAGTTAAAAAAATAAGGTTTCTTTTTTGCCACTATCGGTAGGGAGGGAGGCTTCTACTTCTCTTTGATGGGGCCTGTCCTGATTTGTACAATGTCGCACAATATTACTTTTACGACATAAGGCCAGCATTGGCCGGTAGGGCTGTTTTTAAGTCGGTTTTTAACTTTCCCTCTTGTTCCTGCTCAATTTTACTTTTATTTTTAATTTTGTTATTTTTTGTTCAGCAGGCTCTCTCTTAAGGAGCTGCTTCTTGATTTCAGCTACTATCCCTTTGCTTTGGTTCTTTAGCTCTATATACTACATTTAGTAGTAGTAGGTACAGAGCTGTTTGTAGCCGCTACGTCACAACGGGCGATCAATTGAGTGATGTCATGATCCACCCAATTCATAAAAAGCCGATTTTGAGCGTTTGAGAGGTTTTGCTTGATGTATAGGCAAAAAATGCAGAAGGTGATGCAATGAGCTACCTGCAATTAGATTAAAAAAGTATAACAGTCAATTTTACCTGCGAGTCCTACTAGATTTTCGACCCAACTCAATGCGCATATAGTTTAGCAATAATTGAATGCGATCAGTTGATTCAGTACCTTTATAGAAACGATCTCGGCGCTGATTGTCTAAATCTTTGAGAAAGGCTTCCCAGGATTCAGGAAAGTCATTTTTGAGAATTCCTGCTGTGGCTGTGTTATACGCGCCCGCCAGCCTTGTTGTCACAGAGGAAGCTGGACTCAGATCAGTTAGGCCCGCCAACAAGTCAGGATTTTGGCTTAAGTATTGCTCAAAAAGGTCTAAAGCTTTTGCAAGATTTTCTTTTTCAGTTGGAGGCAATGATTCTTCCCCATCTTCTTGTTTTGGTTTTCTAAGCAATCTTTCAACACTTTTTTTGATGGACATATAAACCTTTCTGATTAATACTAACTATCTATTAGTATACACTAGGATATATTAAAACACTATATTGTTCAAGTGATTTTAGTCGTAAAAATAACAATCCTCTGAAAATTTTGCGACAGAACTGTTATACTGAAAGCAGTTATGAAACTCTCTACTCTGCCCCGCCCCGCTGTGGTGGCTTTTTTGGAACATCTCGAGGTGGAGCGCAACTTGAGCCGCCTGACTATTCGCAATTACCGCCATTACTTGACTGTTTTTCTTGATTGGTTTGAGGCCGAGGGCCATAAAGACCTCAAGGAACTCGACCAGGACTTGGTGAGGAAGTACCGGGTCTTTCTGGCCAACTACCTGAACAGTCAAAGCCGAGATCTCTCCAAGAAAACGCAGAGTTTTTACATTATTGCCCTCAGGTCTTTGCTTAAATATTTAGTCAAAAACGATCTGCCGGTGCTGCAGCCGCAAAAAATTGACTTACCCAAGGCCGAATCGAGCCACATGCAGTTTCTCAATCGCGAAAAAATTGAACTGCTGCTGTCCCAGCCGCTACTTTCCAGCCAAACGGGGTTGCGGGATAAAGCGATTTTGGAAGTGCTATTTTCTACTGGCCTGCGGGTGAGTGAGTTGGTGAGCTTAGATCGCGATCAGGTGGATTTAGATTCCCAAGAATTCGGGGTGATTGGTAAGGGCCGCCGGCCGCGGGTGGTTTTTCTCAGTGATCGGGCTGCTGAATGGTTGAGGCGCTGGCTCCACTCCCGCGAAGACAACTGGCAGCCGGTTTTTATTCGCTTTAC